>JAMCTB010000061.1 GCA_023380955.1 Chloroflexota bacterium | reverse complement strand
CCCGTTGATCCAGGTCATGCTTCCGTTGGTGAAGGCGGTCCAGTTGTCGGCTTTGCGCCAGACCATGAGGCCCGTGGTGGTCTGCTGGAGGGAGTCCCCGTTGGCCCCGTAGTGCTCGTTCTCCAGCGGCTGTCCCACGACGTCGGGGATCTGGTCCGCCAGGGCCTTGAAGCCGAGATGGAACTCGAAGGTGTTGGATGCGCCAAAGGAGACCGCGGGCGAGAGGCTGAGCAACATCAAGACCATCGTAGATGCGAGGATGAAGCGCCGCACGACACTACCTCCACTGGGCCAGCTCAGATCAGTTCATATCAGTTGCCCCGGCAGCCCGCCGCCACCATCGGGGATGAAAACACCCGCGCGGCCGGGAGAGAATCGACCACGAAGACACCAAGACACAAAGGTTCACGAAGATTCTTCCTTGTGCGTCTTGGTGTCTTCGTGTCTTCGTGGTTCCAGCCCCGGGTTTTCAGAAGAGGAACTCAAACCTAGCAGAAGAAGATGCTAGTGAGCCAATGCTTGGAAGTCAATAGCTATATAGTACTGCGGCCTCGAGCTCTAACCGCGCACGGCTGCCGCTTCCATCTCCAGCATGCGCTTCTTCTGCGGCAGGCCACCGCCGAAGCCCACGAGGCTGCCGTTGCTGCCGACCACGCGGTGGCACGGCACGATGATGGGGATGGGATTTGCGGCCATCGCCCCGCCGACGGCTCGAAAGGCCCGAGGGGAACCGGCCTCAGCGGCCAGCTGCGCGTAACTGCGCGTCTCGCCGTAGGGAATGCGGGCGCACGCCTCCCAGACCTTTCGCCAGAAGGGCGGTCGGTCGGGTAGGTCGAGGGGGATGTCGGAGAAGTCGGACGGATCGCCTTCGAGGTATGCCAGGAGCCTCGTTCGTACCGCCGGCCACGGGTCGCTTTCTACCTGGGTTTCTCCGGGATGCTCCATGTGGATCCGCTCCCAGGCCGTCTGCTCACTCGGCTGTGGGAGGATAACGCCGGCGAGCCCTCTCTCCGAGACGGCCAGCCCGAGCCAGCCCCAACTCGAGGGGAATACAGAAATCGTCAGGGCCACGGTCACACCTCTATCTGGAACTCCGCCATTCCTGCAGGGGGATCATCTTATCAGAGATGACGTCGTAAACGTAGATCTGCTTTGTGTAGGCGTCGACCGCGAAGGTGTTGATGGGCACCACGTAGCTGCCGTGGTCCTCGGCAAAACGGATCACATACTCGGCCGCCGCGGTTCCCGGCTTCGCCGATAGGGACGGCGTCGACATTGTGATCGTGATTGGCTTGGCGCCGTGTTGCTGCAGGTACCTGGCGGATGCCTGCACCTCTGGCAGTGCCCAGATCAGGTCCTGGGCCTCTTTCTCGGAGATCGCCGTGGATGCCGGCTGACTGCCATTCGCTGGCCCCTGTTGGCCGATCGGATTGCCGGCTGTGAGCACGGAGGGACTGGAGAAGCTCGGCGCTTCCACAAGCACCATGGCCGTCAGGGCCGCGACGGCGATGATTAGCGATATAGGGAACATGCGGTTCGAGGAAGCGTTAAGCATGAGACCTCACGAGCCTGGGCAGGCCGTAGAAAATGACGCGACTACACATGTACAGCAAGTTCCAGGCCTGACTTCCAGATTGTGGGGGATCCTGGACGGCCGATCGCGAATTGCTATACGCGAATTGAAAGAGGGCATGCCGAGATGCGTTCGCGAGTTGGGTTGATCCACAATGGCATCTGCGGCCCCGCTAATTGGCGTTCTTGGGGCTTTTGTCGTATAATTAACGCATGAGAATTAACGCCCCCAAGGGGTTCTGGACTGCCGAAGTCCGGAACGGCTTCGCTGAGATCCTCGAACGGGCTCACTCCGGCGGCGCGATCTTCATCATCCAGGACTATGGCATTCCCTGCGTTGTCGCAGACGGCATCGACGGGCTCCCGCGGCTGCTTGAGCCCACGGGCGAGTGCCCACTGACCTCGAGGTAGCGAGATGGACATCGGAATCGTTAGGCCTGTAAACGTCGAAGAGGAGATGAAGAGCTCTTACCTCGATTACGCCATGAGCGTGATCGTGTCCAGGGCTCTCCCCGACGCCCGGGACGGCCTCAAACCCTCCCAGCGACGCATCCTGGTCGCGATGCACGACCTGAACCTGGCACCCAACCGGCCTCACAGGAAGTGCGCCAAGATCGCGGGCGATACGTCTGGCAACTACCATCCCCACGGCGAGGCAGTCATTTATCCCACCCTGGTGCGAATGGCCCAGACATTCAACATGCGCTATCCCCTCATCGATGGGCAGGGGAACTTCGGTTCCATCGACGGCGATCCGCCGGCTGCCATGAGGTACACCGAGGCGAGGATGACCGCGGTGGCCGTGGAGATGATGGCCGACATCGAGAAGCAGACCGTCGAGTTCACGCCCAACTACGATGGCACGCGGCAGGAGCCGGTTGTTCTGCCGTCCAGGTTCCCCAACCTGATCTGCAACGGCTCCGCGGGCATCGCGGTGGGTATGGCCACCAACATTCCGCCCCACAACCTGAACGAGGTTGTGGACGCCTTGATCTATATCATAGATAACCCGGAGGCCCCGGTCGAGGAGTTGTACAACTTCGTCAAGGGCCCGGATTTTCCGACTGGTGCGCTGATCCTGGGTACTGAGGGGATCAAGACGGCCTACGCCACCGGCCGCGGGCGGATCGTTCTGCGCGCCAAGACACGCATCGAAGAGGGCAGGAGCAACCGCTTCCAGATCATCGTCACCGAGCTACCTTTCCAGATCAACAAGGCCAACCTCATCGAGAAGATCGCGGAGCTGGTAAAGGACAAGAAGATAGAGGGCATCTCGGACCTGCGGGACGAGTCCGACCGCCAGGGGATGCGGATCGTCATCGAGGTTAAGCGAGACGCGAAGCCCCAGGCGGTGCTGAACCGGCTGTACAAGCACACGGCCATGCAGTCGGCCTTCGGCATGAACATGCTGGCGCTCGTGGACGGCCAGCCCCGTGTCCTCACCCTGAAGAGGCTGCTCGCCCATTTCCTCGAGCACCGGCAGGAGGTTCTGACTCGCCGAACCAGGTTCGAGTTGGCCAAGGCAAAGGACCGAGCCCACATCCTGGAGGGCCTCAAGATCGCGCTGGACAATCTGGACGAGGTTATCCAGACGATCCGCAGCTCACGGACGCCGGAGCCCGACCTGATCGCCAGGTTCGGGATCACCGAGATCCAGGCCAAGGCCATCCTGGATATGCAGCTCCGCCGCCTGGCGGTACTCGAGCGCCAGAAGATCCTGGACGAGTATGCCGAGGTGCTCAGGACCATCGCCTACCTGGAGGATCTGCTGGCCAATCCGATCAAGATCCTTCACCTGGTCCGCGACGAGCTGCTGGAGCTCAAGCAGAAGTACGGGGATGAGCGTCGCACCCGCATCGTGGCGGCGGAGGTCGGCAATTTCAGCGATGAGGATCTGATCGAGCACCAGGAGGTGCTGATCACCCTCAGCAGCCGTGGATATACCAAGCGGCTGCCGTGCGATACCTACCAGCCCCAACGCCGCGGCGGGAAGGGCATCAAGGGGATGGTCTTCCGTGAGGAGGACACGCTCCGCCACATGCTCGTGGCCGATACGCACGACAACCTGCTCTTCTTCACCGACAAGGGGAAGGTCTATCGCCTGACCGCCCACGAGGTGCCTGAGTCGGCACGGCAGGCCAAGGGGCTTCCGCTGGTCAACCTGATCTCGCTGGATCCGAATGAGGCGGTGAGCACCGTCGTGGCGGTGCCGAACTTCGAGGCGGGCGACTACTTCCTCATGGCGACCCGAAAAGGGGAGATCAAGAAGACGCCATTGCGGGACTTCTCCTCCGTCCGCTCCAACGGATTGATCGCGATGTCTTTGGAGGACGGCGATGAGTTGGTGCATGTGCGCTACTGCCGGGCGGGGTCCGAGGTGGTGCTGGTATCCGAGCAGGGCCAGGCCATACGGTTCACCGAGAAGCAGCTGCGCGCTGCCTCCCGCACGAGTGGCGGCGTCCGGGGGATGCGGCTGGACGACGGGGACAGGGTGATCGCCATGGATATCGTGGTTCCAGACAGCGATCTGCTGCTGGTCACGGCCAACGGCTTCGGTAAGCGAACGCCCCTGCAGGAGTTCTCGGCCCATGGGCGCGGCGGCGGCGGTGTGAGGGCCCTCATGGTCACGGACAAGACCGGCCCTGTGGCAGCCGCGAGGGTCGTGAAGGAAGCGGAGGAGCTGCTGATCATCTCCGCCGGCGGTCTCGTGATCCGGACCCCTGTCAACCTGATCTCCTGCCTTGGCCGGAGCGCGCAGGGCGTAAACGTGATGAACCTCAGGGAGAACGATCGCGTGGCCTCTATCTCCTTTGCCAACGGCAACGGCAGCTCCGCCAAGGGGACGGCAGAAGCCCCGAGCCCCGCGGGCGTGGTGGAGGAGGCGGCGCTTTCGGCGGACGACGACCAAGAGGAAGAGGCAGCGGCCTCGCCGGCCGATAACGCCGACGACGGCGAGGAAGATCCGGCCTCTGTGTAGGCAACTCACCCTGCACGTAGGGCGGGGCCCTGTGCCCCGCCACCCGCCTGGGTTGTCTCAACCCAGGCTCCCAAGTCCAATGTCGTTCACTTTAAGCCGCTGCCGGCTCGTCGGACACGTGGAATCGACGCTTATGGGACTTAACAGCTCGATTGGGTAATGGGCCCGCATTTGGCTCTCGTAGGAGCCGGCTCCTGCCGGCGAGCGTCCTCGTCGGCCACACGGACCATCGCCGCCGGGAGGCGGCTCCTACGCGGAGGGACCCAGTCGACTACCCAATCAAGTCGTTAAGGGCCTTTAGCGGGTTGGGCTTGGTTCTCCCAAGGCCTGCTTTCCGACCACGGAGAGATCCTTCGCTGGCGCTCAGGATGACACGTTCACCCTGCCGAGGAGGAGCTATGTCGTCGCCGTCCCTCCCCCAGTTCATCGCCAGGTGGCAGAGATCCACCCTCACCGAGCGAAGCGCTGCCCAGTCCCACTTCATCGACCTCTGCCGGCTTCTGGGCCAGCCCACTCCTACCGAGGCCGATCCGACCGGCGAGTCCTACACATTTGAAAAAGGCGTCACCAAGAGCAGCGGCGGCGAGGGTTTCGCGGACGTCTGGTTGAGAGGCCGCTTCGCCTGGGAGTACAAGGGGAAGCGCAAGAACCTGGACGCCGCATATAGACAGCTCCAGCTGTACAGGGACGACCTGGAGAACCCCAAGCTGCTGGTGGCGTGCGACTTCAACCGATTCGAGATCCACACCAACTTCAACGACACCCCCACGCGCACCTACCGCTTCGACCTGTCGGATATGGCCAGCGGCTCGCCGGTTCCCGGAAGCACACTATCGCCCCTCGAAATGCTGCGGGCCCTTTTCACGGACCCGGACAGGCTCCAGCCGGACCGCACGACCTCCCAGGTCACGGAGGAGGTCGCTGCCCAGTTTGCGCTGCTGTCCGAGAGCATGCGGAGCTACGGCAGCACGCCGGAGGAAGCCGCTCGCTTCCTTATGAAGCTACTCTTCTGCCTCTTCGCTCAGGACGTGGGCCTCCTGCCCAACCACGTATTCACCCAGCTGGTGGACCGAACACACGCCCGGGCCACCGACTTTACGACTCACCTGCGCGAGCTGTTCAGGGCCATGTCCACGGGCGGCTCCTTCCTGTTGGAGGACATCCCCTACTTCGACGGCGGCCTCTTCTCCGACGACTCGGCTATAGAGCTGGCCTCCGACGCCATGGACCGGCTCTCCCGGGCATGCAGGATGGATTGGGCGGGGGTGGAGCCTGCCGTCTTCGGCACCCTCTTCGAGCGCAGTCTGGATCCGGACAAGCGATCGCAGCTGGGCGCTCACTACACCTCCCGAGCGGACATCATGGAGATCGTCGAGCCCGTGCTGATGGCCCCGCTCCGCGGGGAGTGGGAGGTGCTTCAGACGAAGCTCGCTCCGCTGACGGAAGCCGGAAAAGGCAAGGAGGCCCAGCTCCTTCTGGAGAAGTTCTCCCGCCGGCTGGCCGGGGTTCGCGTGCTCGACCCCGCGTGCGGCAGCGGCAACTTCCTCTACGTTGCCCTGAAGCAGCTGCTGGGGCTGGAGAAGGAGGCTATCGCCTGGGCCGCTGCCAACGGCCTGGAGGTGTGGTCTCCCCGCGTCAGCCCGTCGCAGCTTCACGGCATCGAGATCAATCCCTACGCCCATGAGCTGGCCCAGATCGTCATCTGGATCGGCTACCTCCAGTGGATGCGCGACAATGCCTTTCCCGTGGAGGAGCGCCCCATCCTCAGACCGCTGGACACCGTCCTCCAGATGGACGCCATCATGTCGTACGACTCGGAAGGGCGGCCGGCGGAGCCCGAGTGGCCCGACGCCGACGTGATCATCGGTAACCCGCCGTTCCTGGGCGACAAGAAGATGCGGAAGGAACTTGGAGACAAGTACGTAGAAGAACTGCGATCACTTTTTCAGGGACGTGTGCCAGGGGGTGCCGACCTCGTCACTTACTGGTTTGAGCGGACACGCGCTTTGATCTTTCAGGGGAAAGCAAGTCGAGCCGGGCTGTTAGCCACACAAGGGATTCGGGGCGGCACTAATCGGACGGTATTGGAGCGGATCAAGGAGGACGGCGACATTTTCCTTGCCTGGAGTGATCGCCCATGGATCCTCGACGGGGCGGCTGTGCACGTTGCCATAGTCGGCTTCGACGACGGGACCGAGGCAACCCGGCACCTAAACGGCCTCCCTGTCTCCACTATTACGGCGGATCTTCGAGGGGACGTGGACCTCACTCAGGCGCGGTCTCTTCCGGAGAACGCGGGTCTCGCGTTCATCGGAGGCATGAAGAAGGGAAGCTTCGACATTCCAGAGTCCGTAGCAGCGGATATGCTCAGGAAACCCAGTAATCCTAACGGAGAGACAAACGGCAGGGTACTCCGACCATGGATCAATGGCCTTGACCTCACTCGCCGCCCTCGTGGGATGTGGATTATCGACTTCGGGTTGGACATGCCTGAGCACGAAGCCGCGCTCTATGAGTGCCCTTTCGAGTATGTTCGAAAGAACGTGAAGCCGGACAGAGATAAGGTCCGCAACCCCCTCGAGCGAACACGATGGTGGCTGCATGCGCGGCCCGCTCCAGACCTGCGAGCCGCAGTGGGCAGAGTGACGCGGTATATCGCAACCCCGCGAGTAGCGAAGCACCGCCTTTTCGTTTTCATTGCTTCCAATGTGCTTCCCGATGGACAGGTAGTCGCTATTGCGCGAGACGATGAATATTTCCTGGGCGTCCTGCACTCCAAGCCCCACGAACTGTGGGCCAGGCGGATGGGCACACAGGTCCGCGAAGCGGAGAGCGGCTTTCGCTATACGCCAACCACCACTTTCGAGACCTACCCTTTCCCCTGGCCGCCGGGCAAGGAGCCCGGTGGGGACCCGCGCGTCGAGGCCATCGCCGCCGCCGCCCGCGACCTGGTGGAGAAGCGCGACCGGTGGCTCAACCCGGAAGGCGCGACCGAGGCGCAGCTGAAGGACCGCACCCTCACCAACCTGTACAACCAGCGCCCGACGTGGCTCGCCCAGGCCCACGAGCGCCTCGACCGCGCCGTCCTCGACGCCTACGGCTGGCCCCACGACCTGAACGACGAGGAGATCCTGGAACGGCTGCTGGCGCTCAATCTGGATCGGGCGCCAGAGGACCCTCCCAGGGCAGCGAGAGGCAAGGCCTGAACAGGAGCCGCCATGCCTATACGTCGAAGGGTCAAAGCATGCCCCTTCACGAGAATCGGCCGGCATCCGCATAAGTGCTGCGACGCCGACGCCAGTGGAGACGTGGGCAGCCTCCGTCATTCTCAGATCTACCTAGACCTCCATGGGCTAGCGACTCATTTGCGAGCACTTCAGCCGGTCTGCCCGCCACCTCGATGGCACAGGCACTCAGGTGGCGCCGCCCGCGAGGCCCTGGGTTCCCAGTACACCTAACGTCCGAGACATGGGCACACGCCATGCCACGCCACCACTGCGAGACGAGGCGTGGCGTGGCATGGCGTTGGTTATAGTAAGATGGCGAACGTGTTGCCGAAAAACTGATGGGGCAAAACTCTTTACGGGGGCTTGACAAGATGGCGGGGACGGGTTTAGCATCTACTCTAAAGAAAAGCTGAGGCTGGGCTCGCCCTGGAAAGCATCGCCCAGCCTCGCGAACTAGGTCCCTTTGGACATACGGAGCTTGGATTGTATTCCGCGCCCCGCGCCCATCTGCGGCTAGTTACGTCCAGTATCTTAGTTTTACAGGCGCGCGCTGTCAAGGGGCTGAGAGGAGGAGCTGGGATGGATGAGCGAACGGTTCGCGAGCATCTGAAGGAGGTGCAGGCAGAGCTTGACAGGAACGAAGAGGAGCACGCGGTCTTAGAATCCCTTCTCAGAGGCTACGAAGGATGGTTGCGACTGAATGCGAAGCCGGTGCTACCTTCCGCGCATCAGCCAGTCCTTCCAGCGCTTGAGGTCAGGCATGGGAGTACATTCCGGGAGGCACGGAGCATACGGAGTCAGGTGCAGAGAGTGCTACAAGAGGCTCGCGGCGAGCCTCTCCACACTCGCGAGATCCTCCTGCGCCTCCACAACATGGGGTGCGACGTTGGCGGGCAGAACCCACAGGGAATGGCAGATCTGCAGGCCTACTCTCTTCGGAAAGCCGGTGTGCCGGTGGAGAAGGTTGGCCCCAGGACCTGGCGCTGGACCGGCCAAGATGGCTCGACAGCCGGCGAGAACGGACAGCTTGAAGGGGGTGAGCAGTAGTCAGCAAGTGTCATGAAGAAGCGGCGGATCGTCCTCCCGCAAAGTCGTTCGATCCGCCGCCGCATCAGCGCCCCGGTACCTCAGTGAATAGAGGAAGGGCCCGCTAAGCCTTCTGTCGGGAGTTTGAATCTCCCCCGGGGCACCATGCATATTATACCAGCTTGTCAATGGTTGTTTCGGATAGGAACCGGCTCAGTTCCAAAGTGTGTTGCTGACTCGATTACGCTGAACCCCGGCATTGGGAGTTCGGCTCGGCCGGTCAGTATTCGCACCGCGACGATTGGCCTAGAAAAGCCATCAACACAAGATGGAACTGAGTCGACCAACGGCGAGTAGGATTGCCGCCCCTGATCCTGGCCATAGCAAGTAGTATCGTCCCCTGTTGGTGAAACGTTACCGGAGCACTCGCCAAGTGGAGCGGGTTGTTGCATGGCGATGGCGCTCCAGCGGGCATGCATCACCGGAAGGATGTCCAGGAGGTAATCATGTTGTTCTCGCAGAGACACGGCTTCGAACGGACCAAACAGACCCTGCAGCTCGGATCCATGGACGATGACCTGAGAAATGGACTGTGGAATGCCTTGGTACAGCTTTGCTGGCCCCGCGTGGCACCGTCAAACGTGTTCATGGCGTACGAGTACACTCGGTGCGCCTATGCACAGGCGGTCTTGATACCGCTGTGGAGGGATTTCTTCAAGCGTCCCCTGGACCTGATGCCCTCCGATTGGTCTGCCGCATATGGCGAGCTCAGGACGTACTTCTTCGGGTGCCCCTGGAATAAGGCGTACGACTTCGTTGAGTTCATCGCTGCACATGACAACTCACCCACCATGAAGGCCGGATTCATGGGACAGTGCAATGCCGTCCTGAAGCAGGAGCTCTCCGGCTATCGCTTCATCGGCAACGTCATTGCTCCGATTACATCCGGCGAGCAGATAGCTTCCGTAGAGGCGGCGTTTGCCAGGACGATGCCTCTCACTCCCGTTCACACCCACCTGGAGACAGCTTTGAGGCGCCTCTCCGACAGAAAGAATCCAGACTACAGGAACTCGGTCAAAGAGTCGATCAGCGCCGTCGAGTCGCTCTGCAGGCTGATCGCGGGCACGCCCAAGGCGACGTTGGGAGCTGCATTAGAAAGGGTCGAGAAGACAGTCCCTATGCATGGAGCCTTGAGGGTCGGATTCGACAAGCTGTACAGCTACACCAACGATGCAGACGGAATCCGGCACTCCCTAATGGAAGAGTCTACGCTGGACTTCGAGGACGCCCAGTTCATGTTAGTCTCATGCTCGGCATTCGTGAGTTACCTGATGCAGAAGTGCTCAAAGGCGAGAATCAAACTGACGTGAGCCGATGGAATCCATAGTTCTCGTGGCCACCATCGGGCTCAGTCCCGGCGCCGGTCCCTGCAGCATCGCGCCGAGCCACGACTCTGGTCCCGGACACCCACTGCCCAGTCGCATGCCCCACTGAGATCAGCACCCCACCCCTGCGGTAAGTGGCGCTGCCCGTGCCGCGTTCAATTCAGCTGTCTTCGCCGCTCCCACCAGTCCCTGATCGACGGCATCGCCGATACACTCGCATGCTCTTTGGACACGCCAACCCCCGGAAGCACCAGCCGTTAGTCAGTTGTGCGGTATAATCGGCTCTGTCGGAGGCGGCAGCGTGAAAGTGCGTGATGCGATCAAGCTCATCGAAGCCGATGGGTGGTACTTGGTCGTCCAGAAGGGGAGCCACCGTCAGTACAAGCATCCAGTCAAATCCGGTAGGGTCACCGTCGCCGGGCACCCAAGTCACGATCTGGCGGAAGGTACGCTAAATAGCATCTTCAGGCAGGCTCAGCTTAAGGAGAGGTGAGAATGCATCGTTTCCTGGTCGTAATTGAGAAGGCGGGCGCGAACTACTCGGCATATTCGCCGGACTTGCTAGGATGTGTGGCCACAGGCGATACGCGCGAGGAAGCGGAGCGCAACATGTACGAGGCCATCCGCATGCACGTTCAGGGATTACTGGAGGATGGCTTACCCGTCCCTGCCTCTCAAGCCATCGCCGAATACGTCGCCATTCCGTAGCACTGGGACCACTTCGCGTCCTCCCGTTTCCCTCGTTTGCTAGGCCGGGGCATCGCCGCCGATTACGCCGCGGATGGGAGGCTTGCCGGCATCGAGATCCTGGATGCCCTCAAGCGCTTCAGCGACCCTGAGGTTTTCAGGCGAGTCATTCTGGAGGAGATCGCGCTGACTAAGCCCGATCACGCAGCGTGATCCCGAAGCCCAGCTACTCCTAACTGGTCCACTGTGGGTGCATCGACTGCTGCTCGGCTTCGTTCCCCGGCTCGATCGCTGCGGAGCACGCCCAGCAACCATCTTCGTCCAAGCCCATCCACTTTGCCTTTGCCGTCTCCCGCGAATAGGCCTCCATTCCCAATTCATCTCTGAGCCTACCCTTTGGAAACACCGCTAGTATTGACATGTGCCACATATGGATTGAGGATAGATTTGATCCGAGATGACGCCCTGGATGTCTTCTTCGATCCCGATCGGCACGACGAGTGGAACGAAGAACATCAGCGGTGGGAGTCTTAGTCGACGTCCCACATGTTGTACTGGACCTGGTTGGAGGAAGGGAAGAAGGCGCTGGTGATCACCTGCTTCACTCTGTGAGAGGAATCCGATGAGGGCAAAGCGACGAGACTACGAGGAACTGCCGGATGAAGAACTGCCACCCGAGGTGGACATGAGGGCTCGAGCCCTGATCGAGCAGGCAGATCGGGAGATCGAGGAGACTCGCGTTAACTTCCGCTGGGGCAAGCTCCAGGTTGACACGGTCAAGCGGGCGGCCGCCCTGGCCGGGGTTCCCTATCAGACCTACATCAAGCAGGTGGTGTTCCGCCAGGCGGTGGCGGACCTGCGGGCAGCCCAGGGCGTGGTCAAAGCCTCCTGACTGCATGGCGGCCAGTGGTCAATGCTATGATCGAATCAAGGCTACGGACGACGTCTTCATGGCGTGGAGCGATCGCGCGTGGGTCCTCGATGCCTACGGTTGGCTCCATGACCTGAACGACGAGGAGATCCTGGAGAGGCTGCTGGCGCTAAATCTGGAGCGGGCCGCAGAACAGGGAACCGCGCACGCAACCGAAGACAAGCACTGAACCAGGGCGCGCCTGACGCGATGACCTGGCAATTCTCCGTCGCTCAACCCGGAGCGATACGAACCTCTCTTCGCTAGCAAGATGATAGGTTTCTGCATCGCCAAGGCATACCCGACCTCGAAGTACACGCTCGGGTTTGCTGGTGTGCTGTCACCGATGACAAGCTGAGCGTGAGCAATTTGCCCGATGATATCGCCGATAATGAGCCCAGGGCGGCCATACATTTCGTCGGCACGAAGGACTTCAACCCTAACGAGGAGGCTGCAAGAGCATCTGTGCGCCGATAGCGTGAAAGACTGTCCGCTTCGCTTCGGTTGGGCCGACCGTGACCATAATCCTATAGCTCCCTGCCTGAGGTAGCGTCCAGGACCCGTTTATGGCGAGCAGGGCTCGGAACGACTGCCCAGGAACCGCATGTGGTGGGCGACCCATGCTAATCCCGGCATCGATCCCAGGCGGGATTCGAGTCCCGTCCTCGTTTTCCACCCAAACGCGGACCGGATGCTCCACATTCGTCTCGCTCCAGGGAACGAGAATACCTATGGCGAACCCGATTCCTACCGGCCGACCGAAGTCCGCAACATGTAATTGGTCCCATCCCCCTCCCATCATGTAGAGCTTGCCGTTGATTGCCTCGACCCTGTCGGCTAAAATCACGAAATCTATCGCGAGTTGTTCCGGCAAATCACCCATCTTTCCACCACCATGTTTACAATGTTTACATCATGCCCTATAGTTTACTGCAACCAATAATTCAGGGCAAGAGGGCTAGAATTGGCCGAGGATCTCGAGGGGTTCTTTTCGAAGCACGGGCGGGTAGATGAACTCGAGTTGGATGACCAGTTCCGAAAGCACCTCGCCGAGCGCTCGTTCTTTGGTAAACACGCGGTGTCGCTTACCGAAATACTTCAGGTCCATGCGAATGTGCCGAAGTATTATATGAATGGGGACTCGCGTCCCGGTCGGGCGCCTCTTGTCATGGTTGGTCCCACCTTCGAGGGACGTATTCTATGCGTTCCTGTGGAGCCAACGGAGAATCACGGTGTTTGGCGCCCGAAGACCGCCTTCGAGGCCAACACTCATCACATAAATAGATATTTGGAGAAGCGATGATGACCATCGGTGAGAACGAGGAGTTCACTTTGGGAGAGGATGTGACCTCGGTGGCCAAGTCCAAGTCCCGGGGAGGAACGTCGGTGGTAGCCGTTCGATTGTCGCTCGAAGAACTCTCCGAGATTGAATCCATCAGTCAGGAGACGGGCAAGACGATATCCCAGGTCCTTCGCGAGGCAATCAAGAGCGGGTTGCACATGAGGATGGAGTCACGGCCCAGCGTGACAGTGTCGATCGGGGCCAACTCAAGCACCAGTGGGACTCTCGGGCCGCAGGGAAAAGCCACAGTGTTGGAGTCGGACGCCCTGAACCTCTCGAATTCGCGATCTGAGGTCGCAGCCTAGTAGCACTAGTTAGTGGTTCCACGAGGTTTGCAGGTCGTCGCTATTGGAGCCAGCTTCGTCTCCATGCGAGGCTGGCTCTTGATAGTGGTGGCGAAGTCAAGATATGAGCCCTACACATAAGCCTTCTTAGTCTGACAGTCCGTGTCCGGTTCGGGTTTGGCCTACCCTTGGGCCAGCTGCAAGGCTGCCTGTTACCCCCTGTGAAACTGTCGATCTAACGGTTTCGGTAGCGCGTCCAGCCTATTTTGTGCTGTCCCCTGCCGGCTTCACCCGTAGCGGTTCGACGGTCTGTGATCGCAGTGAGTGGAGCCGGGCCAGCATTGCCCAAGCCGCGTCCAACCCGACCCTCTGTGCCGCTTCCACCAGCCCTCGATCGACGGCATCGGCAATACACTCGCCTGTTCCATGAGTATTCGAACCCCGAATCAGTGGCCATTGGTCAGGGGCGCGGTATAATTGGCTCCGTCGGAGGCGGCAGCGTGCAAGTACGCGATGCCGTCAGGCTCATCGAAGCCAATGGGTGGTACTTGGTCGTGCAGAAAAGGTGAGAATGCATCGTTTCCTGGTCGTAATTGAGAAGGCGGGCGCGAACTACTCGGCCTATTCGCCGGACTTGCCAGGATGTGTGGCCACGGGCGATACGCGCGAGGAAGCCGAGCGCAACATGTACGAGGCGATCCAGATGCACGTTCAGGGATTGCTGGAGGATGGCTTACCTGTCCCTGCCTCTCAAGCCACAGCCGAATACGTCGCCATTCCGTAGCACTGAGGCCACTTCACGCGTTTCTCACCTGTACCGTACTAAAGTGAACCCAAGGTGGAATCTACATGGTTTTCCACGCGAAGTATGTGAGCGTGTTGGGAGCCGTCATTCCCGCGCAGGCGGGTCACCGTCATTCCCGCGCAGGCGGGAATCCAGGGGTCCCGGGACGATGGATCCCCGCTTTCGCGGGGATGACGGGGGGGAGCGGGGATGACGATGGGACTCACCTTGGCCTTGGTTTACAAAGCAGGTCCGGCCGATCTTCGTGGAGGAGGCCGATGAGATCGTGGTAGTGACCGTGTACGTCTACTACTTCTGATTCTGAGGGGAGACTGCTCCAATGCGAATAGCCTACGATGCCGAGGTAGATGCGCTATACATTCGCTTCCTCGATACAACTGTGACGACGGAGCACCTGGCGGAGGGCATCGCCGCCGATTATGCCGCGGATGGGGGCTCGCCGGCATCGAGATTCTGGATGCCCTCAAGCGATTCGGCGACCCTGCGGTGTGATTCCGTGGCTCGGTCGTCCCAGTCTGCTCAGTGGAACTGTACCTCGGTCCGGGGGTAGTTCATCGGTCGTGATTGGACAAAGCGGCTGATTCTGTCTAGTCTTTGCCCGACGGCGTGAACCGTTCCCCGCCTGACCCGATGTCCTGATCGACCTCGTTCGAACGGTGCTCGATGCCCGCCTGGATCGGCTCCGCCTGCGCTTCCTGAACCGAGCAGTCATCGCAGCACTCCTCGCCGCTCCAAGACTCCCTGCCCTCACGAACCAGGAAATATACGATCCCCAGGGCGGAGATCGGGTCTGCCCACCACCAACCGAACAGGGCGTTCAGGGCAAGGCCAACCAGGAGCGCCGCGGCCATGTAAGCGCAGGTGATGCTGCATGCCGCGTCTCCTCGAAGGGCCGCGGACCCAATTGCGGTAGCGACGTTCCGCTTGATCCGCGCCAGGATAGGCATCGCGATCACAGCTGCCACGGCCAGCCCGATACCGAGGAGGCTCGCCTCGGGCCGGATGCCCAGGAGAAGCGTGGCGGCGGATTGCAGCACCACGTAGCCGGCCAGGACCAGGAGCGCCCCGCCAACGAGGCGCCCCGCGCGTCGTTCCGTGGCCTCGATCTCGGCTTCCGTCGCCTCGCCGAACTCTGCACGAAGCCGCCAAACGAGAACTCCGGCCGAGGCAAGCTCGATCACGCTGTCCAGGCCGAAGGCCAGGGCGGCGCCGCTTCGCGCCGTCACCCCAACCTCGAGAGCGACCGCCGCTTCGATCACCATCCACGCGATGGTGACGCCCTCGATGAACAGCCCTCGCCGAAGATCGCTCCGGCGTTGGTCCGTTGAAACACACAAGCCTCTGTACCCTTCCCTCCTAAAGTGAAACCAAGGTGGAATCTACATGGTTTGCCCACGAAGTATGTGGGCGTGCTGGTAACTGTCATTCCCGCGCAGGCGGATCACCGTCATTCCCGCGCAGGCGGATCACCGTCATTCCCGCGCAGGCGGATTACCGTCATTCCCGCGCAGGCGGGAATCCAGGGGTCCCGGGACGATGGATCCCCGCCTCCGCGGGGATGACGGAAGGATAAGGCGGGAATCCACGCTTCGGGTGTGGGCAATGGATCCCCGCTTTCGCGGGGATGACTGGGTGGAGCGGGGATGACGATGGTCCCACCTCGGCCTTAGTTCAGGCCGCTTGAGCCTTCCCTGGTAGAGAGAGCATCCCCAGGTCTCGCATCAGGCCGAAGAGGTCCTGCGCCCCCCAGTGCTCCACGATCCTGTCGGTTTCAACACGCATGATGTCAATGAAAGGCACAACGACCCGCCTGCCCGTCGGCTGAATGCCCATGTACTCCCCGGTCTGGGTTCCTCGACCGGTCACTCGCACCGCCACCTTGCTGCCATCCACCAGCACGTCCTCCACCGTGAGGCGCAGATCCGGGAAGGCCCCGCGGAGAGAGGTGAAGTAGTGCCGAAAGCCCTCCAGTCCACCGAGAGACCCCTGAGGTTGGCTGTAATCGACGAAATTGGGGGAGACCCACTGGTCGAGGCTGTTCAGGTCTCCGCTTTCCAGAGTCGTGTAGAAGGCGCTAATCCAGGTCCTTACGTCTTGAGCCATCTGCCACTTCCTTGACCCACTTTATTCCAGGCACGTCGCAGTTGGTGGCCGCAAGTTCCCTGCCAGAGAATCTACGTCGCCGTTCCGTAGCACCGGGGCCACTTCGCGCATTCCCCATCTGCGCCGCCTACCAGTCTGTTAGAGTACACAACAGCAATCGCATGATATACACTAAGTGCGTCGTTCCTCAAGTGCAATGCGCTTGTCGACATCGTCATGCCCGCGAAGGCGGGCATCCAGGGGGCACCTCGCCATCACACCGAGGACTGGATCCCCGCTTTCGCGGGG
>JAMCTB010000060.1 GCA_023380955.1 Chloroflexota bacterium | reverse complement strand
CGCTAGACTCCGGCAGGCCGTTTGTCCAGGTTGGGACCGAGGGAGGCCTTCTACCGGCGCCCGTGAACCGGTCCTGGGTCCTGCTCGCGCCCGGCGAGCGGGTGGACGTCGTCGTGGACTTCTCCCCCTACGAACCTGGGGAGCGCGTCGTCCTCCTCAACCGGCTCGCCTCCGGCTCTCTGCGGGCCCTAATGCGCTTCGATGTGGTGCGCAGGGAGGCGGACGAGAGCTCCGTTCCGGGGACCCTGCGACCGATCGAGCGCCTCTCGCCGGCTTCGGCGTCCGCGGTGAGACGCTTCACTCTGATGCAGGGACCCAACGGGGCATGGGGAATGAATGGCGCGCCCTTCGACCCGGCTCGGATCGACGCCCGCCCGCGCCTAGGGGAGACGGAGATGTGGGAGTTCTTCAACATGTCCATGATGGCGCACCCGGTGCACATCCACGACGTGAGGTGGCAGGTGCTGGACACGAATGGCGCCCCGCCATCCCCCGGAGAGGCGGGCTGGAAGGATACCTTCCGAGTCCCGCCCATGATGGGCCGGGTGCGAGCCATCGCTCGCTTCACCGACTACGCGGGACCGTACGTCTTCCATTGCCACGTCCTGGAGCACGAGGACCGCGGCCTGATGGGGCAGTTCGAGGTCGTCTGACGAGCGGGAATGCCAACCCCTCGACAGCGTCGGTGCTGTTGATGCTGAACCGCATCGGTCTGCTCGGGGTGAAGCCCGACAAGAAGTAGGGCGGGTTGGGCCTGATCGGCGCAATCGATCAGGCCCGCTCATTGGGACCAGCTTCGAGAAGGTCCCTCTTGACCGAAGTCTTCTACCAGTCCCAGCCGCTGTAGTAGCCGCCCATCATGCCCGGGCCCATGGGACGGCCCCATCCGTAGTAGCCCTGGGAGGCGTTAGGAGCCTGAGGCTGCGGGCCGTAGTAGCCGTTCCCGCTGTTCAGAGCCTGCTGGTAGCCCCGGCCGTAGTAGCCCTCCATCATTCCTCCGCCCATCATCCCGCGCCCCATCATCCCGTAGCCGCCGGTGCCGTATCCGTAACCCCCGGAACCGTACCCGTATCCCCCAGGAACCTGCGCGAAGGCCATGCTTCCCACCAGAACTACCAGGGCCACTGCCGCCGCTATCGCCGTGCCCAAGAGAACCAACCTACGCCTCATTGCACCTCTCCTCCTTGCCGTCTGACGCCGCGAGGCGTCTTGATCTGTTCTGTCAGGGCACAGGTTATCAGGAGAATGTGAACATCCCGCGAAGGTCCGATGGGGAGAATGTGAAGATCCCAACTCCGGTCGGCTGCGAGTAGACGGCGGCCGTGGTTTGAGCTACACCGTCCTGACGGGGCTAGTCGTCGGCAGTGTGAAACGAAAGACGGTGCCCTTTCCCAGCTCGCTTTCGGCCCAGACCCGGCCCCCGTGGGCCTCCACCAATTGCTTCACCACGGCGAGGCCGAGACCCGTGCCGCCGCTGGTTCTGCTCCTCGACTTGTCAACCCGGTAGAAGCGGTCGAAGATGTGGGGCAGATCCTCCGGGGGTATGCCCGAACCGGTGTCGGCTACACTCACCTGGGCAAAGCGGGCTCCCCTGGCCGAGGGACCGGCCTGGCCGTCTAGGCTCGCGGATACCAGAATAGATCCTCCGCTCGAGGTGTAGCGCAGGGCGTTGGCGATGAGGTTGCGCAGCACCTGGCCCACCCGGTCGGGATCGGCGAGGACCGGAGGCAATCCATCTTCGGCGCCGGCCGCGACCTCGACCCCTCGCTCCCCTGCCTGGGTCAGTACGCCAGCCACGGCGCCCTTCACCAGCTCCCTCAGGTCCGTCGGCTGAGGATGCAGTTTGAGCTGTCCAGATTCGGCCAGGGACAGGTCCCGCAAGTCCGTGACGAGCCGGGTCAGGAGCGCCGTCTCCTCCTGCAGGGAGGCGATCCTCTCGGGCGTTGGATTGGCCACCCCGTCGGCGATGGCCTCCAGGTTCCCCTGGATGACGGCGATGGGGGTCTTCAGCTCGTGGGCGATGTCGGAGAAGAGCCTCTTCCTCTGCTCCTCGGTCTTGGCCAGACTTTCGGCCATCGTGTTGAAGGCAACTGCGAGGGAGGCCAGCTCGTCCTTCGAGCGGACCTCCACCCGCTGCGAGAAGTCCCCCGAGGCGACCCGGTTGGCGGCGAGGGAGAGCCGGTTCAGTGGAGAGGTGATGCGCCGGCTAAGGAAGAAACCCAGGAGCACGGCCACCAGCACGGCGAGTCCCCCGGCGATCCAGGTCGCCTGGCCCACCGCTTCCAGGTAACGCTCCGCGGGACTGGTGTTGGATGCGCTGGTGTTTGCTGCACCGCTGTTCGCCACGGAAGAGGGGGACGTAGGACTGGGAGGAGGCGTGGGGCTGGTGGCGCCAGGGGAAGCGGGGGATCGCCCTCCCATCCAACCGCGCCACCCCTGGTTGCCCATCATCCCCCATCCGCCCATCATCTCTTCATCGTCCATCATATCCCACTGGCCCATCATGCCGGACATACCCGAGGTGCTTTCGGCGACGTAGAGGGTTCCGATGGGCTTCCCGTCGGCTTTCAAGGGTACCTGCCGGCCGGGGGCGGGGTTTGGGACAGGGGCATTCGTAAGCCGGCCCGAGGAGTCGGCGACGACCTTGCCAGAGTTGTCCGCCACGACGAGCCGGGTGCCTGTCGAGTGAGAGACGGGCATCAGCATGGCCGTGACGCTTCGCCACCCGCCGGCCGCGTACTGCCCGACGATGTAGTCGGCGATCCTCTGATCCTGGGCGAGGACCCCCTGCTCCACGTAACTGCCGAAGGCGGTGGACGTGAGGCGGTTGGCGAGGAAGGCGACGATCAGCACCCCTACCAGAGCGACCACCGCGAAAGCCGCCACCAGCTTGAAAGCCATGCTGCGCACGAATACTGTATCCGTCAAGAGCAAGATTGCATTTGGTCTAGTCGAGATCTTTGCGTATCTGGTCGAACTGCTCCTTGGTAATCTCCCCCCTGGCATATCGTTCCCGCAGGATGTCGAGCGGCCTGTTGCCGGAGCCCTGCTGGCCCGGACCTAGCGGAGCCGGATTCTGTCCTACAAGACGCACAACCAGAAGCACGCCCCCGCCAATCACCAGTGCCCAGAAGAGGAGCATCAGGATGCCCCCGCCGAAGCCGAATCCACCCATCATCCCCGGCCCCATCCAGCCTCCCCATGGCCCTCCCCAACCATATCCCATCATCCCGCCGCCGAGCAGGCCGAAGAGCAGGACGACCAGAACCACCAGACCTATCACTAGAGCGATGTCTCTTCCCCGCATAGAGCCGTCCTTTCCATTATCACGTCCCTTTGATGGTACCACTTCCCTGTGAAGATCCTGTGAAGGGGCTGCGCGAAGGCCGTGAAGAACTCGCCCACGCCCGCCCACCCCAGGGGGAATTGCGGCCACGGCGAACCCAGCGAGCAACTCCAGGGCCGCGCTATCCACCCGCGGACTCCGCGAACTTGTAGCCCACGCCGTAGACGGTGAGGATGCAGATGGGCTGGCCGGGGTCGGGCTCGATCTTTTGTCTGAGGTTCTTGACGTGGGCGTCGATGGTGCGCTCGTACCCCTCGAAGGCTTCCCCCTGCACCAGGTCCAGCAGTTGGAGGCGGCTATAGGCCC
>JAMCTB010000059.1:6511-10991 GCA_023380955.1 Chloroflexota bacterium | reverse complement strand
AACAGGATGAAGAAGCTGATGAATAAGAAGCTCTTGATGGCAAACCAGAGGGGCTCGGGCAGCAGAGGCCCCTTCCATCCGCCCATGAACAGCACCGTTATCATGGCCGAGACCAGGGCGATGCCCAGATACTCGCCGACGAAGAACATGCCGAACTTCATGCCGGAGTACTCCGCGTGGAAGCCCGCGGTCAGCTCGCTATCGGCCTCGGGCAGGTCGAAGGGCAACCGGCGGGTCTCGGCGGCGCCCGCGATCAGGAACACCAGGAAGCCGAAGAACTGGGGTCCGATGAACCAGTACCGGGTCTGGGCGTTCACGATATCCATCAGGCTGAAGGAGCCCGTCTGGATGACCACGCCCATCAGCGACAGCCCCATGAACACCTCGTAGCTGACCATCTGGGCGGAGCCTCGAAGGCCGCCCAGCAGGGGGTACTTGCTGTTGGAGGCCCACCCTCCCAGCACCACGCTGTAGACGCCCATGGAGGACATCGCCAGGAAGAAGAGCAGCCCGATGTTCAGGTCCGCCACCTGGATGTAGGAGGCGAAGGGGATGACCGCGAAGGTCATCAGCACCGCGACCATGATGATGGCGGGGGCCAGCACGAAGACGAACTTGTCGGCGAAGGGTGGGATCCAGTCCTCTTTTGTGAACAGCTTGATCATGTCGGCCAACACCTGCAGCAGCCCGAAGGGACCGACTCGGTTGGGGCCGAAGCGGTCCTGCCACACCGACAGCAACCGGCGCTCGTACCAGGTCAGCAGGGCAGCGACGGCGATCACCACTACCAGGACGCCGAACACCACGACCAGCGCGTACCCGACCTCGTTCAGCACTTATCCGTTGCCCTTCGTTGCCTCTATTCGGCCATTTGGTGCGTCGTTCCTCAGGTAGGGCGGGGGCTTGTCCCCCGCCGCCGGGACAAACAGAATAGACATGATGATCAGGACAGGGAGATTACCTGTAGACCATAATCCTATTCATCCTGTTTTAGTCCGCCCTGGCATTCCAGTACCGGGCGGCGGGGGACAAGACCCCGCCCTACGCCACTAAGACGCGTGGATCGCTTCTATCCACGCCGGCAGACTAATCCCTAACGTGCCCGGTAGCCCGACGGGCAGACCGGCGACCCCCGCCGGCAGGCTGGGAACGATCTTCACGGTGAGCCGCCGGGGAGTGCCCCCCAGCGGCAGCTCCACCTCCTGGCTCTCCTGCAGCCCTCGGGCTGTGGCCTCCTCGACGTTCAAGGCCAGGTAGGGGCGAGGCGCCCTCTCCGCCACGCCGGGCGACAGGATGCTCATCTCCTCCGATCCAAAGATGTGGTAGAGGGGCACCGCCAGCCACCGGCCGGGGCGAGGCTGGAAGGCAGGCGGCAGCTCCGTGAAGGGGGCCGCTTCCTCGGCTGCCGCCGGCTCGATCAGCCGCCGGCCCGGGTCGCCCCCCACCAGCGGGCCCCCCACCTCGCTCTGGAACTTGTTGAGTGCCTGGACCGAGTTCCAGCCCGGCGCCCAGAAGCGGGGGATCAGGGCAGCGGGGGGCTGTCCCTGGAACCCCTCCATGGAGAACACCAGGGTCGAGTCGGGGTCCTCCGGCGGCTTGGGCTCGCTCACGTCGACGTCGGCCGTCATGGCGGTGCGACCGCTGAAGCGCTGGTGCTGGCGGGCGACCTTCTGCCCCGCGATCCGGAAGGTGGCCGGTGGCGCGATCTCCGCCACGGGGGCGAAGAAGGGCATCGCCTCGACCATGGCGGCGGTGACGTCGTCCAAACTGCGCCAGCCCTCCACCTCTCGCCGGCCGGCGGCCACCATCGCGTCCCGCAGCCAGCGCCAGCTTTCCTGGATCTCTCCTTGAGGCACGAAGAGCTGGAAGAAGCGCTGGGCGCGCCCCTCGCTGTTCACCAGGGTGCCGTCGGCCTCGGCGAAGGTGGCGGCCGGCAGCGCCACCTCGGCCTTCCGGACCGTGCCGCTGGCCAGTTGGTCCAGGACGATCAGCTGCCGCGCCGCCGCCAGGAAGCCGTCCACCTGGGAAGCATCGGCCCGGCGGTAGAGGTCGTTCTCCAGGACGATGACGGCGTCGACCCCACCCTCCTGCACCGCCCGGAAGGCTGCCTCGAGGCTGTTGCCACCCATCAGGCCAAGCCCCAGGCTGTTGCACTCGGGCACCGTGAAGGAGAGGGAGGCCGGGCGACCCTGTGTCCTGAGGGCCCACGCCACGTTGGCGGCTGCCTGCAGGATCGTCTCGCTGCCGTTGCTGGTGCCGGAGACCACCAGCGGCCGTTCGGCCTCCATCAGCGCCTTGGCGATGGTCCCGGCCAGGCTCCGCGCCTCCGCGGGCAATCCGGCGGGTAGCCGCTGCCCGCCGACGGCTGCTGCCACGGCAAAGCCGAGGCGGGCTACGTCGTCGGGTGCCGCGTAGTAGCTTTGCGTGGCTATCTCGTCCAGCTTGGTGCCGCAGGTGGTGGCCAGGAAGAAGGGGCCCTTCGTCTGCTGGATGGCCTCCCGCACGGCGTCGTCGTGCCAGAGGGCGATGCCCAGCTTCTGGGGGATCTTCATCGGCTGCTGCCGGACCGACTGGCGAAGGGCCAGCGCCATCACCGGCGCCACGTTGGTGACGTCCTCCCCCAGCACCAGCATGGCGTCGGAGGATCTGATCTGCTCCAGCGACGGCGAGGGGGCCGGCCCGTTCCGCAATATCTCCAGCAGGGTGGAGACCAGGCGGGAGCCGCCATCCGCCATGCCCTGGTAGAAGTTGTCGGGGCCCACCAGGGTCCGCAGGGCGAAGTTGGATTCCAGGGAGGCGCGGGGCGATCCGATCCCGATCACCCGCGCACTCCCAGCCAGTATGGTCCCGACGCGCCGAATGGCGTCTTCCTTTTCCGCAACTTCGTGGGTGTTGGAGAGTGTGAATTGTTCTGGGGACACCCGCGAAGGCTGCGCTCGCTCGCCTTCGCCCCACTTCAGGCGCTGCGCCCTGGACCCGCCGGAAGAACGAAGCAGGGGTTGGCGGATCCGAAGGTCGCCGTTGACGAACTCGTAGCCGTAGCGGCCCCGATCGCACAGGAAGTAGCCGTTCACCTGCCCGTTGTAGCGGTTCCGGATCACCCGTAGCTCCCCGTACCGCTCGCCGGGGATGGTGTTGCAGCCCAGGCCGCAGTTCACGCACACCGAGGGTGCCGTCTGCAGGTCCCACTTGCGGCTGAAGTGGCGCTTGAAGCTCTTATCGGTGAAGACGCCGGTCGGGCACACCTCCACCAGGTTGCCGCTGAACTCGTTCTCCAGGGTGCCGTCCTCGTAGCGGCCGAAGTAGACCCAGTTGTGGGAGGCGAAGACGCCGAAATCACGCCCTCCGGCGTAATCGGCGTAGAAGCGGACGCACCGATAGCACTGGATGCAGCGGTTCATCTCGTGGTTGACGAAGGGACCCAGCTCCTGGTTGCGGTAGGTGCGCTTCTTGAAGCGGTAGCGGCGCTGGACGTGGCCCGTCATCACCGTCATATCCTGGAGGTGGCACTCGCTCCCCTCGTCGCAGACGGGGCAGTCGTGGGGGTGGTTCTCCATCAGCCACTCGATGACGCTGGCCCGGAAGGCCATCGCGTCGGGATCGTCGATGGAGATCCGAGTGCCGTCGGTGGCCGGCGTCGTGCAGGCCATCACGATGCGCCCCCGGGTGTCCTTCTCGTCTCGGAACTGCTTGACGGCGCACTGGCGGCAGGCCCCCACGGAGTGCATGGCGGGATGCCAGCAGAAGTAGGGCAGGTTGAACCCCAGGGAGAGGCAGGCCTGGAGCAGGTTCTGTCCGTCCTTCACCTGGTATGGCCGGTTGTCCACGTAGATCGTCGCCATTACCTGTAGCCCCTCTTCTGCCTCATCTCCATGGGCATCGTTTCTCCTTGATGTGCCGCTCGAAGTCCTCGCGGAAGTACTTCAGGGCGCTCTGGAGCGGCTCCACCGCCCCCGGGGCCAGGGCGCAGAAGGTGTTACCCGGCCCCAGCCGCACGCACTGCTCCGCCAGCTCGTCCAGATCCTCCGGCTCCCCCTGCCCCCCTTCGATCGCTCCCAGCAGGTTGGCCACCCAGGGCAGCCCTTCCCGACAGGGGGTGCACCAGCCGCAGGACTCCTGGGCGAAGAACTGCTCCAGGTTCAGCACCATCCCCACCGGGCAGCTCCGGTCGTCCAGGACGATCATGGTGCCGGTCCCCATCCGGCTTCCCACCGCCTGCACCGAGCCGTAGTCCATCTTCACGTCCAGGTGCTGTTCGGTCAGAAAGTCGGTGGAAGCGCCTCCTGGCTGCACCCCTCGAAACTGGAGGCCCTCCCGCATGCCGCCCGCGTGCTCCTCCAGGATCTCCCGGATGGTGGTCCCCATGGGTAGTTCCCAACTTCCCGGTCTCTTCACCTTGCCGCTCACCCCGTAGATCTTCGTCCCGCCGTCGGGGGAGAGACTCAGGCTCTTGTACCTGGTGGCCAACGCGGACGAGATG
>JAMCTB010000059.1:0-6501 GCA_023380955.1 Chloroflexota bacterium | reverse complement strand
CGGCCCCGTTGTTGACGATGTGGGGCACGCTGCACAGGGTCTCCACGTTGTTCACGATGGTGGGCTTCCCCCAAAGGCCGCTCACCTGGGGGAAGGGGGGCCTGGCCCGGGGTATGGCCCGTCTGCCCTCCAGGGAGTTCAGCAGCGCGCTCTCCTCGCCGCAAATGTAGCGACCGGCGCTGGCGTGGAGGTAGAGATCCAAGCTGTAGCCGTGGCCGAGGATGTTCCTTCCCAGGTAGCCTGCGTCGTAGGCCTCGGCGATCGCCCTGGCAAGCCTCTCCGTCGCCAGGACGTACTCGCCCCGCAGGAAGATGTAGGCCACCTCCGCCTGGATGGCGTATGCCGCGACGATCATCCCCTCCACCAGTTGGTGGGGGTCTCCCTCCATCAACAGCCGGTCCTTGAAGGTGCCGGGCTCCATCTCGTCCGCGTTGGCCACCAGATACCTGGGGCGCGGGGCGTCCTCTCCCATGGGCACGACGCTCCACTTCACCCCCGTGGGGAAGCCGGCCCCGCCCCGGCCCCGCAGGTTGGAGTCCTTGACCAGCTGCTGCACCTCCAGGGGTGCCATGGTGGCCAGAGCCTTCCGCACGGCCTGGTAGCCGCCGGCTCGCTCGTATCCCCGCACATCCAGCGGCTCCTCGCCGGGCCGCATGTTCTTCGTGAGAGGTCGCTCCATCAGCGTTGCCTGGAAACCTCGGGAAGCAAACGTTTCACTACCTGTACTCCTCCAGGATCGCATCTATCTTCTCCGGCGTCAGATCCCCATAGAGCTGGTCGTCCACCATCATGGCCGGCGCATGGTCGCAGTCCCCCAGGCACACGATGGGCAGCAGGGTGTAGCGACCGTCGGCCGTGGTCTGTCCCAGGTCGATGCCGAGGCGCAGGCTCAGATGCTCCCGGAGACCGGGATAGCCCATGACCCAGCAGCTAACGCTGTTGCAGATCAGGATGACGTGTTTGCCCACCTGCTTCCGAAAGACCAGGTTGTAGAAGGTGGCCACGCTATCCAGCTCGGCCGTGCTCATCTGCAGCAGTCCGCCCAGGTCCTGGAGGGCCTCATCGGACATCCACCCCCGATGTCGCTGGAGGATCTTCATGGCGTCCACAGCGGCAGCCTGCGGCCGCAGGTAGTGAGCCGCCTCCGCCTGGATCTCTTTCCTTTCCTCGTCCGTCAGCATCGTCCTGTCTCACCTATCCACGTCGGCCAGCACGAAATCGATGCTCCCCAGCGTCGCCAGCAGGTCCGCGATTGCGTAGCCCCGGCTGATCAGCGGGATCATCTGCAGGTGCGCGAAGGAGGGCGTGCGGATCCTCGTGCGGTAGGAGACGGTGTTCCCGTCGCTGACCAGGTAGTAGGCGTTGCAGCCCTTGGGGGCCTCGACCATGTGGGTGGACTCGCCCGGCGGCACCACGGGACCCCAGCTCACGTTCAGGAAGTGGTCGATCAGGGTCTCGATGTCGTACATGGTCCGCTCCTTCTGCGGCGGTGTCGTGAGCGGGTTCTCGGACTTGTAGGGGCCGAAGGGCATGTTGTCCACGCACTGCCGGATGATACGGAGACTCTGGCGCATCTCCGCCACGCGCACCACCGCCCGGTCGTAGCAGTCGCCGTGGGTGGCGATGGGGATGTCGAACTCGAACTGGTCGTAGCCGGAGTAGGGACGCTTCTTGCGGAAGTCCCACTCCAGCCCGCAGGCCCGAAGACCCGGGCCGGTGACCCCCCACTCGATGGCCTCGTCCAGGGTGTACTGGCCAATCCCCTGGGTGCGGCCCTTGAAGATCCGGTTCCCCATCACTATGCGATCGTACTCGTCCAGGCGGGCCGGCATGTATCTGAGAAAACGCCGAACCATCCGATCCCAGCCGTTGGGCAGGTCCTGGGTTACCCCGCCGATCCGGAACCAGACCGGGTGCATGCGGGCGCCGCACACGGCCTCGACGATCTCCAGGATCCGCTCCCGGTCGGTGAACATGTAGAAGACCGGCGATAGCTGCCCCAGGTCCTGGGCGAAGGTGCCGTACCACACCAGGTGGCTTGCCAGGCGGAAGAGCTCCGCCATCATGACCCGGATCACCTTTGCCCTGTCCGGCACCTGAATGCCGGCGAGCTGCTCCAGGGCGGTCAGGTAGGCCAGCTCGTTCTGGACGCCGGCCAGGTAGTCGATCCGATCGGTGTAGGGGAGGTAGGTGTGCCACGACTGACGCTCGCCCATCTTCTCGGCCGCGCGATGGTGGAAGCCGATGTCGGGCACGGCGTCGACGATCTCCTCCCCATCCAGCTGCAGGACGATCCGGAAAGGGCCGTGGGTGCCCGGGTGCTGGGGGCCCATGTTGAGGAACATGAACTCCTCGCCCTCCCGGCGGCGCCGCATTCCCCAGTCCTCGGGGCGGAACTGGAGCGCTGCCTGCTCCACCTCTTCCCTCTGCTGACTCAGTTGATAGGGGCCGAGCTCGGTGGCCCGTGCAGGGTGGTCCTTGCGGAGGGGGTGCCCCTTCCAGGTGGTGGGCATCAGGATGCGCCTCAGCTTCGGATGGCCCTCGAAGATCACTCCAAACATGTCCCAGGCTTCGCGCTCGTACCAGTTGGCCGAAGACCAGATATCGGTGATGGTGCGCAGCGTAGGGTGCTCGCCCTTCAGCGGCACCTTGAGCCGCACGTCGGCGTTGCGGCCGTAGGACAGCAGCTGGTAGACGACGGTGAAATCGCCGTTCGGCAGGCTGCGCCGGTCGGCTCGGGTGCGCTCGTCGATTGCGGTGAGGTCGAAGAGGGTGCGGTAGGGCCGATCCGCCCCCGTCTTGAGATAGGTCAGCACCTCCCTGACCCTATCGCTGGATACCCAGAGGGTGGGGACCTCGTCCGCCGTGGGCTGGACCGTGAAGGTCTCCTCGCCGAACCGGCTCTGCAATTCCCGGACGATGTCGACGCTATCGCTCATGTCGCGGCGGTTTCACCGTTGTTCTCACCAGGAAGACACGAAGACACCAGGTTCACAAAGCCTTTCCGGTTCTATTCCTTCGTGTCTTCGTGCCTTGGTGGTGAATCGTGCCATCACACCTCGTTGGTTGGGCGCAGGTTGGTCACCTGCTGACGCTGGGGACGCCTCAGATCCCGCATGGCGGGCATCTCCGGACGCACCACCCCCTGAGGGCCGATCACCCAGCTCAGGGGTCGCTTCTCCTTCCCCACCAGGTCACGGAGCAGCAGCACCCCCTCCAGGAAGGTGTCGGGGCGGGGCGGGCAGCCCTGCACGTACACGTCCACCGGCAGGAACTTGTCGACCCCCTGGACGACGCTGTAGATGTCGTACATGCCCCCGGAATTGGCGCAGGAGCCCATGGAGATGACCCAGCGGGGCTCCATCATCTGCTCGTAAAGCCGCTGGATTATGGGCGCCATCTTCAGGAAGACCGTCCCCGCGATCACCATCAGGTCGGCCTCTCGGGGCGTGCCCCGGATCACCTCGGCGCCGAAGCGAGCGATGTCGTACTTGCTGGTGATGGCGGTGGCCATCTCCACGTAGCAGCAGGAGAGCCCGAAGTTGAAGGGCCACATGGAGTTCTTGCGCCCCCAGGCCAGCAGGTCCTGGATTCGGGACAGTGCGACGTTGCGGCGAACCTGCTGCTCCGCAACCCGGTCGTCTCCGGCGAGGGCGGGACCGGCCGCTGCCCGGCTGAGCCACCACTGCATGAGTCGAGAGATCCTTTCTATCTGATGGTCTGCCCTCGCTCCCTGCGGGTTTCCCAGTTGAGGGCGCCCAACCGCCACAGGTAGACCAGGGCGGCGAACAGGATGGCGATGAAGACCAGCACCTCGATGTAGCCGGGCCAGTTGAGCTCGCGGACTGCCACGGCCCAGGCGAAGATGAAGGCCGCTTCCAGGTCGAAGATCACGAAGAACATGGCGACCAGGTAGTACTTGACGTCGAAGCGCTGCCGGGCGGAGCCGGTGGCGACGATGCCCGACTCGTAGGGCTGGCCGGTTTGAGGCTGCATGTGACGCGATCCCAGGACGTAGGACAGCCCCAACATGGCTCCCACCAGGAAGAGCACGGCGCCAAGGTAGACGACGAAAGGCCAGAGAGGGGCCGTCTGCATTACCTATATGCCTCCAGATCGCGACCGTGATCCGGTGGCCGACGCAGGCCACCCAGGGCTGCTCGCTGGACGTGAGATCCGAGCCATAACGAGGGCCTCCGCGGCACCGAACGGTGCCGGCCTTCTTCAGCTTCGCCCATCATCAGGCTGAGAGATCGAGTTTGTTGCCCAAGGACGATCGAGACGGTGGGAGAGGTCCCCGTTTAATACTTGCAACTTGTGGACCAACAACCTGGTTCCTCGTCGGTCTACCACAGTTCGTGAAGAAAAGCACATATGATCTCTCCATCCTGGTGCCGCGGCTTTCCTCTCGGCAGGATCGCTACGTGAGTCGACAGCGCGGCTCCCGGCAGAAGTCTCGACCGCGGCTTCCGGCCGTCGTTGGCTTCTTGCGTCCATCCGCCCGATGGCCTATCATTTCCTCTGCAAGTGAATAGTCCTCTTCGGCTGCTTCTGGGAGCAGGCGATTCCGGCGGTTGTTCCGGAATGGGGCTGGGCTTGGAAGGCAGCGGGCAGTGGCTCGTGGGACTCGGTGGCCGAGAGGTGACCTCAGTTATTGAGGCCACCCCTTGGGATCCGGCGTCCCGGCGGGCTATTTTGTTACCCTCGGATGGGGAGGTTGCGCGGGTGCTAGCGAGCAAGCAGGGTGTCGCCACTCTCTCCGTTGCCCTAAACGCATTGTTGGTTGTCCTCAAGCTGGCCGTGGGGCTCACCATCGGCTCGGTGGGAGTCATCTCGGAGGCGGTGCACTCCGGGATCGACCTGCTGGCCGCCCTCACGGCCCTGTTTGCCGTTCGGACCTCGTCTCGGCCGCCCGACGAGGAGCATCACTACGGCCATGGCAAGGTGGAGAGCCTGGCGGGAGCCGCAGAGGCGGTGATGATCTTCCTGGCGGCTCTCTTCATCATCAACGAGGCCGTTCAGAAGCTGCTGAACGGCGTCGAGCTGGAAACCGTCGACCTGGGCATTGCCGTCATGGTGGTGTCCACCGTGGGCAACCTGGTGGTCGCTCGATGGGTGATGCGGGTAGCCAGGAGCACCGACTCGGTGGCGTTGGAGGCCGACGGCTGGCACCACATGACCGACGTGCTGACCTCCCTGGGCGTGGCCCTGGGGTTGGTGGTCGTTCGGGTCACCAATCACTCCGAGCTGGACCCCCTGATCGCCATGGGGGTCGCCCTCTTCATCTGCAAGGCGGCCTACGACATCACGGCGCGCTCCGTGCGGGACCTGCTGGACACCAGCCTCCCCCAGGAGGAGCAGGCGCTGATCCGTGAGGCGCTGGAGACCCACAAGCCAGACGTGGTGAGCTACCATCGGGTCCGCTCCAGGAGGGTGGGGGCGGAGCGCCACGTGGACCTGCACCTGGTGGTGAGGCGCGACGCCACGGTCCAGCAGTCCCACGACCTGTGCGACCATCTGGAGGACCACCTGCGAGATGCCCTGGGGACCTCCACCTCCCTGGGCATTCACGTGGAGCCCTGCAGGGGGGAGTGTGGGGAGTGCCATTTCGACTGTCCGCCCGAGGAGGAGCAGAAGGCGGAGTAAGAGAGAGGCCGGCCGTCGCCTGGCGGGGGCAGAAAGCCGGATGCTATACTACAGGTAGATAGGGGATCAGGGGCCAGCGATTGGGGTGCGGGTGGATCCCGCGTCCCCAGACCCCCGAACCCCAGAACCGAAGCGAGGCAGCGATGAGCATCAGTCGCGAGGAAGTGGAACACGTCGCTTACCTGGCCAGGGTGGGGCTCACCGAGGAGGAGAAGGCGCGCCTTCAGGGCCAGCTGTCCGACATCCTGCACCACGTGGCCGTGATCAACCAGTTGAACACCGAGGCCATCCCCCCTACGGCTCAGGTGATCCCGCTTCAGAACGTTACGCGCGCCGATCGGCCGGAGCCGTGCTATCCGCCCGAGGCGATCCTGGCCAATGCCCCCAGGGCGGAGGATCACTACTTCAAGATCCCGCCGGTGCTGGAAGAGGATGCCCCCCTCGGCGGGCCCCCGGAGATCTGAGATCCGCTGGTAGAGACGCGACATGTCGCATCTCTACCAGCGGATCGGCTTTCTGTTAAGGAGAACAGCCTTGAAGCCCTACGAAGCGACCATCCACGAGGTCCACGACCTCCTGCGAACCCGGCGGATCTCTTCCATGGAGCTGACCCGCTCCGTTCTGGAGAGGATAGAGGCCGTGGAATCGCTGGTGCACGCCTACGTCACCGTGACCCCCGAGGTGGCCCTGGAGGAGGCTCGCAAGGCCGACGAGCGGCGCGCGGCGGGCGAAGATACCCCTTTCCTGGGGGTTCCGGTGGCCCTGAAGGACGTGGTCTCCACGAAGGGCGTGCGCACCACCTGCAGCTCCAAGATGCTGGAGAACTTCGTGCCGATCTACGACGCCTACGTGGCC
>JAMCTB010000058.1:7973-32927 GCA_023380955.1 Chloroflexota bacterium | reverse complement strand
CGCCGTGATGAACACCATGTCCGCACCGGCCAGGGCCTCCTCTAGCTGATCCCGGCTAATCTCGGCGGCCCGCTCCCCAACCATCGGATCCCCGCCGGCCCCCAGCCTCTTCATCGCCTTTCCCCCAATGGCGATCTTGTGGGTGGCCTGGGACATCTCCAGGGCTTGGGCGTCGGTATTGACCGCGATAAAGTCGACGCCCCGAATCCCGGCCTCAATCATCCGGTTCAGGGCGTTGTTGCCACCACCACCGACGCCGACGATCTTGATCTCCGTGAAGCCCTTCGCCTCGGCGTCGACATCCTCGGACACGATCTTCCCGATGATGGAACCGTTCCTGATGGGCTCCGCCAGCCGCTCCGGATCGAAGCCGCCGCGCAACTTAGCCACGAGACAGCACCTCCCTCGCCAGGGAAAGATAGGTCTCCGCGGCTTTCTCCGCGCCCGCGTAATTGAACACAGAGGTGCCAGAGGAGGCAGCCTCCAGGATCTTGCTATTGGTTCCCACCTCGGTCGTGAACACCTGGATCCCCCACCGCTCCCGCAGGTAGGCGCTCACCAGCTTCTCCTCCTTCAACCGACGGTCCAGCTTGCTCAGCAGGATCCCGGCGACCTGCAGCTTCGGGTTCAGGTAGAGGATCTCCTCGATGCTGTCCTGCATCATCTGCAGCCCCTGGAGAGAGAACAGCCTTGCCTCGGTCGGTATCACCACCTTCTCGGCGGCTACCAGGGCGTTGATGGTGAGTAGCCCCAACGACGGCGGGGTGTCGATGAGGACGTAATCGTAGGGAGTGGGGATTAGCGCCAGTTGATCCCGCAGCCGCAACTCGCGGCCGAGCTTGTTCATCAAGGCCGCTTCGGCGCTGGCGAGCGCCAGGGAGGAGGGAACGATGTCCAGACGGCCTTTACCCCTCTCGGCTATGTGGCCGATGGGCAGATGAACCTTCCGATCCAGCAACGACTCCGCAATGCTGCTCTCCATCTGATCGTTCAGCCCAAAGGCGGAGGTCAGGTTAGCCTGGGGGTCCATGTCCACCAGTAGAACTTTGTTCCCCATCTGGAACAAGGCGGCACCCAGGTTGGCGGTGGTGGTTGTTTTGCCAACACCACCCTTCTGATTGGAGATAGCAATAATCGAAGCCATTGGCCCTCTCTTAGGACCACCTCTTTAGGAACATGCAGGCGAAGATCAACGCGAGGCGGTCATAATCCTAACATAGGATGTCAACAACGGCAACGGTCTTGGGGCAGTACAGCCGGACAGTCCCAGGCCGCGGAACCCTAGAGCCAAGCCAAAACCAAGGCAGGAGTCCGAACCGCCCCCTACCCGTGGAGGGCACGAGCCCCATCATCTCGTAGTAACGACTTTAGTCGTTCGCGCCCCTTCCTACGACGAGAAACGAACGGCCCAAGTCGTTACTACTCATGGCCGGTCCGCGGCCAGCAGCACCCGGGCCCGGGCCACGTCTCGCCCTATCTGCTCCACCAGGGCCTCGACCGAGTCGAAGCGCTGCTCGCCCCTCAAACGGGTGACGAAGTCGACGGCCAACCGACTGTGGTACAGGTCGCCCTCGTAGTCCAACAGGTGGATCTCGATCTGGCGTCCCTCCCCCTCGAAGGTGGGCCGCACCCCGATGTTGGCAACCCCCAGCCGAGGCTCCTCCCCCTCAACCCGGCCCCACACGGCGTACACTCCGTTTCCCGGAATGCACATCCGCTCCCCCGCCGCCAGATTGGCGGTGGCGAAGCCAAGGGTCCTGCCCCGTCCATCGCCGGGGACCACCTGGCCCCGCAGCCTGTAGCGCCTGCCGAGCAGCAGCGCCGCATCTTCCACCTGTCCCTCGGCCAGCAACCGGCGGATGCGGCTGCTACTGGCCACCTGCCCGCCCACTTCCACAGGGGGAAATTCCCGAACCTCGAAGCCCTTCTCCAGGCCGATAGCTGCGAGTCGCTCCGGCGTCCCGCTTCGCCCTCGGCCGAGGGCGAAGTCGGTCCCGACCCACAGCTCCCTCAATTGGAAGCGCTGTTCGAGCAGCCCAAGGAACCCCTCGGGCAACAGCTGGGACAGGGCGGGGGTGAACTCTATGACCACCACCTGCGAGACGCCCATCGCCTCGATAGTGGCGAGCCGGTCTTCCACCGCTGCCAAATGGGCGATATCGCTCTCGGGCCGCAGCACATCCTCGGGATGAGGGGAGAAGGTCACACAGCCGCTCACCATCCCCCGCTGCTCCGCGCGCTCCACTACTTTCCTGATCAGCGCCTGGTGTCCCAGGTGAACCCCGTCGAACACCCCTATGGTGATCACGGCCTCCGGCGGGCTGCCCTTGGTTTCCCGTGTCACTCTTCCTCCGACAAGACCAGTCTGGGCTGCCAGCCGCCCTCTTGCAGCTCCGCCAGGCCGAGAAAGCTTCCTTCCTCCGAGTAAACCCGCACAGGGCCCGGCTTCGGTGAGGGGCGTCGCGCCGGCCACCGACGGCCTCCCCGCATGTCCAGGGCGTGCGCTGGGGATACGATGATCGCCGGCAGGTGCGCCACCGCGATGTCCGGCGGCAAGATCAGTGTATCCAGATAGCCAAACTCGGCCGCCAGCCTGAGATCCTCGATCCCCGTCGCCTCCTCGCAGGTGAAGGGACCGCTCGCAATCCGAACGAGGGCTCCAAGGTGGGCGCCCACACCCAGGCTCTCCCCAAGGTCCCGAGCGAGGCTCCGGATGTAGGTACCTTTGGAGCAGTAGACCAGCAAGCTCAAGGTTGGAGGCTCCCAACCTATCATCGACAATCCCTTGATGGTCACCCGCCTCGGGGCCAGCTGCGCCGTGCCGCCCTTGCGCGCTATCTCGTAGGCCTTCCTGCCTTGAAGCTTGATGGCTGAGAACTGGGGGGGTATCTGATCGATCTCGCCAAGAAAGCCCGATAGCGCCGCCACCGCTCGATCCGGAGTGATAGCCGAGGGATCCCTGGCGTACAACACCCTGCCCTCGGCATCGTCGGTATCGGTAGCTGCGCCCAGCACTACGTCGCCACAGTAGCACTTGTCCTGGCCCACCAGGTAATCCACCAATCGGGTAGCCCGGCCAATAGCCACCAACAGCACCCCCGTAGCGGCGGGGTCCAGAGTTCCCCCGTGTCCAACCCTTCGGACCCCGGTCAGACGCCGGACTACCTGGACCACATCGTGGGAGGTCCACCCGTAGGGTTTGGAGATATTCAGGAACCCCTCAGGCGCCGTTCTTCTTGTGCCGATCACCCCCGGCCATCACCATCCCAAGCCGTCTTCGTGCCTCACCCAACAGCAGGGCCTGGACCTGACTCATAGACCCCGCCAGGGTGCACCCAGCGGCCCGAACGTGCCCACCACCACCGAAGTCCTTGGCCAAGGCAGCTGCGTCCAGATCTCCCGAGCTCCTCATACTAACCCGAACCTTGCCGTCCTGCTCGCTGAAGAGAAAGGCCGCGCTCGCCTGGCGCACACCGGCGATGAAATCCACCAGCCTATCGGCATCCTCCAGAGTGGCGTCGCACTCCGCCAGCATCTCACTGGTGATGTCGGCCCACACCAACCCGTCCTCCACGCGAGTCCGGCTCAGAACCCGCCCCCAAAGGCTCACGGCCCGGGGCGATCGGCTGTTGAAGATTCGCTCGGCGATCGTTGAGAGGGAGGCACCCCTCTCCATAAGGGTCGCGGCAACCCGCAGGGTGTGAGCGGAGGTGGCGGAGGTACGGAAACCCAGGGTATCCGTGACCATCCCGACCAGCAGGCAGGTGGCTACGTCCTCGGGGATCGGCAGATCCTCCCGCTCCATCAGTTCGGTCAGCTGCTGGCAGACCGCCGGGGAGGCGGTTTCCACCAGGTTCACCTGCCCGAAAAAGCTGTTGCTGGGGTGGTGGTCTATGTTGATGACCGGGACCGCCTCGAACTTGCTGCGGTTCTGGCTGTACAGAGCCCCGAGACGGGTGGGGTCGCTGGCATCCAGGCACACGATGGCATCGGCGGCCAGAAGGGCCTCCTTCGTCGCCTGCCCCTCGGGCGTCTCCATTCGCTCGGGTGAGTAGACCTCTATCGATTCCCAACCGGGCAGGAACTGGTAGCTCGAGGGGACCGGCCCGGGGCTGATGGCCCGAACCTGCCCCCTGGCTAGCCTTAGGGAATGGGTAAGGGCCAGCAGGCCGGCCAGCGCATCCCCATCGGGATCCACGTGGCAGGTGACCACGATCCTCTTGCCGCTTTTCACCAGCGGAAGCAGCACCGGCCTGTATGCAGATTCCACCCAGCTCTACCCCTCTTCCTCATGGATCTCGCGAAGAATCTCCAGCACGCGCGCCCCCCGCTCGATAGAGGTATCGAGTCTGAAGGTCAGCTGTGGCATATGCCTCAGCCTGAGGCGGCTCGCAATCTCGCGCCGGAGGAAGCCCGCGGCGTGCTGGAGGGCGGTCATGGCCTGCTGCACCTCCTCTTCGCTGCCCATAATGCTGACCCGCACCGTGGCATTGCGAAGATCGGCGCTGGTATCCACGCCGGTGATGCTGATCATCCCTCGCAGTCGGGGATCGTGCATCTCCCGCTGGAGGAGCGCAGCGACCTCCTCTTTGATCTGCTCGTTGACCCTCTCGATCCGCCTGTTGGCCATCTCTCACCACTCCCTGCCAAGCCGAGGGTTGGCGTAGAGACGCGACATGTCGCGTCTCTACAGCAGAACGATCCCTCGCCTCGCTCAGGCTGACAGCCGCCACACCCAGAATGCCAATGGCCGCGGCCGGTCCGGCATCCGGCCCTAGCTGACCCGCTCCATCCTGTAGAACTCCAGGATGTCGCCCACCTGGTAGTCGCTGAAGCCCTCCAGATGTACACCGCACTCGTAGCCGGCGGCCACATCCCGAACGTCCTCCTTGAAGCGACGGAGGCTGCCCATCTTGCCGTCGAACAGGACGCCACCGCTCCGGATAACCCGGCCCCGCGAGCTTCGGGTGATCTTCCCGTCGGTCACCATCACGCCGGCGACCGACTCGCTCTTGGAGATCTTGAAGAGCTGCCTCACCTCGGCGTGACCTTCGGTGACCTCTTCGTACTTCGGCTCCAGAAGACCGGTCAGCGCCTTCTGAACGTCCTCAACCAGCTTGTAGATCACCTCGTAGAAGCGGATGTCCACCTGGTTCTCTTCGGCCAGGTGCTTGGCACCGGGCTCCAGCCGGCTGTTGAACCCGATGATGACGGCGTGGGACGCCGAGGCCAGCAGCACGTCCGACTCGGTAATGCTGCCCGTGCCCGAGTGGATCACTCGAACCCTGACGTCCTCGGCCTGCAGTCGGTTCAAGGAGACCACGATGGGCTCCACCGACCCCTGCACGTCCGTCTTCACGATGACGTTCAACTCCTTGACCTGCCCCGCCTGGATCTGCTTGTACAGGTCGTCCAGGGTCACCGGCGTAACCGGTACCTCCGCGACGGACTCCGGGCCCCTCGCTTCGGCCAGAGACCGGGCGGTCTTCTCCTCGGCAACCACCTTCCAGACGTCGCCTGCCACGGGGACTCCGTTGAGCCCCAGCAGCTCAGCCGCCATCGAAGGACCGGCCTTTCGGAGCCGCCTTCCCTTCTCGTCGAAGAGGGCCTTCACCTTGCCGTAGGTGCCGCCCGCTACTACTGCATCGCCGACCTTGAGGGTTCCGGCCTTTACCAGGACGGTCGCCACCGGCCCCCTTGCCTTGTCCAGCTTCGCCTCGATCACCACGCCCGCTGCCGCTCGGGTCGGGTTGGCCTTGTACTCCTGCATCTCCGACACCAGCAGCAGCATCTCCAGCAGGGTGTCTATCCCCTCCTTGCGGCGCGCAGACACCGGCACCATGATGGTCTGGCCCCCGTAGTCCTCGGGAACCAGCCCTATCTCGGCAAGCTGCTGCTTCACCCGGTCGGGATTGGCATCGGCCTTGTCGATCTTGTTGATGGCCACCACGATGGGGACGTTGGCTGCCTTGGCGTGGTCGATGGCCTCCAGGGTCTGAGGCATCACACCGTCGTCGGCCGCCACCACCAGCACCGCGATGTCGGTGGCCTGGGCGCCTCGTGCCCTCATCGCCGTGAAGGCTTCGTGGCCCGGCGTGTCCAGGAAGGTGATCTTCTGGCCGTGCAGCTCCACCTGGTAGGCACCGATGTGCTGGGTAATGCCACCGGCCTCTTGCGCGGTCACGTTGGCCTGCCGGATGACGTCCAGCAGACTGGTCTTGCCGTGATCCACGTGGCCCATGATGGTGACCACCGGTGGCCGGGGCTGCAAGAGGGAGGGATCTTCTTCCGACACGGCGGGGATCTCCAGCGCCGCGGCGCGCTCCACCGGTACCGGCTCCTGGACCTCAAAGCCGAGGTCCGTGGCCACCACCGTGGCGGCGTCGCGGTCGATCTGCTGGTTGATGTTGGCGATAATCCCGTTCTTCATCAACTCCTTGATGATATGAACTGGGCTCAGCTTCAGCAGATCGGCCAGATCCTTGACGATGATGCTGTCGGGCAGCTCTACGGTCTTCTCTTCGCGGGCCGCCACCGCAACAGCGGCAGCCCTATCGGTCGAGGCAGAAGGCGAGTAAGGAGGCCGCGCCCCGTTTCCACCGGGCCTACCGCGCCCCTGCTGCGGCCTTCTGTCCCTGGTACTCCTGGACCTGTTGATTGGTCTTGGACTCATTGACTGCTCCCCCTTTCGCTCAACTGCCCGCCTCGCCTTCGGCTTCAGGAGCAGACTGAGTTGTGGACTCTCGGCCGAAAAGCCGGCCGTGTTTCAAGAGATCGTCCCTGTCCTCAGGACTGATCTCGGTTTTCAAGGCGCGGCTCAGCGAGGATTTCTGCAGCGCCTTCTCCCAGCACTCGGCGTTCTTGCACAGGTAGGCGCCCCGGCCGGATTTCTTTCCGGTCAGGTCCACCTCGACCTGGCCGGTGGCCGTCCGGACGACCCGCACCATCTGTCTCTTCGCCTGCACCTGGCCGCAGCCAACGCAACTGCGCTGGGGAATGTGCTTCTGTCGCAAAGGGACTGACCTCGCCTACTGAGCAGGCTCTCGAGCCGGCTCGCTCGCGGGCGGTCCCACTGGCTCGCTGCCCGCTGCCTTGATGTCTATTCGCCAGCCGGTCAGCTTGGCCGCCAACCGGGCATTCTGGCCTTCCTTGCCGATGGCCAGTGACAGCTGTCTCTCGGGGACCATGACAGTGGCGGTCTTGTCGTCCTCGCTGATGTCCACGCTGATCACCTGCGCGGGGCTCAGCGCGTTGGCCACGAAGTTCGCCGAATCGGGGCTCCACTGCACCACGTCGATCTTCTCGCCGCCCAGCTCGTTCACGATGTTCTGGATGCGCACACCGCGCATCCCCACACAAGACCCCACGGGATCGATGCCCTCCTGCCGAGCCGCAACGGCTACCTTGGAGCGAGCTCCCGCCTCTCGGGCGATGGCCTTCAACTCCACGGTTCCGTTGAAGATCTCGGGAACCTCCTGCTCGAACAATCGACGCAACATCATCTTGTGGTTGCGAGAAACGATGATCTGCGGCCCCTTATGGGTGTCGTGAACTTCCACCAGGTATACCCTGAGCCGCTGGCCGGGGTAGTACCTCTCGGTGGGCACCTGGTCGCTGGGCGCCATGACGCCCTCGGCCTTGCCCAGGTCGATGTAAACGGTGCGGCTTTCGATCCGCTGCACCACTCCGTGCAGCAGCTCGCCCTCGCGCTCGTGGTACTCATCGAAGACCATTCGCCGCTCTTCATCCCGAAGCCGCTGCAGAATCACCTGCTTTGCCGTCTGAGCGGCGATGCGACCGAAGTTGGGAGGAGTGGTCTCCACGGCCAGGTACTCACCCACCTCGACGTCGGGGCGAATCTGCTTCGCCACGTCCAGGGAGATCTTATCGGCGCCAGCTTCGCCGTCCTTCTCCACCACCAGCTTGTCGGCAAAGATGCGAACGGCGCCGGTGGCTGGGTCGATCTTCGCTGAGACGTTCTGGCCGGTGGGAGCGAAGTTCTTCTTGTAGGCAGACACCAAAGCCGCTTCGATGGCGTGCATCACCGCTTCGCGGGTGACGCCCTTCTCGCTGCAGAGCTGGCTTATCGCTGTCACAAAATCACTCTTCATCCCAATTCCTCCTGCTTGAAGCCCACGCCCCGTAACCTCCGCACGTCATCGCAAGGCTGCAACAAAAAAGTGGGGGCGTGCCCACCACTTCAACTCGGAACTGTTGCATTTGGATTATACCAGGGGATAGCCCCCTCGCGCAACGTCACTTGGCGCTACAGCAGTCAATCAGAGATATTACAAGCAAAAGAATTGAGTGTGCACTTATGCCACGCCCCTACTACTCCAGCAGGATCGAGAGGCCACAAGTGCGACCGGCAAGCTCAGCCGACCAGGTGACACTTCACCGCCTGCGGCTTCGCAGAGTCCGAGAGGGTTCGGGAAGCTCCGGGGATGGAGCCGGAGGCCACGCTAGGAGGCGCTAGACTATCGAACGCCCAGCCAGCGCCAGCGCTGCACCGGGTCGCTGACCGCGCGCACCCAGGTCGCCAGCAGATTGAACGAAAGCGTGGTGAGCAGGATGGCCAGTCCCGGGAAGGTCACAAGCCACCACGCGGTGGTGATGTACTGGCGCCCCTGCGCCAGCATCAGCCCCCAGGACGACTCCGGCGGCTGGATGCCCAGCCCTAAGAAATCGAGCGACGCTTCGGTGAGGATGACGGTGGCGACCTCCATCGTGGCAAGCACCAAGAGTGGGGAGAGGAGATTAGGCAGCACGTGTCGGAAGATGATCCGACGATCGGTGCAGCCGATCGCCCTAGCAGCGTCAACGAAAGCGGACTCCCGCAACGACAGCGTCAGGCTACGTGTCACGCGGGCATAGACCATCCAGCGGGTAACCGCCAGCACGAGAACCACGTTGAAAAACCCCGAGCCCGCCCCGTACAGGATGACCAGGGCCAGCAGCAGAGAGGGGAACCCCATCTGGACGTCCACGATGCGCATGATCAAGTCATCGACCCATCCCCGATAGTACCCGGCGAGAATCCCCAGCAGTGTGCCCATGATGCCGGAGGCCAGGATACTGGCGAAGCCCACCGTGAGGGTGATGCGTGAACCGTAGATGAGCCGACTCAGCTGATCCCGTCCCAGCGCGTCGGTCCCCAAGATGTGGGAAATGCCGTTGTCCGAGGGCGTCATGGGGCCGTCGTTGCGCGAGAGGAGATCCTGCGCGTAGGGATCGTGCGGGGAGAAGAAACCCGCCCCCACTCCGCTAACCACTACGACCGCGACAAAGACGAGGGCGCTCAGCGTGATCCGGTCTCGCAGCAGGGCGCGAACTAGAACGCCCCAGGTCGTAGCAGACGATCTTGTATTAGGCGCTGTCAATTCTGCGTTCATGAGTATCGCACCCGCGGATCGATGATCGAGTAGGTCAGATCGACGATCAAGTTGAGCGCCACGACCATCAAGGCGATCACGAAGACCGCAGCCTGAACGACCGGGAAGTCCCGGTGCTCGATGGCCTGGATCAGCAGGATACCGATCCCTGGCCAGGCGAAGACGGTCTCGATGACGACCGCCCCGTTAAGCAACGCGGCCATCTCGTCAGCCGCGAGCGTGATGATGGGGATGGCCGCGTTCTTTAGAGTGTGATAGAAGAGCACTATCCGCTCCGATATCCCCTTGGCCCGCGCGGTGGTCACGTAGGCTTTGCTCAACTCGTCCAGCACGGTGCTGCGCGTCAGCAGGCTGATCCTCCCCACCGGCCTGAAGGCCAGGGCGAGAGCGGGCAGAACCACGAACTGCGGGCCACCAAACCCCGAGGTGGGCAACCAGTCTAACCGAACGGCGAATAGGAGTATCAGCATCAAGCCGAGCCAAAAATCGGCGGTGGAGACGCCCCCGAGCGACAGCACGGTGATAACTCTGTCCAGGGCCGCGCGCGGCTTGATGGCCGCCAAGACACCCAGCACCACGGCTGTGGGAAGGGCCATGGTCACCGTGACCGCCGTCAGATAAATCGTGGCGGGCAGCCGTTGGAGCACGAGTGGCAGGGCGGGCACCCGCTGCCAGAGGGAGTCACCGAAGTCCCCGCGCATCAGCCCGGAGAGAAACCTGCCGAATTGGATGTACAGCGGATCATCAAGTCCCAGTTGTCGGTGCAGGGCCAGGTACTGCTCCTGCGTCGCCTCCGGACGGAGCATCAGTCTCGCCGGGTCGCCGATCATGTGCATCACGAGGAACACGACCATGATCACCCCGACGACGACGAATATCGAGTGAAAGAGACGCCTCGCGAGGTAGCGCATCAGCACGCTCCGTCCTCATCCGAGTAGACCCACCTTCGAGTGGACCCACCTTCCGCTGGCCAGGGGCCGCGACGTGAGTAACCATGTCGCCTGGGGGCAGGGCCGGTCGGCCCTGCCCCCAGGCTCCTGCCAAGCGTCGGGCTACCCCTGGAGCTTCATCTCTTTGACGAGCATGAAGCCGTCCAGCCTCGGCTTCCAGGTGAGGTTCTTGCTCAGGCCATAGTTGAGGTCCATGTGAATCACCGGCACAGCGGCGTAGTCGTCGTAGAAGATCTTGGTGACCGCCTGCAGCGCCTTGACCCTGTTGTCGCCCGTCAGCGGCAGGGCGGCTTCGAGCGCTTTGTCCAACTCTGCGTTGCAGTAGGTGGAGGCGGCGCCCGCGCATCGGTAGTACGACTGGGCGGTAGCGCTCGCGTCCATGATTTCGTTTCCGTGCGGGTTGTTCGTGATCCAGCCGCGGGTTGTCGGGATATTCTTCTGCGGCATGCTGTACTGCTGGTTGAACTGGGCTGGGTCCACGACCTCGCTCTTGGCGTTGAGGCCGATAGTCCGTAGCTGGTTGGCGGTGTACTCCGCGAACTCGTCGTGGCGCAGGTATATGCCACGACGGGTGGCGCAAGTGATGGGGGCATCAACCTGGATGCCGGACGCCTTGGCATCACCTACCAGCTTCTTCGCCTGCTCCAAATCGTACGGGTATGGCTTGAGGGCGGGGTTGTAGCCCGTGGCCGAGGGCCCGACGAGTTGCGAGGCCGGGCGGCCCGCGCCGCCGAAGAGCTTGTCTGCGACCCCTGCCTTGTCGATCGCAAAAGCGATGGCCTTGCGGACGCGCTGGTCCCGCATCGCCGGATGCATCGTGTCCAGCCGCAGGAAGATGGTCTCGACGCTCGGCGCCGACATGCCCTGCGGGGTCGTCTTGGCTTCCTCGGGGGAGATGAAGCGCGCGAACTGAACCTCGCCCGCCTTGGCCATGGCGGTCCTCACCGGCGACTCGGCGCGGAAGATGAACTCTACATCTTTGATTGTTACCTCGCCGCGGGCGTCCTTGGCGGCACTGTTGCCCCACCAATCAGGATTTGCGGTGAGGCGGATGTACTGCCCCTTGGCCCATTCAACGAAGCGATAGGGACCGGTCCCGATAGGCTTGACCGGCAGCGACTTCGGATCGTCCCTCACCTGGGACGGATTGGGCAAGGGCGAGAAGTAGAGCCGTGCGGGCAAGATCGGGTCCGGCTGCTCCGTGACCACGTCGAGCGTGTACTTGTCGACCGCCTTGGCAGTGAACTGCGGACCGATGGTCTGCATGATTTCGAAGTTGTTCTTGGGCGACCACGTGTAGTTGAGGCCGAAAGCCGCTCCCTCAGCGTCCAATGGATCGCCGTTGTGGAACTTGACCCCCTCGCGCAGCTTGAAACGCCAGGTGGTGGGGTTGACCTGCTCCCAACTCGTGGCGAGCTCAGCAACCAACTCGTTCGTGACCGGGTCGCGATTGAGGAGGGCCTCCTGCACGTTGCGGAGGACCGGATGACCGTCCGTGCTATACGCCTTCCAGTTCTCGAGGGTGTCCGGCTCCACGGAGAGGGCTATGACCAGCTTACCCGTCGGACCTTTGCCCGCAGCCGGGGCAGCAGCAGCAGCCGGCTGGGGCGCAGCCTGAGCAGGTGCAGCTGGCTGGGGCGCAGCCTGGGTAGGTGCAGCTGGCTGGGGCGTGGTCGGTTGGCATGCCGCTAACGCGGGTGCCCCGACTACGGCGAGGCCAGCCAGGGCGGTCCTCTTCAGCAGCTCTCTTCGCGATAAGCGTGCGCTATCCCGAGTCTCCATCCCTTCTCCTCCAACGCTGATAATCCGCCAGCGCCAGCTTCAAGGCCAGCCGGCGCGCAGAGAGTACGTTCGGGTAAATCGATTTCCGAACTGCAAGCGGCACCAGCCGACAGTCTCAACCCTTCGGTCCCCAGACTCCACACTTGCTGGTACCCGGTCTCTGGACCCATCGACTACCTTTATCGGAGGATCTACTTTCTTCCGGCAGCAATCACCTCCTCATGGTCATCTCGCCACGGAAGTGAATACACTGATCGACGTAGGGAAGCTCGATGTGCTCGTTGGTGACTTCTTGCACCGCCTTCAGGGAGCGCCGCTACGCACCATGTAGCTCAGGGCGTTGGACACCTGGATCCCATTGAAAGCTACAAGTTGTGGGGGAGATCGGACTGGATAGCTTGCCGGAGACGACGGCATTGCGGATCGCTGGGTGAACAGCAGCTTTGACCGGGGTTTTCCCCATCGTCTCCACCTCTTCGGTGCAAACACGCCCTTGTTCACGAAGCCGTAGCGATTGTACACAATTTGTATGCCCCTGTCAATAACCCGATTTCGGACGTTCGCCCCAACTCAACGTGAGGGGGTAGTGGCCCACCTCGTAGGCTGCGTCGAACATGGCCACCACGTTCTCGGGCGGCACCTCGGCTGGATATGGTGCACCCAACAGACGACGCAGCCGCCCCCCGGTGCGAGGTCAGAGGTTCGCTGCTTCACCTCCGCACGAACGTCCTCTCCTCCCCGTTCATATGCCGTGACGAGGAGTGCCGGCGTCCAGCATCAGACTCACAGCCGCCTCGGCGCTGTGCCTGACGTGACGGCGCATTGCACCCTCGGCCGTGGCCGGGTCCGCGGAGTGCAGGGCAGCGACGATTTCGCCGTGCTCCCGGAAGGACTGTTCGATGCGGCCGGCAACCCCTAGCTGGTAGCTGCCCAGCCTTTCCATTTCCTGCTTGATTAGAGCGAGTAGACGTGTCAGCCGGGGGCTTCCGCTGCTTCGTTGGATAGTGGCGTGCAGCCGCGACCCAAAATCCACAAGTCCTGGATCGGCCGGCCTGCGCCGCGTGTTGAGCCGTTCGTATTCCTCGGTCAGCGAATCCAACTCCGACTTCGGCATACGCCTGGCGGCCAACGACGCTGCCAGGCCCTCGAGCATCTCACGTACGGCGAAGGCGTCCTGGCAGTCCTCGACGCCGATGCTGGTTACTACCGCGCCCTTATTCGGGGACAGGGTGACGAGGTTCTCGGCGGCAAGGCGCTGCAGGGCCTCACGAATGGGGGTCCGGCTGATGCCCAGCATCTCCTGGAGTTGTGCCTCGGAAACCGGGGTGGCAGGCAGCAGCTTGCCTGAGACGATGGCATCGCGGATCGCAGTGTAGGCGACAGCTTTGAGTGGGATTTTCCCCGTCATCTCGACCTCTTTGGTCCAGGGAGGCTCTCATACAGCGAGGCCGATTGTGCACAATTTGTATGCGGGCGTCAACAAACAAATCTCGCTTGCACTCTTTGCGGGAGATCCGGATCCCCCGCCTACGAGCGTACCCTCGGATCTTCTGGCCGCTGTACCCTTTGTCGCCAACCACTCTCGGCCAGGTCGTTGCTTGGGTCGGCAGCACCCCACTCGCTTGACGGCACACTGCCCCATCAGCGGCTCGAAGACGGTGGCTTCGTGCCGCTGCCCTGGCGTCAGCTCGACTGCCAGACTATCGAATGCCGAAGCGACGCGAAGCTACCCTCTACCCCCAGCCCTCGTCCAGGGCGGCCTGGATCCTGGCTATCTCCTCCTCACCCATCTTGTCGAAACGACGCTGAGCCCGAATGTAGTCCCGCACGGGAACCCTCTGCTGGGGCCGATAGGAGAGGCACTTCTCGCCCCCCACGATCTCCAACAGGGGCCAGAGCCCCGTATCGACTGCCATCCGGGCCATCTTCACGGTCTGGTCCGGCGGGTAGCCCCAGCCCTGGGGCTGGGGTGCCAGCACGTGGATGTAGCGGAAGCCCCGCGTCCCCTTCGCTTTCTGCACCTTGGCGATGAAGTCACCCGGAAAGGCGATGCTCGCACTGGCCACGTAGGGAACCCCGTGGCCCGCCATGATCGAGATCATGTCCTTCTTCGTGGTTTCCTTCCCGCCGGGCGTATCGGTGGTGATGGCTAGCCTCGGCGTCTGGGAGCCGGCCTGGCCACTGGTGTTCAGGTAGGCCTCGTCGTCGTAGCACACGTGGATGATGTCTTCGTTGCGTTCGGCAGCACCCGAGACCGCCTGGAAGCCGATGTCGGCGGTTCCGGCGTCGCCGGCCCACGATACCACCGTCACATCTCTCTTGCCCTTCATCTCGAGGGCAGTCTTGATGCCCGAAGCGATCACCGCCGAGCTCTCGAACAGGCAGTGGATCTCCGGCACCTTCAGGGAGGTACGCAGGTCCGTGGCTACAGCCGTAGCCACGGAGGAAGCGGGGATGCACAGGATCGTCTTGGGCCCGAGAGCCTTCAAGGCCTGTCGAAGGGCGATGCTGCCGCCGTAGCCCGGCATGCCGCCGTGGCCGCCCGTGAGCAACTCCTCTCGGGGCAACTCCCTCAGCAGCTCCATCTCTTTCAGATCCACGACAGCGCCTCCTCCCGCACGATGTCGGCCTTCAAGTTGTGCCACACCACCTGCCCACCCGGTTTGCCTGCTACTGCCGCGGCCAGGGCACGCTCGCCGATGGACTCCAGCTCCGCTTGGGTCACCTCGCGGCCACCAAGCCCGGCGACGAAACCGAGCACCGGCCTGGACAGACCGGCCGACGCGAGGGCCATCAGCACCTCCCTGTACAGGGCGCCTCCGACGCCGTACACCGCGTTCCGATCCACCACCGCCACCGCCCGAGCGTCCCGCGCATAGCGCACCACTTCGTCGAAGGGGAAGGGCCGGAAGGAGCGGACCTTCAGCAGGCCGACGCGCTTTCCGGCCGAGCGGAAGGAGTCCACGGCCTGCCTGGCCGTAGCAACCATGGAGCCCATGGTCACGAGCAGGGCCTCGGCATCCTCCGTCCGGTAGCCCTCCACGACACCGTGCCAGTCCCGTCCGAAGCGGCGTCCATACTCGGCGCTCGCCGACTCCACGACCTCCAGGGCCGACTTCATGGCCGCGTGCTCCTGGAACTTGAACTCGGTGTACAGGCCGGGGCCGGTGGGCGGGTTCAGGGAGGCCGGGTGATCCACGTCCAGCACGGCGCGGTTGTAGCCGGCCAGGAAGCTGTCTGCATCCCCGATCTCCGGCAGGACGACCTCCTGCTTCGTATCACCGAGGACGTAGCCCTCGTAGTTGACCAGGACCGGCAGCAGTACCCGCGCGTCCTCGGCGATCTTGAAGGCCTGCAGGAGGGTGTCTAGCACCTCCTGGTTGTTCTCACAGTAGAGCTGGAGCCAGCCAGTGGTCTCCTGAGCGATGGCATCCCCATGGTCGGCAAAGCGGTTGTGTGGCGCCGAGAGGGCTCGATTCACCACAGCCATCACGATCGGCAGCCGCAGCCCCGCGGCATAGTGAAGGACCTCGTGCATCATGGCGAGGCCCTGAGAGTTGGTGGTACTAAAAGTGCGGGCGCCTGCCAGGGAAGAGCCGACGGCGGCGGCCAGGGCGCTGTGATCCGACTCCACCCGAATGAACTTCGCCTTCAGTCTCCCCTCATCGATCATCTTGGTGACGAGGGTCATCACCGGGTAGGATGGGGTGATGGGAAAGGCCGGGAAGACCTCGATCCGGGCAAGCCGTGCCCCCTCGGCGGCTGCCTGGTTTCCCGTCAACGGAACAGCCTCGGCCATGTCAAGCCACCCCCACCATCTGGATCGCCCCCTCGGGGCACTCCGTAGCGCAGATCCCGCAACCCTTGCAGTGATCCAGGCCTATCTCGACCGCCTTGCCGGTGATCACCACAGCGCTGTCGGGGCAGAAGATCCAGCAGGCCAGGCACTGGGTGCACTTACCCGCCTCGACCCGGGGAATACGTGAAAGCTCCCCCTTCCTGCCGCCTCGCGCCATGCTCCCGGGCTCGTACGAGCCCGGGGTGATAGGTAACCTCATCCCATTCCTCCTCGAGACTTCAGGTCCAGCACCTATCTATCGCCTGTACTCGACGTACGGCCACGGCATCTCTCCATTGCCGGTCCACACCAGCTTCCCGACTCCATCACCGCCCGTCGGGGCAGGGTCCGCCTTCACCAGGGTCGCGCCGGTCGGGAGGACTATGGCCAGGGTGGAGTCCTTGTTGAGCTTCACGGCGTTTGCTGCCTTGAAGTCCACTACCCAGGTCGCATCTCTCTTCTCCGCGAAGCCTGACCATCGGAAACGGTACAGCTGGGCGCCGTAGTCGGGCTTCCGCTCGAAACTGGCCTCGAAGTTGGACACCGCGAACTGCCGGCCGGTCTGGTCCGACAGATTCTTCAGCGAGTCTTCGACCCCCTTCCGGAAGGCCTCAGTGTCGGGCTGGCCGAGTCTCGCAACCATGCCGTCGAAGTTCTTCTCGGTGTCAGCATCGGTGAAGAAACTCTTGTTGACCATCTCGACCGCCGCATTGCCCTGGGCGTCCAGGCTGTATGTCACGTCCGACCCCAGACGGGCCGCGCTCATCTTGCCCCTGAGCTCGAAGGCCGCATAGCTGCCGAGCACTATGAAGATACCGAAAACGGCTAATAATACCTTTGCCATGGAGGACTTCTTTCCGGCGGCAAGCAGCCCCGCTCGCCGCGAAGGTTGGTCGCCGACTATACACCTTCCTGTAGCGGGACGCGGACCCCGGACCGGGGCCCGCGTCCCAACCGCTTGGCCAGCGCCCGACGGCAGTCTGGCCTTATGCCTTGCCCCACATCGAGGCGTAGACGATCCAGACAGTGAGAGCCATGTAGAACACCAACCCGAGAATCGGCACGATATCCACAGTGCGCCTCCTTAGAACTTCAGGCCGAAGTAGCCGCCCAGGTTGAAGATACCCACGTAGCCGGCCACCACGATGGTCAGAATCGTCAGTGCCCAGAGCGGGACGCTGCCCCCGTTCCGGAAGTAGCCCAGCTTGCTGCTGCCGGCCCAGTAGGCCAGCACAAGCCCCACGATCCCGAAGAAGCTAGCGTTCATCATGGAGGTGATGGTCTTCAGGAAGATGGGATCGATCCTGGCCATAACCATGGCGCCCGCTATGACGGCGTTCAGGATGTACACGACCTTGAAGTGGATGTTGTTACTCCGAACCGACTTGCCCAGGAAGTACTCGCAGGTCACGTAGGCGCCGATCATCCCGTTGCCCAGGGCCGACGAGAACGCGGCCGCCAGCACGCCCAGGCTGAAGACCGGGATGGCCCACGCGCCCGCAACCGGCTCGATCAGGATGGCGTAATCCTCGGGCTTGCGAGGGATGATCCCGTAGGGGTAGATCACCTGGTTGATCACGCCCAGCAGCGCAAAACCGACCACCACGGCCCCGAAGGAGCCGAGCAGCGCGTTGGACCTGGCGAAGCTGAGGAACCTAGCCTTGCCCCTCAGGTCGTCCGGGAGGTTCCCGCGCTCCATCAGGTTGTACGCGAAGAGCAGCACCGCCGCGCCGTTGATGTTGGTACCGGCGATGGCCTGGAAGTTGTTGGCGAAGCCGCCCTTCGGATCGGCCGCAGGAATGAGGCCCCTGGCCGCGTCGGCGACGTTCACGCCGGTCGCGAAGGCCGCCGCGAAGAAGCTGGCGACGATAGCCACCAGCATCACGCCCATCGTCTTCTCCAGCCAGCTATAGTTCCCGATCCAGACCAGAGCCATGCACAGCACGGCGACGAGGCCCGCCGCCAGCTCGTAGTTCAGCGAGGGGAAAATGCCGGTGACGGCCCAGGCCGAGGCCGAGAACTGCGACGTCACGTTGCCGACGCCGTAGTAGACGCCGAAGAGGCCGATGAAGAGCGCCAGCAGCCACCCGATCTTGGGGATCGACCGGAACATGGAGACGCCGGCCTTGCCCGTGACCAGGTAGTAGCGGGAGACCACGTCCAGGCAGAACCAGGCGACGGCGCAGGTGACCCAGTAGGCCCACCAGTAGCCGAAGCCGAACATGCCGCCCGCCGTGCCGCCGGTCGCGATGTCGCCGGACCCGATGAAGGTTGCGGCGACGAAAGCGCCGGGGCCCAGGTCCTTGACACGCTGCGCGAAGCCCGTGCCTTCACCGAGTGACCAGGGCTTTACGTCAGCCCCGATCGCACCAGTAACGGTTGCCATCGCTTACTCTCCTCTCTACACCTCTTCACCGGCCAGGATGTTGAACCTCTTGTTGACGAAGAACTTGAAGTAGACGAACCAGAAGACCAGCATCGCGGCGGAGATGGCGTAGATCATCACGACGATGGATTGGGTCTGAGCCACGAAGACGGCGCCGGTGCGAACGTCGAAGGTCCAGGGGATGGTCTTGGAGGCTCCGTCTACCTTCAGGGTGAGGTTGGCCGTGTACTGCCCCAGCTGGGCGCTGCTCTTGGGGGTGATGTAGGTGAAGGCGATGTACTTGCTCTCGCCCGGCTTCAGCTCCTTCAAGCTCTGCGTGGCCCCTTCCTTGGGAGCCGCGTTGGCACCCTTCTTGAGGCCATAGGTGAACTGGGTGTCCTTCCCCTCCGGGAACTTGAACAGGCCGTCCACCGTGACGGGCTTGGAGCCCAGGTTCTCCAGCTTCACGATCACGTGAGCGTTGGTCGCCTGCCAGACGACGCTGGGAGCGTACACCGTAGCGTCCACGTCGCCCACCTTCACGTCGGTACCGGCGGCAAAGGCAGTGGGGACCATAGCCAGGGACAAGACCAGGGCAATGAGCACCGCGAACAGTCTTCCGCGAGACATGGCATCTCCTTTCTCGATGGAGTAGTGCGATACCCGTTGGATAACCCGAACAATGCCCTCTACCTCTTGCTGGCCACCTCCTTTCGCGCGAACCCAAGCTGTGTTTCAGCTAGACCGACGAAAGCCAAGAGTGCAACGAGGATCCACCGATGTCCGCGTAATTATTTGTCAACGGCCTTGTCTGGTCAACATTAACGAAAATATCGGTCTCATTTCCCACCAATATCGCGGCTTTTCTTGACAACAAAAGACCGCCATGATGGCGGCCTTCGCCTGCGTTGTCATCATGCCACTATCGATCAGCACTAAGGAGCCAGGCGAACTCGATCCTTTCCCTCAGCCTTGGCGCGATACAGCGCGGCATCGGCCTCCCGCACCAATGCCTGAGCGTCCACGATCCTCGGGTTGGGGTAGACGGCAACTCCGACACTCGCGCTGAGCCGCTCCAGATTCATGCGCCCAGCGACGGTGCGGACTAGCAACCGAAGGCGTTCTCCCATCTCGACGGCCCCGCGGGCGCCGGTGCCCGGCAGTATGACGGCGAACTCCTCACCACCGTAACGGGCGATCAGGTCGTATTGGCGAGCGCTTCCCGTCAAGGCAGCGGCCACGGTCTCGAGCACCTGGTCCCCGCTCTTGTGTCCAAAGGCGTCGTTGATCGACTTGAAGTCGTCCAGATCTATCATCAGCACGGCCACCGGCTCCCCGCTCCGCCGGCTCCTCTGATACTCCCTGTCCAGCGACTCCTGGAACTGGCGATAGTTGGCGAGACCTGTCAGTTCGTCGGTGGTTGCCAGCCTCTGCATCTCCTGATAGAGCCGAGCGTTGTCCAGCACCACGTACGCCGCGTTGGCCAGCATGCCCACGATCTGAAGGGACTCCAGGGAGGCCAGGACCCGCTCGCTGCCCCACAGGCCGAAGATGCCCGTCTCGTGCTCCCGAGATCCCAGGGGAACCGTATGGCAGAGGCCGGGCAACGGATCCCCCTTCTCCCCGGAGATCACACGAACCCCGGGAGCAACGACGGTCCGCCGCTTCAGGCTTCGCCTGTCCGGTGCCGGCCCACCCCTCTCCGAGAGCAGAGACAGCAACTGCTCCTCGCAGGCTCCAAGGGTGGAGGTCGACATGGTAGAACGGACCATCCAGATCATCTCGCCTGCGCGCGACCTGTCTGCCGGCACCAGCATGCAGGCCAGACGGAAGTCGAACAGCCTACCGAAGAGGGCCATGATCTCTCTGGTGGTTCGCTCCAGGTCCGGTGCCGACCAGGCCAGCTTGCTGACCTCTCCGAGGATAGTGGCCTCGTACAGCTTTCGGTCCAGGATTTCGTTCAGCCGGCTCAGCAGATCCACGGCGCTGGCGGTATGCCCGACGATCTGCTGCGGGTTCGCCAGGGACGATGCATCTCTTCCGGCCAGTACCGTCTCCACCGCCTCGAGCACCATCTTGAGGGGCTGCTCCTTGGTCACGTAGGCGTCGGCCCCGGTCTGAAGACCCCAGTACTGGTCGGCCGGCAGGTCTTTTGAGGTGAGCATCACCACCGGTATGTGGCTGGTCTGGTCGTCCAGCTTCAGCATCCGACACACCTGGTAGCCGTTCATGCGGGGCATCACCACGTCCAGAAGAACGACGTCAGGGCTCACCCTGTAGGCAGCCTCCATAGCCTCTAACCCATCTCGGGCAGCGATCACCTCGTAACAGTTGCTCTCCAGCAGATCCTTCACCAGGGCCAGAGAGGTTTGGCTATCGTCGGCCACCAGCACCTTCGCCTTCGCCATACCTTCCTCCAGCTTCACCCCCGTCCCAACTCCTCCAGCCGTCTCCGGCACACCCTGGCCAGGAAATCGGCGGAGAACTCCTCTATCAACTCATCCTTGGGAAAGCGCTCCAACAGTCGAAGAGCGCCGCGATACTCTCGGGCCGCCGCGTCCCTCTCCCCGCCATCAGCATGCACACCACCTAGATGGAAGTGGGCCAGGGCCGAGCGGTGTCCCACCGGGTTCAGGTAGATGACCCGGGCCAGGGAATCGGCAGAGCCTGGGATGTCGCCTGCCCGCAGCAGCAGGACACCCATCAAGTAGTGCCCTTCCTCCAGAAGGGGGTCCGCCTCCAGCACCCTGCGACAGTGCCTTAGAGCCGGCCCCACCTCCTCACGATCGGCTCTGAGCTTCGCCGCCAGCAGGTGGGCTTCGGGGTTGCCGGGATCCGCCGACAGCAGACCTTCCACCACCAGCAGCGCCTCCTCGAAGCGTCTGGCCTCGTACAGGGCTATCGCTTCCTCCAAAGTGCCCACCCTCCTGGAGGGCCCGGAGGGCGGGGTTCCGCCCCTGGAGCGACGGGAGGTCGATCTCAGGGGGACGGCCACCTCGACCGTGCCCCCTGCCCTGCCCGGCCGGGCCGCCGCCCCTTTCTCGGCAGCGGCTTCCCCCAACCCCAAGGGCTTCTGATAGACGAAGCTGCCGTCCATCTCCCTCAGTACGAAGTCGCTGGAGGTCTGCCACAGGGTTTCCGAATAGCCCAGGAAGAGGTACCCCCCCTCCACCAGGGCCTCGTAGAAGTTGCGGATCACCCGGCGCGTGGATTCGACCTTGAAGTAGATGGTGACGTTTTCGCAGAAAACGACGTCGAAGGGGCTCAGCGCCGCCAGCGGGAACGGCTCCTTCACCAGGTTCAGATACTCGAAGCGCACCAATTTCCTGGCACCGTCGGCGACCCTGTAGCCGCCCTCGCAGGGCTGGAAGTAGCGGTCCAGCAAGCGGGGGTCGACGTTTCTGACGGCGCGGCTCGGATAGAGGCCGCTCCGACCCTGCTCCAGCGCCCGCTGGCTGATGTCGGTGGCCAGCACCTCGATCCGCCAGCCGTCGAAGTCGGGCACCGCTTCCATCAGACTGATCGCGATGGAGTAGGCTTCCTGCCCGGTGGAGCAACCGGCACTCCAGACCCTGATGGTGCGGGTAGCCGACTTCGTCTCCAACAGCTCTGGAACGACCCTGCGCGTCAGGAGATCGAAATGCCCTCGATTCCTGAAGAAGGCCGTCTCGTGAACGGTCAACAGCTCTATCAGCCGCCCCAACTCCTGGGAACCATTGGACGAGCGCAGCAACTCGTAATACTCACCGAAGCTGGAACTCCCTGCGGCGGCCACCCGCTCGCACACTGCCGCCCGCAAAGGGGTCCAGTCCCTGTCTTCGAAACGAAGCCCGCTCGTCTGCGCAATCAGCTCCTGAAACAGGAGATACTCCCCCCTGGTCAGGTTGCTGCCGGGTCCGTTGTGTAGAGAACAGGAACTCAACGCCAACTCCTGGTCACCCGATGAGCGACTCGATGGTATCCAGCAGCGTAGCCTGGTCGAAGGAGCCTTTGCCCACGTAGGCTTGAGCCCCCATCTCCATGCCGCGCCGCCGATCCTCGTCGCTTTCCCTGGCACTGATTATCACCACCGGCAGATTGCCCAATCGAGGGTCCTCCCGAATGGCCGCGGTCAGCTGCAGCCCGTCCAGTCGGGGCATCTCCACGTCGGCCACCACCAGCGCGAACTCTCGAGACCTCAGCCTGTCGAGGGCGTCCAGGCCATCCACGGCGGTCTCCACCTCGTAGCCCGCCGCCGCGAGGATCCCCCGCTCCAACTCCCTGCTGACGGCCGCGTCATCTACCACCAGCACTCTCTTCGCTTTCACTCGCGACCCACCCACCGATGGTGCAGCCTCCGGCGATTGCGCTCCTCGGACCGCATCGACCAAGGCGATGGCGGAGAGCAGCAGCGCCACCCGTCCGTCCCCCAGGATGATGCCTCCCGATACGTTGGGCACGCGACGGAGCAGCGGGCCCAACGGCTTCACGATCACGTTCTCATCCCCGATCACCCGATCCACCACGAAGGCCATCGGTCTCTCCGGGGGCCCCAGCAGCAAGGCCGGCCACCTGGTAACTCCGTTCGGGAGGCCGGATTCCACGCCAAGTATCCGATGGGTCCACACCAGGGGCACGGTTCGCCCCGTCATGTCCACAGCTTGGCGAGCCTGCAGGGTGCGCACCGCCCTGGCAGGGACCTCCGCGATCCCTTGGGTGGAAGCACAGGGGATCCCATAGATCGAGCGCCCAACCTCCACCAGCAGTACGTGGGTGAAAGCCAGGGTGATGGGCATCTCCAGCGTGATCTTGGTTCCCTCACCCAGGCGGCTCTCCAGGGAGACTCTTCCCTTAAGGGCGTCGATCTCTGCCTTGACTGCGTCCAGTCCCACCCCGCGTCCCGACCTGTCGCTCACCACGCTGCTGGTGGTAAAACCAGGGAGAAACAGCAGCCGCACGCATTCCGCGTCCCGCAGCGCCTCCGCTTCGGCGACACCGAGCATGCCCTTCTCCACAGCGGCCTGCCGCACCGCCCGGGAGTCCACGCCGGCGCCGTCGTCCTCGACCTCGATGATGGCCTGCTCTCCACGGCTGTAGGCGCAGATCCGTATTCGCCCCGCCCTCGGCTTTCCCGCTGCGACGCGATCCGCGGGAGACTCGATCCCGTGGTGGACTGCGTTGCTCACCAGGTGCAGGATTGGGTTCCTCACCCGCTCCAACACCTCGCGGTCGATCTCGGTGTCTTCCCCCTCGATGAGGATCTCGACTTCCTTGTCCTCCTCCCTGGCCAGGTCTCGGGCGGCTCTTGGCAGGGCGGAGAGGATCGATCGCGTCGGAAGCATCCGCAGGGTGGAAACCTGATAGTGCAGCTCCCGCACGACCTCCGCCTGCTGGGCGAAAAGGCGGCGGTACCGCTTGGCCGCCCTGGAGGCGCTCTCCGACAGTCGTTGAGCCTGCTCGCCCAGCCCCCTCAAACCGGCGCCCTGGGCGGCCACCCTGGCGGCATCGAGCATCTCCACCCACCGGGCAAGATCGTCTGTCCACTGCTTCCGGCCCGCGTCCAGCACCATCAGCTCGCCGGCCAGGTTGAGAATGGTGTCGATCCTCCTCACTTCGACGCGCACCGTCTCGCGCGCAGGCTCTCCCGCCCGCTCCGCGGCAGGCCGCTGTCCCGAGGGTTCATGGGGCTGGGGCGCAGCCCCGTCTTCGCCCCCAACACCCCGAAGGTCCGCGAGCCACTTGAGGACCGCCTGAACGTCCGGCCGCTCGGCGCCCGCCTCCGGCGGCTTCTTGACCAACTCCCGCAGCAGATCCACCGCCGTGAGCATCGCATCCAACAGGGGCGGGCTCGACCTCAGCCTGCCCGAGCGCAGCTCGTCCAGGACATCCTCCATGGCGTGAGACAGGTCCGCCATCTCCCCGAACCCCATCATCCGGGCCGAGCCCTTGATGGTGTGGACGCGGCGGAACACCTCGGTCACAGAGGAGGCAACTCCGGGGTGGCTCTCCAAGGAGAGAAGACCCTGGGTCAGGGCCTGGAGATGCTCCAGCATCTCCTCCCGAAAAGCCCCTATGTAGGCGGATCGATCGATGCCCATGGACACGGCCTACTCCGGCTCCTCGTGGGTGGCCCCGGGATTCCCCACTCGAGCGGCAGCGGCCATCAGTTCCGCGACCCCCTGTTGCCCGAGCAGTCGAACGGGATCCACAATCAAGAGGAGGCTCTCCACCAGCGCGGCGGACTCGAGACCCTCCAACGGCACCACCTTCCTAACCAGCGGCGGCAAAGCTACGACGGAGGTCGCCGGGACCTCTACCAGGTCCAGAGCCTCGTCCACCAGCAGGCAGAGAAGGCCCTCCCCCGAGCGAACCAACACGCCGTGGCCGCACACACTCGATTCCCCCGATCGGAGGCCCAGCCGAGGCCCCAACTTGGCGGCCGGGATGAGGGCACCCTCCCTCCACATCAATCCTTCCAGCTCCGGCAGGCCCAGGGGAACGATCTCGCCCGGCTCCACCACCCCCCGGACAAGCCCCGAGGGGAAGCCGAGCCGATAGCGGCCGCACTGGACCAGCAGCAGCCGGATGGTGCCCGAGGCCGCCGCCCTACGCCCCTCCTGGGCTCCCAAGACCGCGGATTCAACCGGT
>JAMCTB010000058.1:0-7963 GCA_023380955.1 Chloroflexota bacterium | reverse complement strand
CCTCCCCCCCCCCAGAAGGGTATCCACGAGGGCAGCCAGATCGACCACCCCTATTAGCCGGTCGCGGACCCGTACGTGCCCCTGGATCAACTCTGCCTGAGGCCCTTCTGCCGTGAGGAGATGAGGCTCCAGGCTCGTCCGAGACAGTTCGTACATCTCATCCACGGTGTCGGCCAGCAGGGCCGCCTGGTTGCCGTCCCACTGAAAGAGGATCAGCAGTCCGCCGCCCTTTCTTCCTCGGGACTCGACCCCCAGAAGGGAGCGAGGGTCGATGGCCGGCAGGATCGCCCCGTGCAGATTGAAGACGCCGGCAAGCCACTCCGGTGCCCCAGGCACAGGGGTGATCTCCATCTCCGGCTCGATGCCCCGAACGTGGCGGATCTCCAGGGCGTACCACTCGTTGTCCAGGCTGAAGGCAATCAGACTCAGGAGTTCCGGGGATGGGGCCGCTGCGGGGCCGCTGCCTTCGGGCACGCCCTCGAAGGTTGAGCCGCCTTCTTCTACTTCGGAGGAAGGGTCGCCGGGCGACTGAGGCACGCTGGTCCTCCAAAGATGGAGATTGAGGGGATAACGGCGGCCATTATACACACCTCATCTACAAGCGAGTAGTGGTTGGTGCGACACCATCCCGCTGCGACGTCCTAAGACGGGGAGCGAAGCTCGAAGTACCACCGAGCAGGGCCATTACGGCCTGACCCTGTCTAGCGGCGTAGCCTGCCAGTAGACCGAATAGATCGACACTACATCCCTCTTCGCCGTCACCCCTCGTTCCTTCAGCAGGTCGACGAAAGCTCTCTCTTCTCGAGAGCCCTCGACAAACACGAAGGCCGGATTGGCCGCGATAGAGACCTGATAGGCATAGGGGATGTACCGGTTGAATCCGCCCGACAGCACCGAGGGGAGCACCCGCTCCTTCGACTCGAAGGCCAGGGGATAGCCGATCCAGTAGTCGGTGTACACCCGGTCCAGCCCTCGGGACAGGAGGAACTCGGACAGCTCGGCTCGGTTCGCCACCCTGCTGCCCACGGCCGTATCGGGCAGATTCAACACGGGATCGAGGGTGGCAACGCTGTAAAGGTTCAGAGCGAGGAGGGCTACTGCCAGGGAGGGAGCCCACCACCGCCCGACCCGCCGGGTTCGCAGGATGGCCAGGGCCAACAGGGGGACCGCCGAGTAGAGGGGGAGCAGGTAGCGAGGCTCCGTCACCAACTCCCTGAACTTGCTGACGATGAAGACCGCCGGCACCACCACCAGCAGCAACACCAGGAGGTTCTGCCCGTCGCCGGCCCGAGCCCCCCCCCGCAGCAGGTCCGGCAGCCTCCTGGCCCCCAGCAGAGCGACCAGGAGGAAGACGACCGCCACCGTCAGCGCCACCGGCAGCTGCCCCGCCGGACTAGCCCAGAAAGAAGGCCAGAAGAGCCGCTGGGAGCTGCTGGCCTGAGCGAGTCCTGCCAGGATTGGAAGGCTCACCCGGCCGAACTGCCGCAGGTACGGAGGTGCCTCCGTCAGGGACCAGGAGCCACCAAACATGGCGTCGGCGGTCGCAAACCCATGGCTCAGATTGTATTCCAGCAGCGGGTAGGCCCCTGCCAGGCAGCCAACCGCGGCGGCCGGCAGCCACGGCCCAAGCACCACGCGCCGGAGGGTCAGGGCCAGGTAGACTGCCAGGGGCACGAGGTAGACTCCGATCAGCAGGTTGGTCCAGAGCCCCACGCCCGACAGAAGCCCCAAGAGGGCAGCTTCCCAGAGGAGGACCGATCTTCTCTTTCCGATTCTCAATGCCAGCAGGATCAGCAGCTGGCCCAGGGCCAGGATCTCGATGTAGCCGCCGCGAGCCTTGAGGCTCCACAGCGCGAGGAAGGCGGGGGGGACCGCCACGTACGCCGCCGAAAGGACCGCCGCGGCCAGCCCGCCGATTCGGTACCCAGTGGCGAAGACCAGCGAGGTGAACAGCAGCGCCGCAGCGAGGGGCACCAGCCTCAAGGCTAACGTAGAGCTACCCAGGAGGGCAAAGACACCCGCCGCCAGATAGGCCTCCAGGCTCCCCATATAGGGCTGCATGTAGTAGAAGAGCGGCCGCTCCCCCTGCAGGATGTGGCGGGCCATGAGGCCCACAATCGCCTCGTCCCCTTCCAGCTCGGTCTGTGGGCCCGCCAGGAGGTAGAGACGGAGCGCCAGCGCCGCCAGCAAGACGGCGCTGAGCGCGAGGAGAGTGACGACGCGGGTGTGGGGAGAGTTCTTGCCCACCCTCAAGACCAGCCGGCGCAGGATGGGCACCATGATAAGGCCGGCGGCCGGCAATGGGCAACCGTAGTAAGGATCGCGATGATGTAGGGTGCTACCGGATCCCAACCACGGTGATCAGCAACACGCTCAGGGAGGCAACCACCGCCGCCGTGAAGAGACCAAGGTAGAAGGGGCGGAGCCCCGTCTTCCGCATCTGGCTCAGGTTGGTGCCCAGTCCCACGCCGGACAGCGCCATCAGGATCAAGAAGCTGGAAAGGTTGTTGACCTGGGCCACCACCGGCTTGGGGAAGACCTCAATGGTGTTCAGCAGCGCCATGCCGACGAAGCCCAAGACGAAGTAGGGGAAGATCTTGGTCAGCTTGAGCTGCTTGGCCGCGAGACCCGAGGTGGATACCGACCTGGCGGAGGCGCGAGCCCACAGGATGCCTATCAGCACGATCACCGGAGCCATCAGGGCGTTGCGGGTGAGCTTGACCACGGTGGCAACCTGGCCGGCGGCGTTGCTGAAGGCGAAGCCCGTCGCCACCACCTGTGAGGTGTCGTTCACCGCGGTGCCCGCCCAGGTACCGAAGAAGGAATCGCTCATGTGAGCCGCCAGACCTATGGCCGGGTAGAGGAAAACGGCCAGGGTGCCGAAGAGGGTGATGGTTGCCACAGCGAAGCTCACCTCTTCGTCCTTGGCTTCCAACACGGGGGCGGTAGCGACGATGGCCGAGTTCCCACAGATGGCCGTCCCCACCCCTATCAGAAGCGCCAGCCGGTTCGGCAGCTTGAACAGCCGGCCGCCCAGGTAGGCCAGCAGAAGCGCCGCCGACATGCAGGCGATGATGATCGCGAGGGATTGCGCGCCGATGCGCAGGACGTCGAAGAAGCTGAGCCGGATACCCAGCAGGATGATAGCCAGCCTCAGCAGCTTCTGCAGGGAGAACTTGATGCCGGGCTGGAATTGGTAGGGGACGTTGATGGTGTTCTTGATGAGGAGGCCCAACAGTATGGCTACGATGACGCCGTTGATGGCTGGGGGAAGAAATCCCGCCGAGAAGTTGGCGACCGTGGCTATCGCCAACACCAGCACCAATCCCGGGAACAGGGACACGTACTGCTGCATCTGTGGCACACTCCGTCTTTCTAGATTCTGCTTCTAGCTGCGCCCGATCGCGATGGCCCGGTCGTGACCCACCGCCTCCTCGCATTGCTGCTAACCACGAGCTAGCCTATAATCCCCCCAATCTCTCCCGCCGGCCTGGAGTACAGCTACTTGCTAGATCTGAGTCCAACCTCGGCAACCATTATCATGGTTGTCTCCTGGATTGCCGGCGTAGCCAAGGTCGCTTTCGGCATAGGAGCGGGAGTCTTCCTCACCCCCGTCCTCGCCCTGGTCCTGCCCCCGAAGGTCGCCGTAGCGCTGATGGCCCCCATGATGGTGATCACCGACTTCGTGGCCCTCCGCCACCACTGGGGTAAGTGGGACTCCCGCCACATCCTGGTGTTGCTGCCCACCGCCGTCGTCGGTGTGGTGCTGGGCACCCTATTCCTGGCGTGGGCCCCTGCTGCGCTGGTGCGCAAGGCCATAGGCCTGATCGCCCTGCTCTTCGTGAGTCTCCAGATCTACCGGTGGCGGAGGCCCGACGGCCGGGCCTCCGCTCCCATGCCCGCCTGGGCGGGGTGGATCGTCGGCTTCATCTCCGGCATCACCACCTCCATCGCCCACGCGGGCGGGATCGTCATGTCGGTCTATCTGCTGAGCGTCGGCCTCACCAAGGAGGTGTTCATCGCCTCGATAGTCGGCGCCTTCTCCATCACCGACCTGCTGAAGCTTTCCCTCTACTGGCAGGTCGGAGTGCTCACCACGACCATCCTCCTGACGGGGATCGCCTTGACTCCGATCATGCTGCTCGGAGGTCGCATGGGCGCATCCCTCAACCGCAGGCTCTCCGTGCAGCAGTTCACAGCAGCCTTGACGGTGCTGGTGGCGATCAGCGGGATCCTGCTGCTCACGCCGTGATGGAAACCAACCGCTGTGGTCTTGACGTGTAGGTGCCGCATGACGCTGCGCTCGCTCGCGTCACGCCCTGCTGGCCCACCGCCGGGGCGGACAGAGACGTCCGCCCCTACAGCATCACAATCACCGTGTCGGAGTAGTAGGAGAGTCAGTGTCCGGTCCAGAGAGGTGGGGTTGTCGGGATCTCGCTCTCCGGTCACCGCTCGGGGCCGCGCCAGATGGAGCCATGTCAAGAGCCCATTCCCGCGCGGCCCCTTGTCACCGATCAGGCACTGGGATACAGTCTGGTCAGAACGAACTCGCGGTGGCCCAGCACCTCCGCCGCCGTCAGGCGACCGTTGCACGTGCGGAGCATCATCTCCAGCAGGCGATCTCCCATCTGGTCCAGGTTGACCTCTCGCTGGAGCAGCCCCGAGCAATCCAGATCGATGTGCTCGCTCATGGTGCGGACCGTCCGCGGGTTGGCGCTCAGCTTGATCACCGGAAGGATCGGATTACCTATCACGTTGCCCTGGCCCGTGGGGAAGAAGTGGACCACGAACCCTGCGGCAGCGCACAGGGTGACCATCTCGGCAGCGGCCGAACTGGAGTCCATGAACCACAGCCCCTTGCCGGTCGGGGCCTGGGCGGGCTCCAGCACCCCCACGATCTTGGCCCTCTTGCCGATCTTCTGCATGTTGCCCAGGGCCTTCTCTTCGATGGTGGTGAGTCCACCGGCGATGTTCCCTTTTGTGGGCTGGGAGTCGACAAGATCGTCCACCTTCTCCCTCAGGATCAGGTCATTGTACCGGTTCCACATCGCCATGAACTTCTCAGCGCCCTCGGGAGTGGCAAAACGGTCTCGGACCAGGTTCTCCGCGCCCGTCAACTCCGTGGTTTCCCCAAAGACCAGGGTTGCTCCCACGTCATTCAGCTTGTCGAAGGCGTTGCCCACGGTGGGGTTGGATCCACTACCGGAGGTGGTATCCGACTCTCCGCACTTGGCGGAGACCCAGAGATCCTCCACGGAGCACTCAACCTTTTGAAGCGCGGAGGCGAAGTGCACGAACTCCTTGGCTGCCCGGGACGCTGCGGCAATGGTGTTGTAGTCCCCGTTCAGCTCGATGCTGAAGCCCTTGACGGGCTTCCCGGTGGCCGCGATCCCGTCCACCACCTTCTTCGTCCATTCAGCCTCGATCCCTATCACCACCACCGCCGCCACATTGGGGTTGGCCCCGGTCCCGATGATGGTTCGGAAGAACAGATCGAGGTCCCGCCCGAATTGGAGCCGACCGTATGGATGAGGCAGGGCCATGGTCCCCTTAACGTTGTTCGCCACGGCCTCGCACGCCGCGTTGGAGATGTCGTCCACCGGCAAGATGATCACGTGGTTCCGGATGCCCACGCGCGCGTTCTCTCTTCTGTAGCCGAGGAAAGTGGAACCTACCATGTCCCTACCACCTCTTCGTCTTGATGTTGTGAACGTGGGCATGCTCGCCGGCCTTGATGGGCGCCACAGCCCTGCCGATGTCATGACCGTACTTGATGACAGTAGCTCCCTCGGGAATGTGCTTCAGGGCGAGCTTGTGCCCGATGGGGATGTCACCGAGCACCTTCATGTTGGTCATCTTGTCCTGATCCATGATCCACCCGGTCAGTTGGTCCCCGGCCTTGATCCCCTCGACTACCGCGACCCCAACGGAATCGTTCTCGTCGTGCACGATGAAGTGAACCATCCTTCGCCTCCATAATTAATGATAGACTTGGCCAAGAGCCGCCTAGATCAAGGTCTCATCACCTCCACCACGTACTTGCACCGGTGCCCCGGCACCAGCATCTTTCGAAACTCCAGCGGCTGCCTACCGCGAGTGTAGGCAATCCTCTCCACCAGCAGCCCCAGCGCCCCCTTCTTGACTCGAAGGACGCCCGCCTCGTAGTCGTCCAGCAGCACCGGCTCCACCCACTTCTCCTGCTCCACCATCCTGATCCCGTACTTCTCCGAGAGGACGTCGTGCAGGAGGTTCTTCTCCAGCTCCTCATGCACCAGGCCGGGGCAGAGCTGGTAGGGGATGAGGCACACGTCCAGCAGCACCGGCTCGCCGTTCACCAGCCGGAGCCGCTCGATCCGGATCACCTTCTCCTCGGGGCCGATCCTGAGCATCTGCGCCTGCCGAGGGGTGGTGGAGGTCACGTCGAGGGCGAGGATCTTGATGGTCGGCAGCAGCCCGCGGGCCAGGGTGCTCTCGGTGAAGGTGTAGAACTCCAGGAGGCTCTGGACCAGCTTGGGTTGGGCCACGAAGGTGCCCTTCCCCTGCCGCCGCTCCACCAGCCCCATCCGCTCCAGGTCGTTGAGCGCCTGAGTGGTGGTGGCCCGGCTGACGTTGAAGGCGAGGCACAGCTCTCGCTCGGGAGGAATCCGCTGTCCGGGCTGCCACTCGCCCGACTCGATCTTGTCGCGCAGCAGCTCTTTCAGCTGGTGGTAGAGGGGGGCATGGCCCTCCCCCGCCGACAGGATCACCCTCCCCAACTCCCCCAGGGGGGTTGCCTGCGACGCCGGGCTGTCGACCATGCTCGGAGGTGCGCCGTTGTCGGCCATGAGAGACGTCCCGAACAGAAGGGTGGGCATCGCGAGTGGAAAAGCTGAGACAGACAACAGGGCCGGCCCCTCAGCAAACGAGGCCGGCCCTATTATGTACGGTCATCATGTCAACTTGCAAGAGGCGACTTTGGACGAAGAAAGGCTGAGGGCTGGTTCCCCTCAGCTCGCCTTCTCGGACTTCAGGCCGTCTATGAACTCCGAAGCCTCCCGCTTGGTCAAGTGGAGGGGAAGCCGCCCGTACTGGGACTGGCACCGCTCCTCCAGCTCCTCCTCGCTGATGTGGAGGTCCCGGGTGGCCGTCAGGTAGATCAGCTTCAGCTGTGCCGGAGTGGCCAGGGAGCTGCTGGTCTGGGGCAACGGAGTGGGACGAGCGGGCTGCGCCCCATTCGAGGCTGCAGCCGGCTGCTCCACCGGAGAGTCCACCACGTGGGCGTTGCCCGCGGAACCCGCCGCGAAGTCGAAGTCCTCACAGAACTGGGTCCCGTACCCCAGGGCCGCCAAAGCCCTGCCCAGCGCCTTGGTTTCCGCCTTCTCGATGTAATCGAAGAAGTCCTGCCGGGTCTCCGAGCCCCAGCCGGTAGCCTCACCACCGCCCGGAATGGCCACGTGGGCCTTGAAGAGGGCGAAGCCGTCCTCCAGCCTGGCCATCTCGGTGTGCATCACCGCGTCCGGGTGCTCCGTCCGCAGCCAGAGCAGCCGCCACTTCACCTCCAGGTAGTCCTTGCCCCCCAGCTTCCGGAGATACCTGCTGGGTTCGAAGGGCCGGTCCCCCCTTCTCTCCGACCTGCCGGCGGCAACCGCCTCCGCCTTGCCCTCGGTGCCCTCGGGCGCCCTCTCCGTCCTCGCCGATTCGCTGCTCATGCTAAACGTCCTCCCTCGTGCTAAACCATGCATCGGCGAACGGAAGCTTCTGCCGGCGGGACCGGCCTCCCACCGAGGCCCCCTGACCCCCGCCTGCAGAACATTCGTTCTAGGCGCCATTATAGAGACTTCACACGTTCTGTCAAGCCCTTTTGCTGGCGACCCAGGGCCTTTTTGTTTTCCGGTGCCAAACCCACAAAGTGCAGCGTCAAGGCCACGGCCGTGTCATTCTGAGCGCAGCGAAGAATCTCTGCACATGTGCGTGGAGACCCTTC
>JAMCTB010000057.1 GCA_023380955.1 Chloroflexota bacterium | reverse complement strand
GCTGCTGCAGGGGGAGGTGGGGTCGGGCAAGACCATCGTGGCCGCCGTGGCCCTGCTGTCCGCGGTGCTGGGGGGGTACCAGGGGGCCATAATGGCGCCCACCGAGATCCTGGCGGAACAGCACGGACGCACCCTGGAGGAGGCCTTTGGGAGGGCGGAGCAGCTGCTGGCCGACACCCTGGGACGCCCATTGCGACTGGGGGTGCTTACGGGTGCTTCCCGAAAGGCGGACAGGGACAGGATCTATCGGGGGGCAGCCGAGGGGGAGGTGGACATACTGGTGGGGACTCAGGCCCTGATCCAGGAGGGCCTCGGTTTCCACCGATTGGGTCTTGCCGTGATCGACGAGCAGCATCGCTTCGGCGTCGTGCAGCGGACGGCTCTGCGGGAGAAGGGAGGGACTCCCCACCTGCTGGTGATGACCGCCACCCCCATTCCCCGCACCATGGCGCTGGTGCTGTACGGCGACCTGGATCTCTCGGTGATCGACGAGCTGCCGCCTGGACGGCAGCAGGTGAAGACCCATCTCCTGAGGGCGCCGGAGCGCCGCCACGCCTACGAGCACATCCGGCGGGAGGTGGCGAAGGGGCGGCAGGCCTTCATCATCTGCCCGCTGGTGGAGGACAGCCCCCACCTGGAGGTCAGGGCGGCCACCGCGGAGTACCAGCGGCTGCAGGGAAGCGACCTGTCGGGCCTGCGGCTGGCGCTGCTCCACGGAAGGATGCGCCCGGCTGAGAAGGATCGGATCATGCTGGATTTTCGCAACGGGGAGTACGACGTGCTGGTATCCACCTCGGTCGTGGAGGTCGGCATAGACGTGCCCAATGCGACGGTGATGCTGGTTGAGGGGGCAGAGCGGTTCGGACTGGCTCAGCTGCACCAGTTCCGGGGTAGGGTAGGTCGGGGACAGGATCCGTCCAGCTGCCTGCTGCTGACCGACTCCACGGACGAGGAGACCCTGGAGAAGCTTCGGATGGTGGCCGAGGTCGCCGACGGCTTCCGGCTGGCGGACGAAGACCTGCGGCTGCGGGGGCCGGGCGAGTACTTCGGGGTGCGACAGAGCGGGTTCCCTGATTTCCGGATGGCCGACCTGCGCGACCTCCGGCTGATCGAGACTGCCCGGCAGGCGGCCGTGCAGCTGCTCGAGCGGGATCCGGAGCTGGCGAGGCCGGAGCACCGGCCGCTGGTGGCGAGGATCGAGGAGCTGCGACAGGCTTCCAAGTCGTAGGAACTCAGGAGACTCCAGGACCTTGAGGTGTCGTAGGGCACGTGGCGCGAGCGAGCACAGCGCCACGCCTGTGCCCCGCCGCCCGACGATGGCGTCGATGACGTAGGGCGGGGCCCTGTGCCCCGCCGCCCGGCGGGCGATGGTAGGCCGGCGGCAGGGCAGGGCGCCCTGCCCTACGTTCAAGCCCTCTGAGTTCCCGAGATAGCTGATGGACGAGGTTAGCGATCGAGATGAGGGTAATAGCCGGCATTGCCAAGGGGCATCCGCTGCGCAGCATAGAAAGCAGGTCGGTGCGTCCGACGGCGGACAAGATAAAGGGAGCCATCTTCTCCATGCTGGAGTCCGCGGCCTACCGGCAAGGGCTGGTCGAGCCGGGCTACCTATCCCGGGTGGAGGAGGGCGAGCTGGCCTTCCCCTGGCGGGCGGTGCTGGACCTCTACGCGGGCAGCGGCGCCCTGGGCATCGAGGCGTTGAGCCGGGGAGCTGAGGCGGTGGATTTCGTGGAAGCGGACCCCCGGGCTCGGGAGGCCATAGCGGAGAATCTGAAGCGCACTCACCTGGCCTCCAGGGCTCGCGTCCACGCCATGCGAGCGGAGGCGGCCATCTCGACATTTAACCACCCCTATGATTTAATACTGCTGGATCCCCCCTATAACGATCCCGCCGCTGAATCGGCCATCAGGCAGTTGTGTGAGTCGGCGCTGGTTGGGCCCGATAGCTATCTGGTGCTGGAGCATTCCCGGCAGCGTTCGGTTCCCTCGGATTGCGGGCCGTTGACGCTGGTGAAGACGCGGTTTCACGGGAGGACCGGCATCAGCCTATACACCGCGGGGCGACAGGAGTAGGACTTGCGGACTGCCATTTACCCCGGCACCTTCGACCCCTTTCACAACGGGCATCTGGACATAGCACAGAGGGCTGCCAAGCTGTTCGACAGGCTGATCGTGGCCGTCTACCAGCATCCCGAGAAGAACGCACTTTTCTCGGCGGAGGAGCGGCTGGAGATCGCCCGACAATCCTGCGAGGGTATCCCGAACGTGCAGGTGGAGAGCTTCTCGGGGCTGGCCGTGGAGTATGCCAAGGTGAAGAAAGCCTGCGCCATGGTCCGGGGGCTGCGCGCCATCTCGGACTTCGAGTACGAGTTTGAGATAGCCCACATGAACCGCAGTCTCAACCCGGAGGTGGAGGCCAACTTCCTGATGACCAGCTTGCCCTACTCCTTCCTGCGGTCCAGCATCGTCAAGGAGATCGCCAAGCTGGGCGGGTCTCTGGAGGGGCTGGTACCCGAGTCGGTGGAGCGGGCTCTGCGACAGAAGTACGAGGCGCGCGCTCGGGCGGGGGGACTGCCTACCAGTAGCCTGGTAAGGTAAGCTTCGGCGGCGAGTAGAGGTGACGCATGGATATCTTGTATCTGCTGGACCGGCTGGAAGCTGTGTTGACCAGCGGCTCTCGGGTCCCTCTGACCGGGAAGACTGTGGTAGACGAGCACGAGTGTCTTGACATAATAGATCAACTGCGGGTCGCTATCCCCGAGGAGGTCAAGCAGGCCAAGAAGCTGCAGACCGAGCGGGAGCGGCTGCTGCAGGAGGCCGAGGATAGGGCCTCCAGGATAGTGTCTCACGCTCAAGAGCAGGCTTCAGGCATGGCCCAGCAGCACGAAGTTGTGAAGGTGGCCGAGGCCAAGGCCAGACGGATACTTGAGGATGCCGACGTGGAGGCTCAGGATCGGCGGGAAGGGGCCGACCGATATGCCGTGGAGGCGCTATCGGACCTCGAAGGCCGTTTGAACGAGCTGCTGTCGGTCGTGAGGAACGGGATCCGCGCCCTGGACCGCGTGGATGGTGACAAGAACGGCTACAAGGAGCGCGCAGCGAAGGCCGAGTAGGGCGCTGCCATCCTTGACGCCTTAGAGCGACGGGCCGTATAATTCATTGGGGCTCGCAAAGGCGGCCTTCTTATTATGCGCGATGTTCTTGCACAGTATTCTTACGGGACCATCTAACCAACGGGAACACGTCAAGGGCGCATCGGGAACGGACGTGATTCGCTGTGATCGCTTACAATATCGCTCAGTTGCTGAAAGCCACCACGGGCACAATTCGGCGGGTGGAAGTGGACGAGCTGGATCCCGATCTGGCAGTCGATCTAAGGATCGTTTCACCCACCGTGGGTTCTCTGCGCTTGATGCGTACCTCCGCGGGCATCCTGGTCACGGGAACGCTGACTCACAAGGTGGAGTCGACCTGTTCTCGCTGCCTGGAGACCTTCGTTCGGCCGCAGGTCATTGAGCTGGACGAGGAGTTCGTGCCGGTAGTCGACGTGAATACCGGCGTTGGTTTGCCAGAGCCCGACGATGACGAGGCGTTCAGGTTGACCCCTGAACACCTGCTGGACTTGAACGAGGCGATACGACAATACGCGATCCTGGAGAGCCCCCTTCAGCATCTATGCGGCGAGGGCTGCAAGGGGCTTTGTCCCAGTTGCGGTTCAAACCTGAACGTTGGAGCTTGCGATTGCCAGCCCTCGGCTTCCGGCACTCCCTCGGGATCGCTCGGAAGCCTGCTGGCGGAGCGGATGCGTCAGGCGGGATTCAATCCAGAACAGGAGTAGACAGAATTGGGCGCTCTACCTAAGAAGAAGATCTCTCACTCGGCTCAGGGCAAGCGCCGGAGCCACCTGGGCATCGAGATGCCCAACCTCGTGGCCTGCCCCCAGTGCCACGCACTGAAGCTGCCTCACCACGTGTGCCCGAACTGCGGCACCTATAAGGGCGAGCAGGTTCTGCAGATCAAGCCGGCGAAGAGCGAGGGCTAGGAGTCTGGCTCCGAAAGTTGCTTTCGTTTTCCCGGGGCAGGGTGCCCAGCGAGTGGGCATGGGAGCCGGCCTATGGGGCTCTAGTTCGGCGGCGCGAGAACTCTTCGCGGAGGCCGACCGAGCCACAGGGCTGCCTCTCAGCCGGGTGTGCTTTGAGGGCCCCGCGGACAGGCTGACGGACACGGCTTTTGCGCAGCCGGGCGTGGTAGCCGCCAGCCTTGCGGCGGCCGAGGCGCTGCGGGAGCGGTTGGCCCGGGGCGGCGTGGAGATAGCGCCGCTTTGCTGCGCCGGCCACAGCGTGGGCGAACTGGCGGCCCTGGCCTTCTCCGGGGCGGTCAGCCCCGCGGATGGGCTCAGGTTGGTGGCGGCTCGCGGCCGGCTGATGGCAGAGGCATCGACGCCTGCGGATGGCTCCATGGCCGCCGTCCTTGGCCTGGAGGATGCCCTTCTAGTGGAGCTGTGCTCCAGGGCCTCCCAGGAGACCGACGCCGCCGTTCAGGTGGCGAACCTGAACGCGCCCGGACAGGTGGTGATCTCCGGCAACCGGCGAGCCCTGGCCAGGGCGGGCGAGTTGGCCCGGAAGGCGGGTGCTCGCAGGATTGTAGATTTGGATGTGAGTGGCCCCTTCCACTCCGTGTACATGGAGCCCGCGGCCCAGGGATTTCGAGCGATAGTGGCCGCGACGTCGATATCTTCCCCACGTATTCCCGTCGTTCTCAATGTGACTGCCCAGCCTTCCCAGGATCCTGGAGAGATCGGTCGTGAACTGGTGGTGCAGGTTACCAGCCCCGTTCGATGGTCGGACTCGGTGAAGACCATGGCGGAGTTGGGTTGCACGGTCTTCGTCGAGTTGGGGCCGGGCCAGGTGTTGAGCGGGCTGATCAAACGGATCGTCAAGGATGCCCTCCTCTTGAATGTGGAGGACGAGAAGGGCCTGAGCAGCACCGTCGAGAAGCTTGGCCGGTTGGTGTAGCCCTCGAATCTTCCCAAGTCCAGCACTGAACGGTAGGCCACTAGTGCCGTCTTGGAGTGTGGTGGCTTGCCACCGCTTTCGGTCGGATCGAAAGCTGCGGCCGGCCGCACCACTCCAGACATGTAGGAGGTCCAGGTGGAAGGCTCCGGCAAGGTTGCCCTGATTACAGGAGGCTCTCGGGGAATCGGCAGGGCGGTGGCGCTGCGACTGGCACGGGACGGCGTGGCCGTCGTGGTCAATTACGTTGCCAGCGAGGCCGCGGCCCGGGAGTTGATCGATCTGGTGGTGGCTCAGGGGGGTCGCGCCGCTGCCCTCAGGGCCGACGTGGCGGTGGCAGCTGAGGCCGAAGGGATGGTGGATCGAGTCCTGAGCGATTTCGGCCGGCTGGACATCCTGGTCAACAACGCCGGCATCACCCGTGATAACCTGCTGCTGCGCATGAGCGAGCAGGACTGGGACGCCGTGCTGGATACCAACCTGAAGGGGGCGTTCGTCTGCACCAAGGCTGTGCTGCGCTCCATGATGAAGCGTCGGTACGGCCGGGTCGTGAACGTCAGCTCGGTGGCCGGGATCATGGGCAACGCCGGACAGGCCAACTACTCTGCCTCCAAGGCCGGGTTGATCGGCTTTACCCGGGCGGTGGCCCGGGAGGTTGCCAGCCGGAACATCACGGTGAATGCCGTGGCCCCCGGCTACATAGAGACCGACATCTGGGCCGGCGTTCCCGAGTCGGCTCGAAGCGCATTCCTCCAGCTGATC
>JAMCTB010000056.1 GCA_023380955.1 Chloroflexota bacterium | reverse complement strand
GCTGTGGCAGAGGTGAGGCGCCTTACCGCTGGGAGGGGAGAGATTGAGGCTCACGCGGCCGTCAGGTGGCAGTCGATCCTGGACAGCTACCGGCCGGCATCCGGGTCCTGAACGTTCAACTGGTCGGCATCGTGTCGCCCAAGAAGATTGTCGACGCCTTCGTCGGCATCGCCAGCGCCCGGGAGGACAATACCACCTTCATCAACGAGGACTTGGCCTAGCAGAACGAGGTCGTTCCCAAGACCAGGGGAGAGGCGAGAAAGGGGGTGCGGGGGGCCGAAGTCTACGGGCAGACAAGCCATAAGTATCGCTCCGAGGGCAGCAAGGAGATGGCGAGGATGCGGGCCGACGCCGAGCGCGAGCAGCGTGGAATCGAATCCTCTCGGAGACCTACTCGAACCGATCTGTAACCTGCGGCCAGTCTGATGGACGGACATGAAAGATCGACGGTTCCCCCCATTGATCCCCACTGGCGTAGGCTCGTCTTCGGGAGTCGTGGGGCTCGCTACCTGAGCCTGGCTACCCCGGCGACCAGAGGCAGGAGCGGGAAGGGCCGCTCCTGCCTCATTTCTAAGATCTCGAAGCTTGCCAACTCGATAGTGTCGACGGTCCGGCGGTTCAGGTGGCAGCCGGCGCCGAACTGCTCCCACATCGGGGTCAACAGATCCTGTCCCCCCCGCGGCTGCTCCCCCCTCGGCCCGAACGTGCTCGATGAAGCGCAAGGTCCCACTGGGCTTCAGGACGCGCCTTACCTCCGCCAGGGCTCGGGCCGGGTCGGCCACGGTGCAAGACACCAACGTGGTGACGACGGTGTCGAAGGAAGCATCAGGGAAGGGCAGGGCCTCGGCGATGGCTTCACTGAACTCGATATTCAGCCCGAGTTGCCCGGCCCGCTTCACCGCTCGCTGGAGCATGAAGGGATCGGGCTCGACGGCGACGATCTTTTCCGCTTGCTGGTAGTAGGGGAAGTTGGCTCCGGTCCCGGCACCGATCTCCAGAACCTCACCTGTGGCCTGGCCCGTGACCAGCGGACGGAGCCTGCTGAGCACCGCGGACTCGCCCGCTTGGGTGACCAGATCATAGGTGGCAGCGAACCATGGGTGGCCTCTGAACTCGGGCATGCCCGCGGTGCCTGTGGGAGCCCCTCGCCCATTCAACCTCTCCGCTACGGTCTTGAGTATCAAGGCGCCACAAGCTGCCAGGAGCGCTGGGGCGAACAAGAGCACGCGCTTCATGCGTATCGTCCCCGAAGATCGGTCTGTGAGCGGGTTGGCCGATGCTCGCAGGTCACTTCCTCCCTGATCAAGGTCGGCGGCTACACGGTAGCCAACTTTAGGCGTAAGCGGCTGACGCAGTTGCCGGGCCACGGGTGGTGTGAAGAATCAGCCTAGATAGCCCTGTCGGGAGCCATTAATGGCAGCGTGAAGTGGAACACCGTGCCCTTGCCGAGCTCGCTTTCCGCCCAGACCCTCCCCCCGTGGCCCTCCACCAGCTGCTTCACGACGGCGAGCCCCAGCCCGGTGCCTCCGCTGGCCCTGCTCCTCGACTTGTCAACCCGGTAGAAGCGGTCGAAGATGTAGGGTAGGTCGTCCGCAGGGATGCCTGATCCGGTGTCGATCACGCTCACCCGGGCAAAGCGGGCTCCCATGGCCGAGGGTCCGGTCTGTCCGTCGAGGCTCGCCGACACCCGAATGGATCCTCCACTCGGCGTGTAGCGCAAGGCATTGGCGATGAGGTTGCGGAGGACCTGGCCTACCCGGTCGGGATCGGCGAGGACCGGCGGCAATCCCTCCTCGGCACCGGCCGCTACCTCGATCCCGCGCTCCTCGGCCTGCGCCTGCAGCCCGGCTGCGGCGCCCTTCACCAGTTCCCCCAGGTCCGTCGCCTGTGGATGCAGCTTGAGCTGCCCCACTTCGGCCAGGGACAGGTCCCGCAGGTCGGTGACCAGCCGCGTCAAGAGCGCTGTCTCCTCCTGCAGGGAGGAGATCCTCTCCGGCGTTGGGTCGGCCACCCCGTCGGCAATAGCCTCCAGGTTGCCCCGGATGACGGCGATGGGGGTCTTCAGCTCGTGGGCGATGTCGGAGAAGAGCCGCCTCCTCTGATCCTCGGTCTTGGCCAGGCTCTCGGCCATCGTGTTGAAGGCGGCAGCGAGGGAGGCCAGCTCGTCCTTTGAGCGGACATCCACCCGCTGGGAGAAGTCCCCCGAGGCCACCCGTCCAGCGGCCAGGGTCAGGCGCCTCAAGGGAGAAGTGATCCGCTGGCTGAGGAAGAAGCCCAGGAGCATGGCCACCAGGACCGCGAGGGCACCGGCAATCCAGGTAGCCTGGCCCACGGCGTCCAGGTACTGCTGCGCGGAATTGGTGTTCGCTCCGCCGGTGTTTGCTCCGGAAGTGGTGGACGTGGAGGTAGCAGGAGACGTGGGGCTGGTGATGCCAGGAGAAGCAGGGGATCGGCCTCCCATCCAGCCGCGCCATCCCTGATCGCCCATCATGCCCCATCCACCCATCATGTCCCATCGGTCCATCATACCGGACATGCCCGAGGTGCTTTCGGCGACGTAGAGGGTTCCGATGGGTTTGCCGTCGGACTTCAGGGGCACCTGCCGGCCTGGGGCGGGGTTTGGAACGAGGCTATTCGTGAGCCGGCCCGAGGAGTCGGCGATGACCTTGCCCGAGGGATCGGCCACGACGAGCCGGGTGCCGGTCGAGTGGGAGACGGGCATCAGCATGGCGCTGACGCTTCGCCACCCACCGGCCGCGTATTGCTCAACGATGTAGTCGGCGATCCGCTGGTCCTGGGCGAGGACCCCCTGCTCCACGTAGCTGCCGAAGGCAGTGGACGTGAGGCGGTTGGCCAGGAAGGCGACGATCAGCACCCCCACCAGGGCGACCACCGCGAAAGCCGCCACCAGCTTGAAAGCCATGCTGCTCATGAGTACAGTCTCCAGGAAGAGCCGGATGGACTTTGGCCTACTCAAGGTCTCTGCGCATCTGGTCGAACTGCTCCTTGCTGATCTCGGCCCTCGCGTAGCGCTCGCAGAGGATGTCCAGTGCCCTGTTTCCAGCACCGGGCCCGCCCGGTGTCGTTGCTGCCGGACTCGTGACGAGGATGCGGAAAGCGAGGAGCGCGACCCCGCCGATGACAAGGGCCCAGAAGAGGAGCATCGGGATGCCCCAGCCGAAGCCGAATCCACCCATCATCCCTGGCCCCATCCAGCCTCCCCATGGTCCTCCCCAGCCGTATCCCATCATCCCGCCGCCGAGCAGGCCGAAGAGCAGGACGACAACAACCACCAAACCTATCACCAGAGCGACGTCTCTTACTCGCATAGAGCTGGTCCTTTCCATGGATTGGCAGGGTACGGGGCCGGGCAGAGGCCCACCACCTGCCCGGTCCTGTCCTACCCGTATCCGTAGGCTGTTTCTCAGCTACCGATCTCGTTCTCACTTATGAAATCCCGGTGCCAAGTGTGCAGCCAGACCTGGCCGGAATACCCGTTGACGCTTAGCATCCCCAAGATCTTCCCATCCTTGGAGAAGTCCATCGTGTAGTAGCCGTAGAAGGCTAAAGGGTCAGTTGCCGACTGGGCGCCCGGGAAAGCCTGGGCCAGGTAGGCGTTGGCGTCCTTGATAGCCTGATCCGCCGTCACCGGCATGTTCGCCGTCGGCTGCTGGGCCTGCCCTCCCCACGGGCCAAGGCCGCCCATCATGCCCCGGCCCATCATGCCGTACCTGGTGTTCCACATCATGTTCGGGCCGGGCTCGGGGTAAACCGCGCCACTGTATCGATTGACCAGCAACTCGAAGGCGTGTACGCCCGTGTCCTTCTCTTTGACTTCGATGTAGAAGTTGTACTGCATCTCCATGATCTCGCTGATCACCAGGTTCTGATTGCCATAGCCCGATCTGGCCTGCTGAGTATCCTACTGGGCCTGATGGTACTAGACAAATAATGGCGCAATTCGGCCGTCTACTGAATCACGAGCTTGCCGAACATCCCCTGCTCGGCATGGCCGGGCACGGGGCACAGATAATAGAAATTTCCGGCGTCGGCAGCGGTAAACTGCACGGTGCGGCCGAACCACGTCTGCGCCGTCGGTGGAGCGACGGGCATTGCGAAGGCGCCCGGTAATGCCACCGCCGCGTACATCATCGCCATGTACTGGTACGGTGGCGGCGCGGCCGTCAGCTCCCAGCCGTGCATGGTACCGGTGTCCGCGTTGAAGAAGTCCACGGTGACGTCGGCACCCTTGGGGATAACGATGGTCGGGTTGACCAGGCCATCGACGTTAAATGTCATATCCGGACCGGTGTCCGGGCTGGCCAGTGCCACGATCTGGACGTGGGCGCCGTGATAGGTGATGGTGTTCGTCTGGCGATCAATCGTGGCCGTGGCCGCCGCCTGCTGGGACAAAGCCCGTGCGGCCGACGGACTGGTCGACTGAACCGGTCCACCCGTCTGGCCGCCCATCATTCCGCCAGCGCCTCCCATCATCCCACCGCCGAATCCTCCCATCATGCTGCCCGGCCCCCAGCCTCCGTATGGCGTCTGAGCGAAGGCGCTTCCAGCCACGAAAACGGTCAACGCCGCCGCGCTGACCAGAACCGCAACCAGAACCGCTGTCTTGCGTGTCATTCCTTGTCTCCTTTTGTGCCGAAAGGTGCGGCCGCGGGTGGAGCGGCCGCCCATCGCTATAAGGATACCTCCAGCCTGTGAATAACCTGTGAAGCAATTGTGGGAATAGTGTGAATTCTCGGCCCAGCCCATGCCCGCCCGCCGGTAGGGCGTGCTGACACAGCGAAGGCGGCGGCAACTCCGAGGCTGCGCTATCCATCGGCGGGCTCCGCGAACTTGTAGCCCACTCCGTAGATGGTGATGAGGTGGGTGTGCCGGCTGGGGTCGGGCTCGATCTTCTGCCTCAGGTTCTTCACGTGGGCGTCGATGGTGCGCTCGTACCCCTCGAAGGCTTCCCTCTGCACCAGGTCCAGTAGTTGGAGCCGGCTGTATGCCCGGCCCGGGCTTCGCATCAGGGCCTCCAGCAAGCGAAACTCGATGGGGGTGAGGTCCAGGAGCTGCCCTCCACGTCTGGCCTCGTGGCGCAGGGAATCCAGCACGAGATCTCCAGACCTCAGTACCTCCTCAGCGGGCGGAGAGCTCTGCGAGACTCGACGCAGCACCGTCCGCACTCGCGCCACCACCTCCCTCGGACTGAAGGGCTTGGTGATGTAGTCGTCGGCTCCCAACTCCAGGCCGATCAGCTTGTCCGCCTCCTCGTCCCGGGCGGTGAGCACGATGATGGGGGTGGAGGATTCCTTGCGCACCTGGCGGCACACCTCCAGCCCGTCTACGCTCGGCAGGTTGATGTCCAGGAGAACAAGGTCAGGTCTCCTTAGCCGGAAGGCTTGAAGGGCCGAGGTGCCGTCGACGGCCGGGATCACCTGGTAGTCATCCTTCTCCAGGTAAAGCCTCAGCACATCGATTATCTTTGCCTCGTCGTCAGCGACCAGAATGGTTCCTCGCGACATGGGTGCTCCTTCAGAAATCGCGTAGCAGTCGGGCAAGGTTAATGGAAACGATCCAAATGGGCAGAGCAGCCAGCAGATACAGGTACACCCCCACCGAACCAGACCTCACCGGCACCGACAGGTGTCCGGAGGCCAATGCGGAAACCGGGATGCTGAGGGCGGCCGCCACAATGAATGCCGCTACGTGAAAGGTCTCGACGTCGGCGAGGACGTCCCGCTTCATCCCGTCCTCCTCACGACCGCAGCATCCTGAGGCCGCTGCCGATCACGACGAACTCGCTGATCTCGTGGCCCAGCACGGCAATGGGCAGGGTGAAGGCTCCGGCCACAGCCCCGACCACGAGGGCGCCGATCACCAGGGCCGATAGCGCCAGGTTCTGGCTCACCACTGACTGGTTCCGGCGGGCAAGCCTGAGACCGTAGGCCAGCTTCTCCAGGTCGTCGGCCATCAGGGCTACGTCCGCCGTCTCCAGCGCCACGTCTGTACCTGCCGCACCCATGGCGACTCCCACCGTGGCCTCGGCAAGGGCCGGGGCGTCGTTCACCCCGTCCCCCACCATCGCCACGTGGCCGTGCCGCTCCGAGAGCTCCCGCACCTTCGCCACCTTGTCCTCGGGCTTCAGCCCGGCGCATACCTCGTCGATGCCGAGCTCGGCCGCGATGGCCCGGGCGGTGCGCTCGTTGTCCCCAGTGAGCATCGCCACCTTCTCTATCCCCGCCGCGTGAAGCGCCTCGATGGCCCGCCTAGCGTTGGGCCGGAGGTTGTCCCGCAGGGCGATCAGCCCCCATGAGGATGTCTCGTCGCCGACCAGCACCACCGTCTTGCCCTCGGCCTGGAGGCGGCCCACGTCGTCCCAGGCGCAGTCCAGGGAGACCCCGAGCCGCGAGTGGAAGAGGTCGGGGCTACCCACGTAGAGGGTCGTCCCGTTCCTTCGGGCGGAGGCGCCGGCGCCGGTCAGGGCTCGGAAGTCCTGGAGTTCGGAGGGCCTCACACCCTCCGCCTCGGCCTTGCGCAGGATCGCCCGGGCCAGGGGATGCTCGCTCCTTCGCTCGATCCCCGCCGCTATGGCCAGCACCTCGTGGGCAGAGGCCGCCTTCTCCCCGCCGTCCCGGCAGAGAAGCACGTCGGTCACCTCGGGCTCGCCCCGGGTGAGGGTGCCCGTCTTGTCCAGGGCCACCACCCTCACCTTCGCCAGCTCCTCGACGTACATGCCTCCCTTGATCAGGACGCCGTTTCGGGCCGCTGTGCCGAGGGAGGCTACCAGCGTGATGGGGAT
>JAMCTB010000055.1 GCA_023380955.1 Chloroflexota bacterium | reverse complement strand
GCTTCCGGTTTCGGGTCCCTGGCTGGGGGGATGTGGATTGGCGGCGGGTCCTCAGCGCCCTGGCGGCCGTCGGATACGACTACGTCCTCTCCTTCGAGCACGAGGATCCGGTGATGTCCCCCGAGGATGGCTGCGAGAAGGCCATCGCCTTCCTGCGGCCGCTGATCATCAAGAAGCCGTTGACCAGCGCCTGGTGGTAGCGGCTGTCGATCTCTGTTGACAACCTGCCGAGCCCACCCTAGAATGGAAGCCACGACAGGATATAACATTATGCTTTTATGTCCTGCTCGCAGGCCCTGACAGACCGCTTTCACCGACAGCGTTACCTCCGGTCGGGGGAGGCGACCGCAAAGCCCCCGTCTCGACGTCGTCCATAGGCACCAGCTCTGATGCCCTGCCGGCCAGATCCACGGCCACGGCGGACACCGTCCGGGGAGGAAGAACCGATGGACACCCTTCGCTACGGCATCATCGGCGTCGGCGCCGTATCCCTTCGAGCCCATCTTCCGGTCCTCGCCATGATGGAGGACGTGGAAGTCGTCGCCCTCTGCAACCCTTCGAAGCCCAAGGCGGAGCAGGGCGCTTCCCTCTGCCGCCACCGGCCCGATCTCCTGGAGGATTATCGGGATCTGCTTGCCCGCTCCGACGTCGACGCCGTCGTCATCGCCAGCCCCGGTTTCACCCACAAGGAGATCACCCTGGCGGCCCTTGCCGCCGGCAAGCACGTCCTGTGCGAGAAGCCGATGGCCACCAGCGAGGAGGACTGCCTGGCCCTGGGCGCCGCCGCTCGGCAGGCCCGTACCGTCCTCCAGTACGGAATGGAGCTCCGCTACTCCGACTTCTACGGCAAGATGGCCCAGATCGTCCACGGCGGGCAGATCGGGCAGCTGCGGATGCTGTTCTGCAAGGAGTTCCGCTGGCCGATGCTCCCCGGATCGGGCGGATGGAGGACCGACGCGACGCACTCCGGCGGCGCCCTGCTGGAGAAGAACTGCCACCACTTCGACCTCTTCAACTGGTTCGCCGCCTCCAGGCCCACGCGGGTCACCGCCATGGGTGGCAACGACGTGAACCCGGACGGCCAGATCGACAACGCCTGGGTGGTGGTGGAGTACGCCAACGGGGTTCGGGCCTGCCTGGCTCTCTGTCTCTTCTCCCCCTTCGGCAACGACCTGGAGGTCAGCGCCATCGGCGATAGAGGCAAGGTGGAGTCCTTCGCCTTCGATCAGATCCTCTACCAGTGGGGCGCCGACAAACCGGACAAGACGGTGCACCACGTGGCCTTCGATCCCCTCTTCGGCGACCTTCGGCAGGAGATGCGGGAGAAGGAGCGCTCCATCACGTGGGAGCGCAGCATGATCTACCGGGAGCATCGGGCCTTCGTCGACTGCATTCGGACGGGAAAGCAGCCCTTCGCCAACGCCGAGGTGGCCCTCCAGAGCACCCTGGTGCCGCTGGCAGCCCAGCGGGCGATAGAGACGGGCGAGGTGGTGCGGCTGGGATAGGCAGCAGTCATTTCTCTTCATCGGGAGAAGGCAGGTGACAGCATGGCGGTAGCAACCGGTCGAGTTCCCATGGGCAAACGAAAGCGGCAAGAGGGCTTCCTCTCCTCCCACAAACGGGCCGTCATCAGCGTCCTGTCGCTGCTCGCCCTGTTCTCCATCTACACGGTCGTGAGCAACTCCGATCGGGTTAACCCAACTCTCTTCCCACCGCCCCAGGCCGTGGCGTCGGCTGCCGTCACCCTCTGGACCGAGGAGAACCTGCCCCTGGACATCCTGACCAGCCTGATGCGGGTGCTCACCGGGTACACCGTCGGGGTCACCGTGGCCATCTTCCTGGGGGCTCTCATGGGTTGGTTCTGGCTCGCGGACGCCGTCTTCGACCCCATCGTGGAGCTGATCCGTCCCGTCCCGCCCCTGGCCTACATCCCGTTGATGATCCTCTGGTTCGGGATCGACGAGACCCCGAAGATCCTGGTGATCACCATCGGGGCCTTCGTGAGCTGCATTATCAACGTCGTGGCCGGTGTGAAGAACACCCCCCTGGTCTACATCGAGGCGGCCCGGACCATGGGGGCCAAGAACCGTGACCTCTTCTTCACCATCGCCCTGCCGGCGGCCCTGCCCTACATCCTCACCGGCATGCGGGTGGCCCTGGCCACCGCCTGGGCCATCCTGGTGGCCTCGGAGCTGATCGCCGCCCAGCGGGGTCTCGGATTCATGATGACCAACGCCCGTCGCTTCGTACGGACGGACTCCATCATCGTGGGCATCATCTGCATCGGCCTCCTGGCCTTCGTCATGGACCGCGCCATTCGATACCTCAACCAGCGCATGACCGGCTGGATGGAACGCCGGGAGGGGTGAGAAGAGATGTCTAACGGTAGCTCGTTACCCAAGATCGAGTGCGAGCACATATCCCACATCTTCGAGACGGGCGAGGACCAGGGCACGGTGGCGCTGCAGGACGTCTCCCTGCAGGTCCGGGACTGCGAGTTCCTCTGCCTGCTGGGCCCCAGCGGCTGCGGAAAGACCACCCTGCTCCGGATCATCGCGGGGCTGGTGGACCCGACGGAGGGGATGGTGCTGCTGGACGGCCAGCCCAGCATGGGTCCCGACGCCGACAAGGGGATGGTGTTCCAGCGGGATGCCACCTTCCCCTGGCTGACGGTCGAGCAGAACGTGGAGTACGGGCTCAAGCTGCATGGCTACGGTCGAACCGAACGGGAGTCCATCATCCGGAAGTACATCCAACTGGTAGGGCTCACCGGTTTCGAGAAAGCCTATCCCAAGGAGCTCTCCGGCGGCATGCGCAAGCGGGTGGATATCGCCCGCACCTACGCCTACAACCCCAACGTGCTGCTGATGGACGAGCCCTTCGGCTCCCTGGACCTCTTCACCAAGACCCGGATGCAGGCGGAGCTGCTGGATCTCTGGAGCCAGGAGAGGAAAACCGTGGTCTTCGTCACCCACGACCTGGACGAGGCCATCTTCCTGTCCGACCGGGTGGCGGTGATGAGCAAGAGGCCCGGGCGGATAAGAGAGATCTTCGAGATCCCTCTGCCGCGTCCTCGAATCGTGGACATGAAGGTGTCGGAGGAGTTCGGCGCGATCCGGCGGCAGCTCTGGGAGCAGTTCGAGGAGGAGTTCGGCGTCGCACAGGCAAGCCACTAACGAGGCTTCGCCTCACACCAACGAGTTGTATGCATCGGGACGGTGTAGGCCCACGCGGAGACGCGGAGAAGCCGACGATTATGTATCTTCCGCGTCTCCGCGCCTCCGCGTGAACCGCGCCAGACTCGCCGCCTGAAAACTTGACTCATCTGCAACGAGTTTCGTGGATCAAGACCTCTTGTGGCTGGCCAAGGTAAAGATGATAGGTACTGTCATGCTGAGCGTAGCGAAGCATCTCTAGGTATCGCGCAGGAGATCCTTCGCTAACGCTCAGGATGACAGTTATCAAGACCAATGTGGCAGATACTAGTGGCTGAGGAGGTGGACTGAAAACGAGGGAACCCGGCGCCTGGGTATTCTCAACCGACCTGAGGGATCTTGTACTCCACTCGTACTATCGGGCGAGTAGTCAAAGACAAAGGAGTTTCGGCATGAGAAGAACTATCCACAGGCGACCCCTACTGATGGGTGTGGCCCTGCTGCTGGCCATGGGATTGGTGGCAGCCTGCAGCAGTTCGGCACCCGCCCCGGCCCCCACATCCAAGCCCGCTGCCCCTGCCGCCGCAGCCCCAACCACGGCTCCGGCCGCGCCCACGGCGGCCCCGAAGGCTGCCCAGCATACGGCCGCCGCCCCCGCTCAATTGACCAAGGTGCGGGTTGGCTGGGCCGTCGCTCCCCACATGGCCCTGGAGGGTGTGGCCCTGGCCAAGGGCTGGTTCAAGGAAGCCGGCCTGGACGTGGAGCTTACCGCCTTCGACACCGGCGCGCCCCTCTTCGAGGCCATGGCCGCCGGCAAGCTGGACATGGGCATCACCGGCAGCACCCCCACCATCAGCGTTTCTGCCGCTCAGGCCCCGGCCATCTACTTCGTCGGGTCCCACGGCGAGTCCACCGGTGTCTTCACCATCGTCTCCCGCAAGGGCATCAACTCCCCGGCCGACGTGAAGGGCAAGACGGGGATCACCGCCAAGGGTTCGGTGAATCACTACTTCCTGGACCTGATGCTGGACAAGTACGGCCTGACGGAGAAGGAGCTCACCCTGGTCCACATGGAGATGGCGGACGCCGTGACGGCCTTCGTGGCCAACCAGGGCGACTTCGCCTCCATCGGCACCGCCTTCTGGCCCCAGATCCTCGCCAAGGCCCAGGACTCCAAGATCCTGTTCACGGGCAGCGACCTGTCCGCCTCGACCGGAAAGCAGATGAACGTCAGGATCTTCGAGGTTACCACTGCCAGCAAGGATTTCGCCGACAAGAACCCCGACGCGGTAACCAAGTTCGTGGACGTGCTGTACAACAAGACCCACAACTACTTCAACGATCCAGCCACCAAGGCCCAGGCGCGACAGGATCTGGCCGCGTGGCTGAAGACCACCGTCAACTTCAACCAGTCGGTGGATGATCTGTCCAAGATGCTCGACCCGGTGAAGTACTACACTGCGGCGGAGCAGGTGAAGCTGTTCCAGGATGGCACCTTCAAGGCCAGCATGGAGGCCCAGGCCAAGTTCCTGACAGACAACAACCAGTTGAAAAAGACGATCCCCTTCGATTCCTGGGCCAACCCGAAGTTCGTCCAGGCGGCGGCCAAGAAGTAGCCCAATTCCGACCTCTCCCCCTGCCCCCTCCCCGTTTCGGGGAGGGGGTTCTCTCCCTTTCCCCACAGGTAAAGGGGACGGGGGTTAGGTCAGACCTGTCTAGGAGAATCTGTATGATCGGTGCCGACTTAGTAGCTCAAACCCTGAAGGCCCACGGGATCACCTTCCTGTCCGCGCTGGTGGGCAACGGGATCAACCCCGTCCTTCACTCGGCCCGCAAGGAGGGCCTCAGGGTTATCGATACCCGCAACGAGCAAACGGCCTCCTACATGGCCGAGGTGTACGGGCGCTTCACCGGGCGGGTTGGTGTGTGCGGCGTCAGCGCCTCGGTGGGGCACACCAACGCCCTCACCGGCCTGCTCAACGCTCGCTTCGACGGAGCTCCCGTCCTGCTGATCTCCGGCTCCGCCGACCACGCCCTCAGCGACCGGGGCAAATTTCAGGACTTCGATCAGGTGGCGACGGCGGCGACGGTGTGCAAGTACGCCCGCTTCGTCGATCGCCCGGAGAAGATCCCCTTCTATATCCACGAAGCCCTGGCCCACGCCACCAGCGGCCGGCCGGGCCCCGCGCACCTGACCATCCCCCAGGACGTCCTGGACGCCGAGGTTCCAGGTTTCCCCGCGGCCTCCCTCGGGTCCACCGACTGCGGGATCGTACAGCCCAACTGCCTCGGGAACCCCCGGTTGGTGGAGGAGGCGGCCGCCGCCGTCGCCGGGGCCGAGCGTCCCCTCCTGATCGCCGGCAGCGGCGTCTACTATGCCCACGGGGAGGATGTCCTCGCTCGCTTCACGGCGCTGACCCAGATGCCCGTGATGGTCCCCATCTGGGATCGGGGCTCGGTTCCCAACCGGATACCCCAGTTCATCGGGGTGATCGGCGCCGCTTCGGGCAGCCCCGACCTGTTGGCCGAAGCGGACCTGATCCTGCTGGCAGGCGCCCGGGTGGACTATCGCCTCGGCTACCTCCAGCCCCCCGCCGTCCGGCCCGACGCCCGGGTGATCCGCATCGACGTGGACCCCCTGGAGTTGCGGCAAGGGATCGATCCCCACATCGCCCTGCAGGGCGACCCCCGCCGTATCGAGCATGGAGCCGTCGGCGAACGACAAGGCGTCGGGCAACGGGGGCAACGATTTGACCGAGGCGACCACGTACTCGGCGTAGGCCCCCCACGACGGCGGCGGGGGGTTCAGGCAGTAGCGGGGACGACCCTCCCGGCACCACAGGCACGTGCCGCAGCCGACGGTG
>JAMCTB010000054.1 GCA_023380955.1 Chloroflexota bacterium | reverse complement strand
CTCCAAGGAGTTGACAGCTGCACCCCTCAACAGTATCGTAATATACGGCAGGGGGGTATATCTGTCAAGCGTCAGCCCTCAGCTATCAGCCGGGATCAGGAGGCGATTCTGCCCTCTGCCAGATCCCGCGACCGACCCGATCGCTTGCCCCTGACTCCTGACTCCTGACTGCTGATAGCTGATAGCTGGCAGCTGATAGCTGATAGCTGGTGGCTAAGGAGTATCATGTCATGGGAGACGGTGATCGGCTCCAACAGTTGGAGGCGCGGCTGGCCGATCTCAAGGGCCGCATGCCGGCCCATTCGGTGCGGCCGGCCATGCTGATGGAGATGGAGGATCTGGAAGAGGAGATAGCGCGACTGCGGGCTGAGCTGAAGAAGAGGGGCGGCGATGCCTAAGGCGCTGCTGGATCCCAATCGCTGCAACCCGGATCTCTGCCCCGAGGGGGTTTGCTCCGTGCGGCGGCTGTGCGCCGTGCGGGCCATCTACCAGGAGGAGCCTCGCGGGATCCCCCTACTGGATTGGGCGCGCTGCAGGGCCTGCTCCAAGTGTGTGGAGGCCTGCCCGGCCAAGGCTATCTCCCTGGTAAACTGAGTTCCCGAAGGAACGGCTACTCCATTAGAATGTGTGCACGCGAAGCGTGATGGGGGAGGTTACGAGCTGCATGGAAGATTACGATGTGGTGATCATCGGGGGTGGCCCCGCCGGACTCACTGCCGGGCTATACGCCGCCAGAGCCAAGATGAAGGCGGTGCTGCTGGAGAGGAAGTGGCCCGGAGGCCAGCTGCTGAACACCGATAAGATCGAGGACTACCCGGGCTTCGACACCATTTCCGGGCCCGAGCTGGCCGAGCGGATGGAGAAGCAGGCCCGCAAGCTGGGGCTCCAAATCGCCATGGAAGAGGCGGTCTCCATAAGGCCCCACGGGAACCGGAAGCTGGTCAAGGCCTCGGGTGAGAAGGAGTACCTGGCCAAGGCCGTCGTCGTCACGGCCGGGGGTGAGCCCAGGAGGTTGGGGGTGCCCGGCGAAGCAGAGCTGGCCGGCAGGGGCGTCTCCTACTGCGCCATCTGCGATGGGGCCTTCTTCCAGGACCAGGTGGTGGCCGTGGTGGGCGGCGGCGACGCGGCCGTGGAGGAGGGTGCCTTCCTCACCCGCTTCGCCAGCAAGGTGTACATCGTCCATCGCCGGCCGGAGCTGAGGGCCTCCCGGGACATCCAGGAGAAGGCCCGGCAGAACCCGAAGATCGAGTTCGTCCTCAACGCGGTGGTGGAGGAGATCCACGGGACCGATCAGGTGGAGTACCTGACCGTCCTGAGGAACGGGCAGCGGGAGCGGCTGGAGGTCAACGGCGTCTTCGTCTTCGTCGGCTTCGTCCCCAATACCGAGCTGTTCCACGAACCGGTGGAACGGGACCCGCAGGGGCACCTGGTCACCAACGCTCACATGGAGACCTCCCTCAAGGGGATCTTCGCTGCGGGGGACGTGAGGTCGCAGCTCACTCGCCAGATCACGACGGCAGTGGGGGATGGGACGACTGCCGTGGTAGCCGTCCAGCACTACATCGAGTCGCTGGCCGACGAGGAAGCGAAGAGCCGGGACGCCCAGCTGGTGGGCTGACAGAGAAGGAGACACCATCATGGAAGCCGAAGCTGCCCTGACAGAGGGTATGCACTTCGACGTTTCGTTGGGGTCGGGCTACCGTCTGGAGCTCGATGCGTCGCCGGAGCAGGGCGGCACGGGTCGAGGGGCGCGTCCAATGGAGCTGCTGCTGGCCGGTTTGGCCGGCTGCATCGGTCTCGACGTGATCTCCATCATGAGGAGGTCGCGACAGGAGGTCACCGGCCTCCCCACAGGGTTAGGCCGGGGCCAACTCGGCCCGCAATCAGCACGATGAGCCCACTCTAGAGCCAGACCGCGCCAACCTCGGCGCCCCGAACGCGTTCTCGATAGGCAGCCAGCACTCCTACAGCAGGATGATCGGGCCGCACCGGAGGGACCGCCTGCCTCCGCCGGAGCTCCTCGTCGGGGATAAGGATTCGGAGGCCGTTGCCGGGCACGTCGATCTCGATCAGGTCGCCATCTCGAACGTACGCCAGTGGGCCACCGTCCCAAGCCTCGGGCGCCACGTGACCCACGCAGGGACCGCGGGTGGCGCCGGAGAAGCGGCCATCGGTGACCATGGCAACCGAGGTGTGAAGACCCATACCTACCAGCATGGCGGCCGGGATGGACAGTTCGCGCATCCCGGGTCCGCCCTTCGGCCCTTCGTATCGCACCACCAGCACCGAACCAGGCTTGACCTCCCTATCCAACAGGAAGCGGCTCACCTCCTCTTCGGAGTCAAAGACCACCGCCGGCCCCGTGTGCGTCAGCATCTTTGGGTCTACCCCACTCTTCTTCACCACCGCTCCCAGGGGGGCCAGGTTCCCGCGCAGGATCCCATAGGCTCCATCGGGAGCTAGAGGGTGGGAAGCAGGTCGAATCACCTGGCCGTCGGGCGTCGGCGCTGAAGAGAGCACCTCGCCCAGGGTGCCACCCGTTGCCAGCGGTACCTCCAGATCCAGATGCTCCCGAATGGCGTTGAGGAGTGCGGGCACGCCGCCGACCTGGTGGTAGTCGCTCAGGTTGTAGGCCGATGCCGGCTTGAACTTGGCCACCAGTGGCACTGAGCGCTGCAACTGATCGAAGCGCTCCAGGTCGAGGTCGGTTCCCAACAAGGATGCAAAGGCGAGGGTGTGGAGCACTCCGTTGGTCGATCCGCCGGAGGCGGAGATGTACTTGACCCCATTCTCGAGGTTCGAGCGGCTGAGGTAGTGGCCGATGGGCCGCCCTTCACGGACCAGAGTCACGATCCTCTCGCCGACATCCCTGGCCTGGCGCACCTTGGCCCCATCAGCGGCGAGCATGGTGACCGACCCGAAGGGAGCCAATCCCATGGCTTCCAGCAAGCAGCCCATGGTGTTGGCCGTGCCCATCATGGAGCAGACGCCGGAGGAGGCACAGAAGTGCTCCTGCCAGACCTGGAAGGTTGCGTCGTCGATCTCCTCGTTGCGGCGCTTGCCGATGGCCTCCTTCAGGTCGGAGGTAACCCAGCTGTTGTTCGCGTCGTGGTAGGGCAACATGGCTCCAGCAGTCAGGAAGAGGGTGGGCAGCTTCAGCCGTATGGCTGCCATCACCATGCCTGGGATGATCTTGTCGCAGGAGGCGAGCATCACCAGACCCTGAAAGCCGTGGGCTCGCACCATCGCCTCGACAGAGCCGGCGATGAGGTCCCGTTGCGGCAGCAGATAGCGGCCACCAGGACCATTTGCCATTCCATCGCAGGGCGCCGGCACGTTGAACTCGCATGGAGCCCCGCCGGCAGCCCAGATGCCCTCCTTGACCCGGGCGGCCAGCTCACGAAGTGGCTGATGGCCGGGATTCACGTCGGTCCAGGAGTTCACCACCGCCACCAACGGTTTGCTCAAATCCTGGGGTCGATAGCCGGCGGAGTGCATCAATCCGCGATAGTAGGCCTCGGTGATCTCCTCCGGCCGCCCGCGTAGTTCTGTCACGATCGGGATCCCTTCTTTCGGAATTGAACGTCGAGTGGGCGCTCGAAGACCTTGATCAAAGCCCCCTGGCACGAGCCTCCATGCCAGAAACAGGGGCATCGGCGATTGTTCACTCGGATGTACCTTACTTCGTTACCACTTGAACGCTCTAGCTAGGGAAGATGGGGGAGATCGAGACCTCTCACCGCATCGCCGAGGAGGGCCAGCACCCTCACCCCTACACTCTCCCAGGGGGAGAGTCCTCCCTCTCCCGAGGGGAGAGGCGTGGACCCGCCGGAGAGCAGCTCCACGGGGTGAGGGCGGGAGTTGGGCTCCCCCTCCCCTTCAGAGAGGGTTGGGGTGAGGGGGGTGCCGGCCATCTGCGGCGCGACCTTCACACGCTGAGCCCGCTGGTAGAGCGCCCCCCGGCTGTCCAGCAGATCCAGCCTCAGGACGTACTCCCCCTCCTCCACCCCATCGAGAGAGAGCTTCACGGCGCCGTCGCCGCTTCCCCTGTACAGCAGCCGGTTGTCCAGCCACACCTTCGCCTCGGCAACCGGGAACCCCGCTCGATAGCTCAAGGTGGCCGAGCCTGATGCCGTGAGCTGATCCGGCCAGGTGACCTCCAGCTGGTAGCCGTTCCCGCCGGCGAATGCCCCGTAGCTGAAGTGCTGGGACACCAGGGGAGGCAGGTCGGGTCCCACCCGTGTGTAGGCCATGTCCAGGAAGGCCCGGGGGAAGGCCACCTTGTTGGAATAGGTCTGAAGGTAGTCGCGGAGCAGCCCCAGGAACCGATCGTCCCCCATCAGCCCCCGCAGCTTGTCCAGAAAGACGGCCCCCTTGCGGTATACGATGTCGAAGTAGGGGAGGTCGTCGGGATAGTCGTAGATGGTGGTGTTGACCGGGCGATCGCCTCCGGCGGCCGCCCTGGATCGGTAGCCCGACAGGTTTCGTCCCATGTAGTAGTCGAAGGAACGGGGGGACTGGTCCCTGTAGAACAGCAGGTCGACGTAGCTGGCCATCGCCTCATCCAGCCAGGGATCGTGGACCTGGTCGTCCCCCACCAGGGAGTAGAACCACTGGTGGGCGACCTCGTGGCCGACGGTGTACTCGGAGTAGCTGCCGGTGCCGCCCCCGTCCGCCCCCAGGGCGGGGTAGACCATGATCAGGGCCGGGTACTCCTGGGCCGTGGGAACGCTATCCGGCGCGGAGACCTCGGCTATGGTGAAGGTCGGGTAGGGATAGGGGACCAGGTGGGTCGAGTACCAGTGGAGGGTCCTGGCCGCCTCGGCCAGGTACAGCTCCAGCCGCGCCGGGCTGGGCCCATAGGCGCTGATCTGGACCCCATCCACCTCGCGGCTGCGCGTCTGGTATCGGTTGGAGATGGCCATGGCGAAGTCCCTCAGCCCCTCGGCATGGAAGCTCTGCCGGTTGCCCTCCTGGCCGGCGGAGGGGCCGCTGGCGGCGATGGCGACCGGGACGTCGCTGGCCACAGTCACGTTGAAGTCGGCCACCTCGGTGTAGAAGGCATCGCCCACGTCCACGTACTGGTGCCGGTCCCACTCCTCCCCGTAGACCGAGAGCACCGGGAACCAGTTGCCCAGGGCCACGATACCATCGGACCGGCCGAAACGACCTCCTCCGACCGGAACCCTCAGCTGGTAGCGAAGCTCGGCCTCGGTGCCGGCTCCCGCGGCCAGTGGGGAGTTCAGCGCCAGCGTCAGCACGGTGCCCTCCCTGGAAGCGGCGACCTCCTGGCCATCGACACGGGCCGACTGCAGGGAGAAGGAGTCGAAGTAGGCAGGGGTCACCTGGAAGACCAGGTCGGGCAGATCCACGCCGGTGTTGTTGCGGAGCGCCGTCTTCTGAACCACGTCCAGGGTGGCGGCGGAGAAGTTGAGAGAGACCTGCAGGTCGTAGTGGGGCTTGGTAGCCGCCGATGCCGTGGCCGGGAAGACCGCGGCGCAGGCCGCGACCAGCAGGGCGAGACAGAGGGCGATGAAAGGCCGGCGGGGGTCCAGGGCGCAGCGTTCGCGGGTGTCCCCAATACCTTCCCCCTCGTTATTCTGCACCGTAGAAGGTCCAACCACACGGTTGTGGGTGGCCATGGGGATCTCCTCATCACAGGGATAGGTCGAGCCGGCGAGCCACTAGCCGCCGAGCCTCAACCTGGGAACCATGAGCGTCGCCTCGAGGACCACCTGCCGCGACAGCTTGGACTTGCCCACCCGCCGGTCCTCGAAGACGATGGGCACCTCCACCACCCGGTAGCCGCGGCGAAGGGCGCGATAGGTCATCTCGATCTGGAAAGAGTAGCCGTTGGAGCGCACGGTGTCGAGGTCCAAGCTCTCGAGCAGCTCCCGCCGGAACAGCTTGAAGCCGCCGGTCAGGTCGTGGACCCCTACGCCCAGCACCAGTTGGGAGTAGAGACTCCCTCCCCGACTGATCAGCCGCCGCAGCGCGCCCCAGTTGCGCACCCCCCCGCCCCGGACGTAGCGGGACCCCAGCACCAGGTCGGCCCCCTCCAGGGCTTTCAGCATGGCCGGGAGGTAGGCGGGGTTGTGGGAGAGGTCGGCGTCCATCTCGCCGACGGCCTCGTAGTCCAGCTTCAGGGCGAGGCGGAAGCCCTCCCGGTAGGCGGTGCCCAGCCCGGCTTTGCCCGGCCGGTGGAGCACCCGGAGCCACGGTCGAGTGGCCGCCAACTCCTCGGCCAGGTCGCCGGTACCGTCGGGGGAGTCGTCGTCCACCACCAGGGCGTGGAGGCCGGGGTCCAGGGCCTCCAGCCGCCGGATCAGCTCCGAGAGGTTTTCTCTTTCGTTGTAAGTGGGGACCACGATGATGGTTCTCACGGCGAGGGCATTCTAGCAGAAAGGCGGAGGGCGGGTCTCCCCCGGTGAAGGCTACCCCCCTGGAGAATGTTGTAACACGTTCCATTGAAACGTGTTACACTGTAACGTGTTTGAGCATGATGGACACCGCGAGTAGCCTGGTCGGAGGGGATAGGATGGCGTTTCACAATCGGGCGCACGAGCTGGAGGATGTGCGACAGGCTCTACGCTCACGGCGGTCGGAGTTGATCATCGTTTACGGGCGACGAGGTGCCGGCAAGAGCGCACTGCTGGCCGAGGCGCTGCAAGGGCAGACCCACCTCTTCTATCAAGCTACTACCCGCGCACTCCCGCAGCAGATGGAGGACCTCACCACGGCTCTTCAGGCTTTCGCGCCTGAGGCGATGCTGCTCGGCGTGCTCCCATCCTTCGAGGCGTTCCTCGGGGTGTTGACTCGGATTGCGCGTGCACGGCGGGACTCCCCCATAATCATAGTGATCGATGAGTTGCCGTATCTGGCCCAGGCTGATCCCGCGGTGCCGTCGGTCATGCAGCGCTGGTGGGACGAGACCCGGACGGAAGGACTGACAAACCTGAAGGTCTTCCTGCTCGGTTCGATGGTGAGCTGGATGGAGGAGCATACCCTTTCAGAGCGAGGTCCTCTCCACAATCGTCGAACGGGGCAGATCAAGCTGGATCCCCTTGGGTATGCCGAGTCCGCCCTCTTCTACCCGGCGTATACCCCGGTGGACCGCATTGCTGCTTACGCCATATGGGGCGGCCTACCCTCCTACATCTGTGAGATCGATCCGGAATGCGGTGTCTGGGAGAACGTGCGCGATGCCGTGCTGCCGCCGGCGGCTCGCCTTGCCGATGAGCCATCGTGGCTGCGATTCACGGACCTCCGCAGCGACATCGTGTACTCTTCCATCCTACGAGCCATTGCTCTGGGCCAGCATCAACCGAGCAAGATTGCCACGGCTGTCGGGAAGAACAGCGGCTCCGACGTCATGTATCATCTGGAGCAGCTATGCGACCTCCGTCTCGTTGAACGGGTTGTGCCCCTTCACGAGCGACACCGCCAACGCTCCAGGAACAGCCTCTACAGGCTGGCCGATCACTACGTTGCATTCTGGTATCGATATGTCGACCGTCTCCGACACCTCCTGGGCATGCGGCACTATGATGAGGCGCTACGTCAGATCCAGGCGGACTTCGACAAGTACGTGTCGGAGCATGCCTTCGAGGATATCTGCCGGCAGTTCGTCTGGGTGGCCTGCGGCGCCGGCCGCCTACCCTCGCAGCTGTCTTTCGATAGCCTTGGGTCGTGGTGGACCGCACGAGAAGACGCCATGGATGAGCTCGACGTCGTGGCCACAGATGGGGGACGTGCGGTACTGATCGGAGAGTGCAAATGGTCCGTCCAGAAGGTAGATAAACGCGACTTGGAGGGGCTGCAAGCAGCCTTGAGGAAGGCCTACGGCGATCTCAAGCCGGTCGATCGACCCTGGAGAGCCCTCTTCTCCAAGTCGGGATTCACCAACGACCTGATCGAGCTCGCGGCGAACCCTGCGGAGCGGATACTGCTCTTCAGTCCCGAGGATCTATACCCGCGTGCGTGAGGTACCGGCGACCATCGTCCAAGGCCACCGGCGGTCCGTGGGAGGGGCAGCTTGTTGCCTGCCCACTCCCTCTGATTGATCGGCCCAGTACTACAGCCGCACTCTTCTGGTAGACTTCGGTCATGGGATGAGGCTCCAGGGGGGTGAAGCACCTGAGACTCGGAGTCTTGGAGCAGTCGAGCAGGAAAAGGGGAAGGGACGCGTGGACCAGCACATCGTTCTCACATTGAACCAGTGGGTTGCGTCCCAGCCGGCCGCTGTCTACCTTGCCGTTCTGGTGGCGGAGAGTGGTATTGTGTTGCTGCCGCTGTTGCTGGGTGTCCTCTGGCTATGGCCTGGTTCGGACAGGACAGAGCGGCGGTCGGTGCTGTTGGCGTGTGTGATCTCCTTTGCATTGGCGCTGCTAGCCGTCGTAGTGCTGGAACACGGTCATGCCATAGAGCGACCTCGGCCTTTTGTAGCCCTGCCGATTGCGCTGCTTGTCCCTCATGCGGCCGATTCATCTTTTCCCAGTGACCATACTCTGCTTGGAGTGGCTCTGATCGGACCGCTTCTCTGGCGTCGGCCTCACCTGGGAGTATGGCCCCTCCTCTGGGCTCTCCTAATCGGTTTGGCCCGCGTAGCGGTGGGTATCCACTACCCGTCGGACATCGTAGGGAGTGCCGTCATAGCTGTGCTGCCGACGGCTGCCGGCCTGCTCCTCGCTCCGGTCCTTGCCAGACTGCCCTTCCTGCAACCTCTTATTTCGAGTGATCGTATGTGGAGTCACAGGTAGCGTGCCATGAGAGGCAACAGTCCGGCGGAGTGTAGAGACGGTATTCGTAGCAGTTGAGGACGGCCAATTGGCCGTCCTCAACTGCTACTACTTGTCAAGTAGCCGCTGCTACTTAACTCTGCAAATCGTGTCCGCTGACTTCGCAACGAATCCCGCCAACTTCGACGATCAGCAGGAAGTGCTCACGCCGGCTACGCTCCCTGCTCGGGCTTCTTCAGCTTCGCCTTCAGCTCCTCCAACTGGTCGTCCACGTCGCTGCTCTTCTCCAGGGCGGCGAACTTGTCCTCCAGGGTGTCGGTGTCCAGCTCGGCCGCGGCCTTGGCCCGGGCCTCCTTCTCCTCGACCTTGTCCTCCATCCGCTCGAAGCCCTCCAGGGCCCCGGTCTTGCCGATGCCGGCCATGGTCTCGTGAATCTTCTGCTCGGCCTCCGCTCGGCGGCTGCGGGCGATCAGCAGGTCCTTCTTCCGCTCGGCCTCTTCGAGCTTTGCCTCCAGCTTCTCAAGGGCGCTCTTCAGCAGCTCTACCTGCTGCTTCTGGTCCTCGTACTGGGTCTTGTAGCCATCGGCGGTGCTCTGGAAGCTGTTGTGGCGCTGGAGCGCCTGCTTGGCCAGGTCGTCCTCGCCCTTGGTTACCGCCAGCTCCGCCTTCTTCTGCCAGTCGTCCGCCGCCTCCTGGTTCTGGAGATGGTGCTGATACAGCTTCTGCTCGTCGGCGATGGACGCGGCTACCTGGGTCTTGACCTGCATCAGCTGGTTCTGCATGTCCAGGATGTACTGCTTGATCATCTTCTCGGGGTCTTCGGCGCGGTCGAGCAGGTCGTTGATGTTGGCCCTAACCAGTGTACCGACTCTGTCCAGTAGACTCACTTTCGTCTCCTCTTACTTCTTCTTGTTGCTGCTGTGCAGTTGTCGCCCGTAGAGTGGGCCGGCAGGAGCCGGCTCCTACACCCTGCCTTGTGCCTATTGCCCCGTGCTCACTGCCTCGGTCTTCTCCTCGCCGTTGACTGCGGTGAGGCCCGGCACCTTCTCCATCAGCTGGCCCACCTTCATTCCCGACAGGGTCTCGAAGAGGGCCGGCACCTGGGCGATCATCTTCGCCACGTCGCCGGTGATCTGGCTGGCCCCCAGCCCGCCTTGGCCGTCGCCGGTGGAGACGATGGTGATCTTGTCCACCTTCGCCAAAGGCTCGGCCATGGCCCGCACGACCTCCGGGAAGCCGGTGAGCAGCTTGTCCAGTACAGCGGCCTGGTTGTACTGGTGGAAGGCAGCGGCCTTCACCGTCATGGCCTCGGCCTCGGTGGCCAGCTTCTGCTTCTGCGCCTCGGCCAGCGCCTCGATCCTCTGCCGCTCGATCTCCGCCGCCTTCAGCACCGTGGCGATCAGCTC
>JAMCTB010000053.1:5206-10051 GCA_023380955.1 Chloroflexota bacterium | reverse complement strand
AGGTCGCCAGACTCGCCTCTGTGACCAGTTGGTGTCCGAGGCGACTCTCGCCAGAGGCGAGTCGCCTGCGGAGACTGGCGAGCGACTCGCCGTGGCGAGGACTTCGTCCTCTGGCGGGCCGTGGCGACCTCTCCGCCTGCGGAGAGGGGGAACGAAAGGCGTTGACTCCCTCCGTAACTGCAGTCGAGGGGGTGAGGTAACCCCGCATGGCCAAGCGGCGTAGGCCGATCATCCCACAGTTCTTGGCGGAACCCCGGACAAAGGGGTTAGCGGTGCGCTGCGCGATGGGCCTCATGCGATGGCCGGTGGACGAAGAAGACGTCCGCTCGCCGGGGGGTGAGAAGCGCCGAAAACGAGCGGCCCCTGGGGACCGCGCTCTCAGACCCCAGAGGCCGCATCATCACTACTGTCGGGCAGCCGCCGGCCCGCGCCGGCGCTGATCGAATCCAACCGGCCGCGCTGCACGCTACGCTCAGTATGGGTTGATCGACGACCCGGCCGGCAGCACAATGACCCCAGCCTGCGCCACGCGGCTGGCGATGGACTTCACTGCCTCGGCCAGGCTTGGCGCGTGCTCCAGCTCCATCGCCTCCAGGTCCTGCGGCTTGATGTTGTCGGTGACCACCACGATCTTCTTGTCCGCCTCCAGGATGGCCCGCACGTGGGCTCCCACTGGCCCGCCGGTCGGCGAGGCTTTGCCTTCGCCGATCCACTGGAAGAGGGTCTTGGACGACGCTCGCTTCTTCATCAGCTCGTCGAAGCCGGGACCCGCCCCGCTCGTGCATTCCGACGCCACCAGGATGGTGCCACCCTTCTTCGTCACCTGGCTGGCCGCCACGATCGCCTTGCACGACTGCAGCAGCTCGGACTCCAGCGGATAGCCCGAGACGACGGTGACATCGGCCATCTCGGGGGCCTGGAAGCCGTATATGGCGTTGTACTTGTCGATGCCCACCTTGTGGGCAGCCTCGACCTCGCCGGCCACGATCTGGGCGATCTGATTGTCCATATTCAAGATGACATCGATCTTCATCCCGATCCTGGCGATCTTAGCCGTCTCCAGCATATCCAGATAGACCTTGTTCGTAGTCGTGTTCCCGAGATGCGCGCTCTCGTCGCCGGCCATCACGTGGTTGTGAACGATGGTCTCGCGTCCAGAGACGCCCGGCAGCACGATCTTCGGGCCGCCGCCGTATCCGGCGAAGTAATGGCCTACCAGCGTGCCCATTCCGATCCAGAAATCGGCCTCGGCCACCTTCCTGTTGATATACACCCGCGTCCCGCGGCTGGTGGTGCCCATAAACTTGAGGTCTTCGGTCTTGTCGGGGTCGTGGACCGTCACGCCGTACTTGGCGAAGATATCGGCGCCCACCTTCTGCTTGACTTCGTCCTCGCTGGGCCATCGATGGGTCCCTTTGCCCATAACTATTTGAATGTTGCCCTCACCGATGCCTGCCGCCTTAATCTGCGAGAGCAGCTCCGGGAGCATCTGATCGCAAGGCGTGACCCGGGTTTGATCGTCCACCACGATGGTGACCGTCCTCGCTCCTCGGAGGGCGGTAGCCAGGCTGGCCATGCCCACCGGGTTGTCGAGGGCTTTTCGAAGCTCTCCCGAGACATCAGCTAGAGGTTTCACCGGCTTAGGTTCGCCAGTAGCCAGAATGCGCCACTCGGATGGAAGAACGACTTCCTCACGCTGACCCTTGTAGAATATGTTGACAGGGCTACTCATCTGAACCTCCTACATATATCCGCTCAATATACAGCCACGCGCTGATTCTGTCAATGTTTTCATTTTGCCTTCTTGCGCCAGACATGCGTCTGGGGACTCGATCACAACAGAGAGGACACAGACCCGATAACCTCGATGGGCGCTGCCTCTGGATCGGCGGCCGCGCCTTCTAAAGTTCCGCCTGCTCCTGCCGACATTTATCAGTGACGGATTCCTGCGATGCATAATGCCCCAGATGGTCCCAGAAGTGAGGATAGAAGTGCACAGGTCGGGCAAGAGAATAGATCGCGCGCCCTTCGGCCTGTTTGGCTGGCTACTGCTCGTATACACGACGGTGTTCATCACGGCCACCCTCCTCGGCCCAGGCGGGTCCAGAGTATGGCAGACGCTGCTCTACTCCGGCCAGACCCTGATGCTGCTGGCAGGGGCGGCGCTATGCTGGCTGGCGGCCCGCTGGTCCGGCCCCGGACGCGAGCAATGGTCCTGGCGCTTCCTCTCCCTGGCGATGCTAAGTCTGGCATTGAGAGAGACGGCTCGGGCAAGCTACAAAGCCCTGGCCGGAGCCGACACACCGGCATTCCCTTGGACCGATGTATCGTGGGCCGTCTTCCACCCGCTGGCGTTTGCCGCCCTGATGCTCCGAATTCCGCGGCGCCGGGCCTTTCTTGACGACCTAACTTCCACTTTCGACGCGCTGCTGTTCACCCTGGGAGTGGCCGCGTTGAGCTGGAAGTACATTCTTGCGCCATCTCTCGTCCAGGCCAGCGACCCTCTGTCCGCCCTGGGTGCCCTGTCCTGCCCTTTGGGCGACCTGCTATTAGTCTTTGCGCTGGCCTCGCTGGCCGTACGAATGCCGTTTGGCCGCGTGCCGCTCTCTTCCATTTACCTCCTGGCAGCGATTGCCGTGCAGGTCGGGGTCGACACCGCGTACAACCTGCTCACCCCCGACGGGGATCACCATGCCGGCGCTCTTGTGCTCCCCCTGTGGGCTGCTGCTTATGCTCTGGTAGGGCTCGCCGCCCTACATCAGATCAATCGGACTTCGGCAAGAAGAATGCCCACGGAGACGGTCGAAAGCACCGACCCGGCGTGGGTTAGAGTCACCCAGATGCTTTTGCCCTACCTGGCCTTGCCGGCTGCCAGCTTGCTCTTGTACCTCCATCTGAGGGAACTATCGGCATCGGGCCCGATGGGCAGCGGGTCGAACTTGGCGATTCCCCTTTCCCTGATCGGCCTGGTGATGCTGCGTCAGCTTCTCACGGTGATCGAGAACAACAGACTGAGCACCTCCCTTGCGGCATTGTCCCGCGATCTCGAAGTCCGGGTGGCCCAGCGGACTCAGGAGCTGTCCAACCGTACGACACAGCTCGAAGCCCTCAACAACATCGCCACGCAGCTCAGCGTGTGTCTCACCTCATCCGAGGTCCTCGCCTCCGGTCTGGATTTGGTGTGCGAGGCCAGCGGTCGCCCCTGTGGCGTCATCTGGCTGCGCAAGCCGGATGGCAAGGCCGAGATCGCCGCTCACCGGGGCCTTTCCGACGAGGCCCGGTCGATGCTGGCCAACCTGGGCGAGCAGGCGCCGCTGCTCGCCCAGGCCCTGACCACGGCCACACCCACCCAGATACAGTGGCCTGACCTGTTGCCGGACTGCATCGTGAGCGAACGTGATGGCCATACCCCCGGTTGCATGCTGGTCATCCCGCTGCTTTCCCGCCGCACGGTGCTGGGCGCCGTCGGCCTGCTCGGCACCAGCACGCAAGAGTGCACGCAGGTCGATTTGCATCTGTGCCAGGCGATAGGCGCCGAGCTGGGGGTGGCCCTGGAGAACGCCCGCCGCTACGATGAGATCAAGCAGCTCGCCGACCGCGATCCGGTGACGGGCCTGCTCAATCACCGGGCCATCCACCAGCGCCTGGGGCAGGAGCTCAAGCGGACCCAGCGGGCGGGCCAGCAGTTGTCGGTCATAATGACGGACCTCGACGGATTCAAGCTGTTCAACGACACCCACGGGCACCCGGTCGGCGACCAGGTGCTCAGGCAGGTGGCGGCAGTGCTGTCGGAGAACGGACGTGTCTCCGACGTGCTGGGCCGCTACGGCGGCGATGAGTTCGTGGCCATTCTGCCCGAGACGGGGACCGACGGAGCAATCGCCCTGGCCGAGCGCATCCAGTCGTCACTCGCGCAGCAACCGTATGCGGCGCCGGACGGAACGGTCGTGCCGGTCCATATGAGCTTCGGGATAGCCACCTATCCCCAGGACGCGCGCCAGAGCCACGATCTGATCGGACTCGCCGACCGGAACCTGTACGACTCCAAGCAGCGGGGCGGCGATACCATCACGGCCGGCGATTGCTCCGGCCGCGAGGATGTCGCGATGGTCGGCACTTTCGGGGTCCTCGACGGGCTGGTCACGGCCGTGGACCACAAAGACCACTACACGCGCCGCCACTCCGAGCACGTGACCGAGTATGCGGTGGAGATTGCCCGGAAGCTGGGCCTGCCGGAGGAAAGCCAGCACACGCTGCAGGTGGCGGGGCTTCTGCACGATGTCGGAAAGATCGGCGTTCCAGACCGCATCCTGCGCAAGCCGGCCAGGCTGCTCGACGAAGAATTCTCAATCGTCAAGCAGCACGCCCTCCTGGGGGAGATGATAATCAAAGAGGTCCCCAATCTGACCGAGGTGCTGGCCGCCGTCGGCTCGCACCACGAACGGGTCGACGGCCAGGGCTATCCGCGGGGCCTGAAGGGAGGGGAGATACCGTTGCTGGGCCGCATCCTGGCCGTGGCCGACGCATACTCGGCAATGACCACCGACCGCCCCTACCGCCAGGCGATGAGCCCGGAGCAGGCGAAGGCGGAGCTCCGCCGGGTGGCCGATACCCAGTTGGATGCCAGCATCGTCGACATTTTCCTGAGCTTGCTGGAGGACTCTTCCGACAAAGCCATCGCCTGATGCGCCCCCGGGACTCCGATCAGTGCCCGTCAAACGTGCTCCCAAGCATCACGTCCCCGGGCCGCGTTCCTCGTCCTTTAGGTGCTGGCGACGGCTGCCTCCCCCCGGCGCAGCAGCTTGCGCAGCAACGCCCGGTCTTCCTCGTCGAACGTCCGCAGCT
>JAMCTB010000053.1:0-5165 GCA_023380955.1 Chloroflexota bacterium | reverse complement strand
CCGCCAGACCAGACCCAGCGACGGCAGGGTGCCCAGCCGCTGCCGCACTCCGTACATAAACGGCACCAGCAGCACCAGCTCCGAGCACACGGTGACCGCCGAGGCCGCAATGTAGCCGTATCGCGGTATCAGGAGCGAGTTCGCCCCCAGGTTGAAGAGGGCGCCGGCCACGAAGCAGCCCGTGAGGTAGCGCTGCTTCTCCAGAGCGATGAGCACATACTGCGTGACGCTGTTGATGTAGCTGAAGGGCAGGAACCAGATCAGTATCTGAAGGGCAATCATCGAGTCGGGCAGGTACTGCTCGCCGCCCACAAGCAGCACGAGGTCCTTCGCCAGCAAGGCCGTGCCCACGGCGAGGGGCACCGAGACCAGCAGCAAGGTCTTGGTGGCCATCGTGTACGCCCGCACGAAGGCGCCCTGCGAAGACACCGCGTACCGCGAAAGGACGGGGAAGAGAGCAAAGGTGAACGTCGACGGGATCACGTTCAGCCCGTCGATAAACTTGTAGGCCATGCTGTAGTAGCCCAGCTCACGGCTGGAACGGACGGCCTGCATAATCAGCACGTCGACACGGAAGAACAGCGTGGCCAGCAGGTGGTTCACCATCAGCGGCCAGGAGGTGGCGAGGATGCCCCTCGTCAGGCCCACTTCGAACTCGGGCCGGGGCCGGAAGAAGTGGCGCGGCGTGAGGTAGGCGAAGACGCCGGCGGTCAAGGTGTTCGTCGCTACCGATACTGCGGCCAGGCCCACGAAGCTCCAGCCGGCCAGCAGCACCGGCACGCCGAGCGCCACTTTCACCAGCGTGGTCACGATGCTGATAACCGCCGGGTACTCCATCTTCTCGTGGGCGTAGAACAATGCGCTCAGGCTGGCCGCGATGTTCCCCGGCACCAAGGCGACGGATAGCAGGGCGATGGCCTGCACCATATCCGTGCTCATGCCGATGGTATGCGACCACAGGAGCACGATCCCCGCCAGGAACGGGCCCGACCCAAGCCACAGGAGAAGCCGCAGAATGGTGGTATGGCTGACATAGCGGTTGCCCTGCGAGGCGTCGCGGGCCACTTCCCGGGTGAGCAGCGTATTCATCCCGAAGTTGGTGAAGATCTCGAAGTAGCCCACCAGAACGATGGCGAAGGTGTACTTGCCCACGTTGTCGGCGCCCAGCATCCGCAGCATCAGGGCGGCGAACGCGAGGTCCACGGCTTTGTTCAGTAGGTTGCCGGTCATCGGCACCAGGGTGTTCTTAGCCACTCCCCGCGCCACGTGGTCGCCCGAAGGAGCAGGCCGGGCCCGCTGCCAGGCCCACATCGCCAGCAGCAACAGCAGGACCAGCCCAGCCAGCCCGCTGGCCAGCAGCCCCAGACGGAAGGAAAGGGGGCGGTAACGGAACTCGACGGTGTGCGAGCCGCTGCCCACCAGCACGCCGCGGAAGTTGTGCTGTGCCCGGTAGATGGTCGTATCCACCCCGTCTATCGACGCCTGCCACCCGGGGAAGTAGCTGTCCAGCAGCACCAGGACGGCCGGGCCTGCCGTCTGTGTCGTGATTACCACCCGCTGCGGGCTGTATGTCACTATCTCGGCCGCCTCCGCCGGACCGCCGGCCTTCGGCAGCGTCTTTCCTTCTGCGCCCTCCAGGACGATGTGTTGCCGGGGGTCGAAGCCGCCCGCTTTCAAACGGGCGAGGGAATCCGCCGGCGAGGCCACGCTTTCCGCTGAGAAGGCCAGGAAGGCCCGGGGCATCGCGCCCGGGTTGCGGTACACCTTTGTCGCGCCGTCGAAGACCAGCGGCAGGTCGAGGGGCCTGGCTGACAGGATATACTCGACGTTGAGCAGGTCCAGGAACGGCGAGCGCAGCGATTCGGATCGCACCAGCTTGTGTATCTTGCTGTAGATGAGACCCTGCGGCTCCTCCATCAGGCCCCAGTACTCGACGTACTGCTTGGGGATGATGGTATCGTAGCCGCGCGTATCCTGGAGGCCGAACAGCATCCCGGAGTTGGGAGGAAGGATGTCCTCCTCGCCGAAGGAGACGACCCGGTAGGGCTGCTCCTCCTTCGGCAGGGCGGCGATGGCCGGCGGCACGAAGTCGAGCAGGCGCGGGTCGGCCGCGGTGTTGAAGCTAGCGCTGTAAGACAGCAGGTCGGCGGCCAGCACCAGAAGGGCCAGCAGTGGAGCGAGGGCCACGCCCCCGGCCCACGGCAGCCGCCAGCGGCGCGCCGCCACCCACAACACCGCAGCGGAGCCCAGTAGCGCCAGCGCCAGGAGAAGCGCATTGCGGAACTCGTACGAGTACAGCATCGTCCCGTCGGCGAAGGCCGTCTGCAGCCGGTCCACTCGCGAGAGGAACCTGCCCGCCAGCGCGAACGCCCTCTCGCGCCACAGCAGCGTAGCGACAAGGCCGGCCAGCAGGGCCAGACCCAGGCCGAGCGCTCCCCATTTCAGCCGTTCCAATGCCCTGGATGGACCATCGGCCAGCCGCGCGGCCCCCATTCCGGCGAGGGCGATGACGCTGACCATATAGGGGAAGAGCCACCGGAAGGGCGTGTGCAACTGGTCGAAGCCGGGTACGCCGAAGAAGAATATCCGGTACCAGGGCGCGCCGAAGGCCAGGCTGAGGGAGAAGGCGCCGAACGCGGCGAAGATCCAGGTATAGCGGTTGCGCCGCGTCAGCAGGGCCAGCCCTGCCAGCAGCAGAGTCAGGATGCCCACATACGCCGCGCCCTCCACGTAGTTCTTCCGTCCCCAGAAGATGGTCTGCGGCGGGTCGGTTGGCCGGCCCAGCGCGTTATCGCCCACCGGCTTCGTCTGGAAGTCGCGCAAATCGAAGAAGGAGTGGTGGGAGGGATTGCCAAAGAAATCGGGCATCAGAAAGGCGAAGACATGGTCCTTGGGCAGGGCATAGCCGGCCACCTGCTGATAGCCGACGTACCCGCTGCGGAAGTTGGCGCGGATGGCCTCGGCAAAGGGAGCGATCTGCACGGCCGCCAGCGCCGTGCCCAGCCCGACCATCAGCAGCGCGGCGAGCGCCGCCCGGACGAGCGGGCCGGGACGCCCCACCTGACGGGCGGTGGCGACCAGCCGGGCCAGGGTGTAGAAGCCGGCGCTGAACAGGATGTAGAAGGATATCTCCATATGGCCGGCCAGGAACTGCATCGCCACAGTCACCGCGCCCAACACCACCCACAGGAGGGTACGGCCTCGCCCGTGCTCCACGTCCCTGATGACCAGCTCCACGAAGGCCAGGAGCAACGGCAGCCAGACGGCGGTGCTGACGATCATGGGCCACTGAAAGGACGTCAGCAGGAAGCCGCAGAACGCGAAGGCCACGCCGCCGAAGAGGGCTCCCCACCGATTGAGGTCGATGACGCGCAGGTAGATGTAGGCAAACAGCCCGGCCAGGAAGAGGTGCAGCCCGATGAACCAGGCATAGGCGAAGGGCAACGGCACGACGTAGAACAGCGCCCCCAGGGGGTACAGCACGCCGTATTGCCCCGCGGCCAGGAAGGGCACGCCGCTCAGCAGGTACGGGTTCCAGAGGGGAATCTCGCCGTGGGCCAGCGATTCTCTGGCGAAAGCCTTCCACGAGATGTTCTGGAGGATGGCATCGCCGATGAGGTGGTTGTTGGGGATACCGATGCCGTACCGGGCGGCGAACTCCTTCCACGGCGGGTACAGAAAGAGGTTGTCGATAGGCAGAAGGACCATGCCTGTGAAGAGCGCCTTGCCCAGGAAAAGCGCCACCAGAAGCAGCAGAAAGCCCGCCGCCAGCAGATCAGGCCGAATTCGGCGCAACCTCGGTCTCCCCTCCTCTAAGGTCTGTTACCCCCGTCGGGCCGGCGCGCCCCTCCGCATTGCACGGCCATATTACACGGATGGGGCAGGCTGCGACAACCTGCCCCATAGCCCCAGTGCCCATTTGCATACTTGGCGGCCAGGCCCCCCTGCTCGCACCAGAACGGCCGCTCCTTGCGTACTGCCTTGGTGACACGCGTTCCGCCTAGAACCGGTCGATGTTCTCCGGCGTGACCACCTTGTGCAACTCGGCGCAGGGGGCTCGCCCCTGGGCCAGCAGGCCGCCATCCACCTCGAAGCACTGCCCCGTGACATACCCGGCATCGTCCGCCGCCAGGAACACGGCTGCCCACGCGATATCCTCGGGGAATCCCTCGCGCCCCAGAGGTATGACCGAGCGTCGTCGCGCCTTCTCTTCCTCCGGGACATTCTCCCAGCCCGTGGCGGCGATCATTCCCGGCCGGATGGCATTGACGCGAATGCCCCACGGCGCCAGGTCTACCGCCACCGCCCTGGTGAACGAGTCGATCGCCCCCTTCACCGAGTCGTAGGCGATACTGAGGCGATGGGCACGGGACGCGGCGTTGCTGCTCATGTTGACGATGGCCCCGTGGCGCTTCTCGGCCATAATCTGTGCGGCCCGATGGGTGCAGTAGAACAAGGCGCCCATGTTAAGGCGCACGTACTCGTCCCACCCGGCGGAGGTCATCTTGAGGAAGGGCCCCTTCTCCCCTTTGTTCACGTAGGTCTGGGCGTTGTTCACCAGTATGTCCACGGTGCCAAACGCCCGCAGCGTCTCGTCGAACAGGCGCTGGACCTGCGGCTCCTGGGTCACATCGGCGACCACGCCGATAACCTGGCTTCCGTCGGCCTTGATCTCGCTGACCAGGGCATCCACTTCGGCAGGGTTGCGGCCGTTGACTACTACCTTCGCCCCCTCACGCGCAAAGCGCCGGACGATGCCCCGGCCGATGCCCTTCGTGGACCCCGTGACGACCGCGACTTTGTCTTTCAGAATCATTCGGCTCCTCCTCCGCGACTCCCACAATGATCAGGAGCCGGCCCACCGGCTCCTGGTGTTGCCACCTGTCTTGCTGATGCTGATTGTAGCGGCGCGGTATTTGCGCCGTCAAATGGTCGCACGGAGGTCACTGCTTTTCGGACTGAGGGGAGGGCGAACCACCAACTACCGGGGGCGACTATAATCTCAGTCAGCTACGAAACGGCCAGCTTGGGTATACCTCACCCCCTTTGTCCCCTTGTATCTTTAGGTGGTTGGTTGTATGTATAGACAACCGGCAGGTTGGGACGAGGTAGGCCGAGGTCCCCTTGGTCTAACAGTCCGGCGGAGAGCGTGGTCGCCTCGTCCC
>JAMCTB010000052.1:4260-9609 GCA_023380955.1 Chloroflexota bacterium | reverse complement strand
CTACGGCGAAGCTATCCGGCACCCTCAGCACCCGCAAAGCTCGCAGCAGATCGGTCCAGCGAGTGGTGGACACCAACAGCAGCGCCAGGGAAACCGATGTACCGACCCGAGCCACGAAGAGGACGACGCTGGCGAGGCCGTTGTCGCTGACGGCCAGCCGCAGGGACGGCATCTCCAGCAGAACCAGCAACGGTCTCCCCGGCAGGAGGAACAGCGAGGGCAGCGCCACAAGGGCGGAGAAGAGGGGGATGCCCAGCCACACCCTCCTGGCGAAATCGCCGAGCGGCAGGCGGGATAGCCCCGCCAGCAGCACCGTGACGGCGTAGAGGGCCACCACCACCGCCAGGTGGCGGGCCAAACCGGCGGCCACCAGCAGCATCAGGCCGGCGACGACCTTCGAACGGGGATCCGCCCCCTGCAGCAGACCGGGCAGCCGCGCCAGCTCCTCGCTGAAGACCGCTCGCTCCAGCGACCCGGCGATCCCGGCCAGCGTCTTGGCGACGAAGTCGCCGCCCCCTCCATCCCCCATCACGAGACCCTTCGCGCCAGGGCAATCCGAGCTACCAGGAAGAGGGCGAAGATCAGCCCCACGCCGAGCACGGCCGACAGCAGGTATGCGGGCGCCTGCTGCCAGAAAGAGACCTCCGCCCCGGCCCCCGGAAGCTGGTAGTCCCTGAGAGGCGCCCACTGCCAGAGGCCGGCCAGCTGGGTTAGGCCCGCCGGCGCGTAGCCAACCATGCTCCGCAGCTCCTCCGCCCCCCACTCGAAGTCTGCTCCGCCCGGGGCCAGCAGCCCCAGGGGGGTAAGCACGACCAGAGCCCCCAGCACTCCCACCAGGGCCCACCCGCTCTTACCCATCTGTCGCGGTGCGCTCTGGACCGCCGCACCCTTCAAGAGGGCCGGATGAGCCCGCAGCAGATAACCCACCGCCAGCCCCGTGAGCGCCGCCTCGGCAAAGCCCGCCAGGGTCAGGTGAACGAGGAGCATCGCAGGCACGGTTACCTGCAGCCCGTAGGGGCTGTACAGGGCTCGTCCACCCTCGCTCCAGAACATCGGTTGCACGCCCAGCTCCAGGCCGGTGAGCAGAGCCGCGACGTTGATCCCCACGTAGGATCCGAGGGCGGCGGCCACGACGCGCCACCGAGAGGAGGGGTTCGCCCCGGCCAACAGGCGGTAGGTCGCGTAGCCGGTGATGGGCAGGGCGATGGCCATGTTGAAGCAGTTGGCGCCGATGGCGGTGATCCCCCCGTCCCCGAAGAAGAGGGCCTGGATGATCAGGGCCGTGGACACCCCCACCACCGCTGCCCAGGGTCCCAGCACTACAGCCATCAGGGTGCCGCCCACGGCATGGGCGGTCGTGCCCCCTGGAATGGGGATATTCAACATTTGAACTGTGAAGCTGAAGGCAGCGAACAGGGCGATCAAGGGGGCCGACTGGCTGCGCAGGGTCTCCTGGACCCGGCGGCTCGCCTGGTACCAGAAGGGCACCGCGATCCCGTAGGCCACCGCGGCCGTGGCCGGGCTGAGGTATCCATCCGGGATGTGCATTGGATTACTCCTTTCCCTCTATTGCAACAATGTTGCAAGTCCCGTGCAAAGAAAGAGCCTTACCCGCGGCAGGAGGCGCACACTCCGAAGATGGGATAGCTCTCCAGCTCCGCCTGAAAGCCGTGCAGCGCCCTCAGTCCCTCCCGCAGGGTCACGCCACACTCTCCTCCAGGTCCAGCAGCTGCCCGCACTGGCGACAGATCAGGTGGCTGTGCCGCCCCCGGGACGCGGGCTCGTACTGGGCCCGGCCGTCCCCGCACTTGTGCTCGCTGATGAGCCCCATCTCCATCAGCAGGTCCAGGGCCCGGTACACGGTGGTCTTGTTCATCCGCAACCCCGGGTGATGGGCCGTCACGGTCTCCAGGATGTGCTCGGCGCAAATGTGGCCCGGGCAGCCGAGGATGGTCTCGCACACCGTCTCCCGTTGGGTGGTGAGGCGAAGCCCTCGCTCCTGCAAGGCATGGGTGATCTGGGCTCTCTCCTGAGGACTCAGCCGGCGCCAACTGCCGGTATCGGTGGAGGTACACACGGGCCTACCCTCTCCAGCCACCAATCTATCGCAACTAGGTTGCAGGCTGCCGCCATTGTATCGCAGCTCGCCGCGCGCGGCAAGCTCTCCCTGACTGGACAGTCCCAGCCGGGTAGCGTTACTATGAGCGCCCAACAGAAGCGAGGCGCACGATGGCGGCAGGATCGCCCCAGAGCCCGAGGGCGCAAGGCGCGATCTGATACCGCCATCGGGCTGTCTGGGGCTTGCGCCCATCCCCTGGAAGGCGAACTAGATCAGCGGGGACCAAAGAGGATCCTCGCGGGCGAGGTGTGCATGGAGTTGGCTTCCTTTGGCATGCTGGCGGGTATTGGACTGGTAGGCGGTTTCATGGCCGGATTCCTCGGCATAGGCGGCGGGATCGTCATGATCCCCCTGCTGATGTACGGGGCGGGGCTCCCCATGAAGCTGGTGACGGGGATAAGCATGGTCCAGGCTTTCTTCGCCACCTCTTCGGGGTTGCTCATACATCGACGCAACCGCACCATAGACGTGAGGCTCGGCGCAATCCTGGGCACGGCGGGGGTGATCGGAGCCCTCGTCGGTTCCGTAGGCTCCTCGATGCTCAGCGGCCGGACGCTGCTCTCCCTTTACATGTTGCTGGTGACGATAGCCGTCGGCCTGCTGGTCTTTGCCCCCCGAACCGAAAAGGCCAAGGAGACTCCGGTGAAGGCATGGCATGCCTTCCCTCTGGGCCTGGGGGTGGGGATCCTGGCAGGCATGCTGGGGGTAGGGGGCGGCTTCATCATGACCCCGCTGATGATCTCGGTCCTGCGCATCCCCACCAAGGTGGCCGTCGGGACGTCTCTGTTGATGATCCTCCCCACCACCTTCGCGGGGGCCACCGGCAAGATTGCCACCGGCCAGTTCGATCTGGCGATAGCTGCCGCCGTCATCGTGGGCTCGGTTATCGGGGCTCAGTTCGGGGGCAGGGTCAACTCCAGGGTATCACCCAGGGCGATCCGGGCGTCCCTCGCCCTACTCCTGGTCGGCATCATGATCCGCACGGGGATCGACCTGTTCACCGCCGCCTAGGCGAGTCATCAGCCGCACGCTCGTGGCCGACGGCTGATGGCTCCACCCCCTCGCCGTGGATCAGCGGTGGCAGACGGTGGACGCACGCCCATTCGTTCCGGCCGCGACGGCGCACCGGAAGCAGCGCCACGGGCAGATCGAGAGCGGGCTCGACGCCGAGGGAGTCCCGGCGCCGGCGCCGCCGCGGGTGCACTACCTGGTGGACCCGACCTTCTCACTCCATGGGTCCATCTCTTTGACCTTCTTCCCCTCGATAGGGAGGACGATCCAGGCCAGAACCAGAACACCGAAGGAAACCAGAGATCCTATCAACATAATCGCCTTCTCACCTCCGGAGTAGTCGTTAGCTCTTATCTCTAAGCTACAGGCTCGCTCCCCTGGCAGCGACACCCGATTGCCGGCAGCGCCTAGGGCTGATAAGCCGCCTCGCCGTGCTGCGTCGCATCGAGACCCAGCACCTCTTCGTGCTCCGCCACGCGGAGCCCAACGGTTATGTCCACCACCTTCAGCAGCAGCCAAGTCACCGCCGCCGAGTAAACCCAGGTGACCACCACGGCCACCAGCTGCTTCCACACCTGGTCCGGATCGCCGTAGAAGAGCCCGTTGGCGCCGGCCTCGTTGACCGCCACCGTGGCGAAGAGGCCGGTGGCCATGGCTCCCCAGGTCCCGCCTATCCCGTGCACACCCCATACGTCCAGGGCGTCGTCCACACCCAGCCTCCCCTTCAGCTGAGTGGCGAAGTAGCAGACAATCCCCGCGCCCAGCCCGATCAGGATGGAGCCCTGGGCAGTGACGAAGCCCGAGGCCGGCGTGATGGCCACCAGCCCAGCTACCGCGCCCGCGGCACCACCCAGCACGCTGGGCCTCCCCTTGTGGGCCCAACTCACGGTGATCCAGGTCAGCGCCGCCATAGCTGCCGCCGTATTGGTGACCACGAAGGCATTGACGGCTACCCCGTTGGCAGCCAGGGCACTCCCGGCGTTGAAGCCGAACCACCCGAACCAGAGCAGAGCGGCACCCAGCACCGACATGGTGGCATCGTGGGGATACATGGCCTCCTCCCCCAGCCCCAACCGGGGCCCAAGGACCCGGGCAGCCACCAGGGCCGATACCCCCGAGCTGATGTGCACCACGGTCCCACCGGCGAAGTCCAAGACCCCCAGGCTCTTCAGCCAGCCACCGGTGCCCCAAACCCAGTGAGCCAGCGGGTCGTAGACGAAGGTCGCCCAGAGCAGGGTGAATATCACGAAGGCTTTGAAGCTCTTCCTTTCGGCAAAGGCGCCCGTTATCAGGGCAGGGGTAATGACGGCGAACATCGCCTGGAAGATCATGAAAGCCTGGTGGGGTATGGTGGGTGCGTAATCGGCATTCGGGTTGAGTCCGACACCGCCGAGCCCCACCCACTCCAGGCCACCGATGATCCCGTGCCGATCGGGCCCGAAGGCGAGACTGTATCCCCACAGCACCCACTGCACGCTGATCAGGGCCAGTATGAACATGCTCTGCATGATCACCGAAAGGACGTTCTTCCGCCGCACCAACCCGCCGTAGAAGAAACCTACGGCCGGCGTCATCAGCATGACCAGTCCGGCGGAAACGAGAACCCACGCTGTGTCCGCTGAGTTGATGTTTTCCACTCCCACCTCCTCACCTGTTCGGAGTCTACCGAGATGGTAGTGGACCGTTCGGAGCGGGACAACGTGCTGGCTGCTCAGAAATCCCCGGCCCTTATTGTGCACAATGTACGGGCACATGGGGCCTTCGGTGGATTCGCAGGGGAGACGCTGGCCCTCCTTTAGGCAAATAGCCCAAGGCCACGTCGATCGGGCAGAAGTAAAGAAGGAGAGATTAGTGGCATGAGCCTTGCCGCGTACCGGCTTCGGCGCTGCCCCGGACCCGTATCGCGGGTCTCGGGAAAAGCCCACCGGACGAAGCTTCATCAGGGTGAGAAGAGGTGCTTTCCATGGCGATGCAGACTGGGCGAGGCAAGATCTGGGACGACCGCCTCCGGGACATGGCCAACAAGAGCCGGCAGAAGTTGGAAGAGGGCCTCGTCACCGAGGCCTACAAGGCCAACAGGGACGAGGTAATCCAGCTCCTCAACCGGGCGCTGGCCAGCGAGTGGATAGCCTTCATGCAGTACTGGCACCACTACTTCATGGCCACGGATCTCCACAGCCCGGAGATCCGAGAGATATTCAAGGAGCAGGCCGAGAGCG
>JAMCTB010000052.1:0-4250 GCA_023380955.1 Chloroflexota bacterium | reverse complement strand
CGGGCCCGACGCCTTCACGGCATCGGAAACCTGATCCTCGAACTGCTTGAAGTTGGCCTTGAACTTCTCGGCCAACATCCTCGCCTGCTGATCGTATGCGTCGGCATCGGACCAGCGCGAGTGGATAGCCTTCATGCAGTACTGGCACCACTACTTCATGGCCACGGATCTCCACAGCCCGGAGATCCGAGAGATATTCAAGGAGCAGGCCGAGAGCGAGCTGCACCACATCGACGAGATCGGGCAGCGGATCCAGGCCCTGGGCGGGGTGCCTGTGGACAAGCCGGAGGAAGTCATCCAGCACTGGACCAAGTCGGTGGACTACGGCCACGACCTGCGCAACATGCTGGAGATCGACCTCGTCGACGAGCGAATGACGGTCAACTTCTACAGTGAGATCGTTCGCTACTGTGGCTTCAACGACATCGTGACGCGCACCCTGTTCGAGGAGATCCTGCGAGAGGAAGAGGAGCACGCCAACACCCTGGCGGACATCCTCTACGCCTACGACGCCGGCACCAACCAGCTGATCCCCTCCGTCCACGACCAGGTGGCAGGGCAGGGAGTCCCCGTCCCCCAGCGGCGAGCGGCCTAGCCGAGGCGGGGAGAAACGGCGACGGGGAGACGGGGAGAGAGAGGCTCCGCCTCTCCCCTTGGGAGAGGCCGCCCGAGTGCAGCGAGGGCGGGTGAGGGCTCTTTGTCTGGCACCGAAAGAGCCCTCACCCTGACCCTCTCCCAGAGGGAGAGGGAATCGCCCTGTCGCCCCGTCACCCCGTCAGATGCTCGGGCCCGACGCCTTCACGGCATCGGAAACCTGATCCTCGAACTGCTTGAAGTTGGCCTTGAACTTCTCGGCCAACATCCTCGCCTGCTGATCGTATGCGTCGGCATCGGACCAGCTATCCCGTGGCCAGAGCAGCTCGTCGGGAACGTCGGGCACGTGAAGAGGCACTTCCAGCCCAAACACGGGGTCCTTCCTGGTGGGCACCTGGTCCAGCAGCCCCTGTAGCGCGGCGTGCACCATGGCTCGGGTATAGGCGATCTTGATGCGCGACCCAACCCCGTAAGGGCCGCCGACCCACCCGGTGCTCACCAGCCAGCTTCGTGCCTTGTGCCGGTCGATCTTTTCGCCCAGCAGCTTGGCGTAGACGGAGGGGTGCAGAACCAGGAAGGGAGCCCCAAAGCAGGTGCTGAAGGTGGCTTCGGGTCCGGCGCCCAGCCCCCGCTCCGTCCCCGCCACCTTGGCCGTGTAACCCGAGAGGAAGTGGTACATGGCCTGATCCGGAGTCAGCTTGGCTATGGGTGGCATAATCCCAAAGGCATCGGCCGTGAGCATCATGATGTTTGAGGGATGCCCCCCCATGCCAGACCTGGTGGCGTTGGCGATGTGGCTTATGGGGTAAGCCGCCCGGGTGTTCTCGGTGAGGGAGGAGTCGTCCAGATCTATCCTGCGGGTCAGGGTGTCGATGGCCACGTTCTCCAACAGGGTTCCGAACTTGCGGGTGGCCTCGTAGATCTCGGGCTCGGCCTTCTTGGAGAGCCGAATAGCCTTGGCGTAGCATCCGCCCTCGAAGTTGAACACCCCGCGATCGCTCCACCCGTGCTCGTCGTCGCCGATCAGCGTCCGGGCCGGGTCGGAGGAGAGGGAGGTCTTGCCCGTGCCCGAGAGCCCGAAGAAGAGCGCCACGTCGCCCTTGGGCCCCTGGTTGGCAGAGCAGTGCATGGAGAGCACTCGCTCCAGCGGCAGCAGGTAGTTCAGTATTGTGAAGAGCGACTTCTTGATCTCCCCTGCGTAGGCCGTGCCACCGATCAAGATCAGCTTCCGCTCGAAATTGACGACGATGAACACCTCGGACTTGGTGCCGTCCAGGTCCGGCACCGCGTGGAAGTTGGGCACCACCAGGACCGTGAACTGGGGCGCCACCTTGTCGATCTCGGCTCGGTCGGGACGGATGAACATGTTCCTGGCGAAGAGGCTCTGCCAGGCATGCTCCGTGATGACCCGGATGGGAATCCGGTAAGCGGGATCTGCCCCCACGTACATGTCCTGCACGAAGAGATCCCTGCCCTGAACGTAGGCCAGCAGGCGATGGTAGAGCCGCTCGAACCTATCCGGAGCGAAGGGCTGGTTGACCGACCCCCACCAGATCTTGTCCTCGCTGCTGCGCTCCTTCACCACGAACTTGTCCTTCGGCGATCGGCCCGTGTACTGCCCGGTCCGCACCACCAGCGGCCCCAGGTGTGCGATCAGCCCTTCCCGGTGTCGTACCGCCTGCTCGTATAGGGCCGGCGTTGAGAGGTTCCAGTACACGTTGCCGGTGTTCTGGATCCCGTGCATCTCCAATCCGTAGGGACTTGGCTGCCCTATCTGCTGCATTGATGTTCTCCGCTCCCATTTCGGCCAGTATCACTGCTACTCGGAGGCATGGCTCTGCCCCATCTTCCACCATCAATTCCTGTGCCGAACTGGGACGGCAGCGAACAGCGCCCTCCAACGCCCGTGGGGTGGGGGTGTAGGGGGCGGGTCTGAGACCCACCCCCTACGAGGCGTGCTACTTGGCCATCCGCTCGCGGATCTGCTTGACCCCGGCCGCGGCCGAGTTGAACATGAAGTTGATGTCGTTCATGCAGGCCAGGTACTGGAAGCCCTGCTCGATCCGCATGGACACCTCGTCGACGCTCCGGCAATGGATGCCGGCCGGCGTACCGACCTTCTTGGCCGCCCGCAGCACCTCGGCCACCGCCTCGGCGTGGCTCGGGTCCTTCTCCCCGATACCCTTGCCCAGACCCATGGACCAGGCCAGATCGTTGGGGCCGATGAAGCAGGCATCGACGCCGGGAACGGAGAGGATCTCCTCGGCCCTCTTCACAGCATCGATGTGCTCGATCTGGACTATGACGAGGATCTCGTCGTTCGCATGCTGGGGGTAATCGGCGCCGGCCCAGAAGCGCCACCGGCCTCCGCCTGCGCTCCGGATGCCCTCAGGGGGATACTTGGCGTACTTGACGGCGTTGGCGGCCTCCTCCGTCGAGCAGACCATGGGCACGACGATGCCCCAGGCGCCGGCATCCAGGATCCGCTTGATGTAGATCGGATCGTTGTCCGGGATGCGGCACATCGGCATCGCACCGGTGGTCCCGATGGCCATGAACATGTTGTTCAGCATCTCGAAGTCGATGGGGCCGTGCTCCATGTCGACGGTTACCCAGTCCCACCCGGCGTGAGCCATGGCCTCGGCGGAGTTCACGCAGGGGAGGTTCAGCCAGGTACCGATCGCCGGCTTGCCCTCCTGCAGGAGCCGCTTTGTGGTGTTGATCCGCATGCCTTCGAACCCTCCTCGGTTTTCTTGCCTGATCGCACGGGAAAAACCAAACATCTCCGGTCCGCGCCGGGTCACTCGAGAGATGATGCAACTCTTCCCCTGTGATGAGCCAGTGAGCATCGTTGCGGCACCCATTATAATGCGAAAGGGTTTCGTGGCAAGAGCCGCAGGGGGAAGGGGAAAAGGAGAAGACCGTGAGCGCTACCGTCGCGGCCATCCTGCTGGCGGCCGGCGAATCCCGCAGGATGGGGCAGCCCAAGGCTCTCCTGCCCTGGCTCGGGACCACACTGATCGCCTATCAGGCGGAGCAGCTGATCCGGGCAGGCGCCCAACCGATAGCCGTCGTCCTTGGGGCCGAGGCAAAACGGGTCGCGGTTCCCCTCCGCCACTTCGGCGAACTCTCCCTGGTGTCCAACCCCCGCTACAGCCTGGGCAAGTCGACGTCCATCGAGGCGGGTGTAAGGGCGTTGCCCTCGAGGATCGATGCCGTCCTCCTTCTGGCGGTGGACCAACCCCGTCGCGCCGAGACCCTCCGACGGTTGATAGGCGCCCACCTGGAGAGCCACTCGCTCGTCACCATCCCCGTCCACCAGGGCCGGCGAGGCCATCCTCCGGTGATTTCCTCTACGCTCCTGCCTGCCCTGAGCACCCTTCCCGAGGAGCAGCAAGGGCTTCGCGAGATGATGCGGCGCTACCGCCCCGAGACTCAGGAGATCCCCATGGAGAGCCCGGAGGTTCTGCTCGACCTCAACACCCCGGACGACTACCACCAGGCCCTGAGCTACTTCCACGGCCTTTGACACCAGGTATGGGCCTTTTCATTGTCACCCTGAGTACCTCAGGGTTCCGGGAACCCTGTGCGAAGCACAGAAACTTGTCTGCTGCCCACTTGCCCTGTAAGCTCGGTTGTGCGCAACCGGGCAGCCA
>JAMCTB010000051.1:9867-11414 GCA_023380955.1 Chloroflexota bacterium | reverse complement strand
CGACGAGAGACTGCCGTAGGCTCTTACCGCCCACGAATTTTATCCATGATTTTCTCGCCGCCAATGGCGTGAGAGTTTAGCCCGGAACCCGCCACCAGGGCTAGAGTCTCAAGTGGTGGTGTAAATTCGGGGTGGTGGTCTTGACAGAAAGGCCACCGATGTGGTTCCTAGCGAGTGTAACACCCACATCACATTCGCAAGGAGGAATCCACATGTGTTTGTCAACCGAAAACTGAGCCGCTTCGTCGATCAAATTTTGAGCCACCCCGGCATGGTAAATCAGACCTGAGCAGCCTGCCTCTGGAGGCTCTCCCTGAACCGGTAGGACTCACCCGTGTGCTCGATGATATGGCAGCGGTGGGTGAGCCGGTCCAGGAGGGCGGCGGTCATCTGGGCATCGTGGAACACCTCCGTCCAACGCGAGAATTCCAGGTTGGTGGTGACGATCACGCTGCGGCCATGGTCGTAGCGGTCGGAAACGAACTGGAGGAGCACCTGGGCGCCGTCCCGCGATAGGGGGACGAAGCCCAGCTCGTCCAGGATCACCAGCGGGATGGCGCGCCACCGCCGCATGACGCGGGTGAGGCTATGATCGTCCCGGGCGGCCAGGAGGTCGTTGGCGAGGGCGGTGACCGTGGTGAACCGCACCCGGTGGCCGGCCTGGATGCAGGCGACGCCTAGGGCAGTGGCCCTGGGCCGCAAAGCCGTGGACCGCGGCTACCGGGTCCTGTTTCTAACCGTGGACCGGCTGGTGAACGCCGGTTGATCCAGGCAGCCTCTGGGAGGGCCGGCGGTTGTGGCGGCTTCCGGACGAAACGCTCTGGATGCCGCTCGTATGCTGCCAGCAGGGCGGTCTGCTTTGCCTGCTTGACCGCTTGGCTACACCCCGTGTGCACGATCTCTGGCGTCAATAGGGCAATGCCAGAATGGTGGTGCTCCGTGTTATACCATCGAAAGAACACCTGGCAAAAGGCGCGGGCGTCCTCGATGGAGCCGAATCGGTCAGGAAACTCTGGACGGTACTTGAGCGTCTTGAACTGCGCTTCAGAGAAGGGGTTGTCATTACTCGTGTAGGGGCGGCTGTGAGTCTTCGTGAACCCCAGGTCAGCCAGCAGGAAGGCAACGGACTTCGAAGTCATCGACGAACCTCGGCCGGCATGGACGGTAAGCTGACTCGGGGGTGCTCACGGAGCAGAGGTAGGTGCCCTCGTCGAGTAAGGTGGCATAGACCTCTGCTGGAGACTGATCGGCGAAGCGTGGGCTATGTAGCGTATCCAGGACCGCCTGCCGCTCCTCTGGGGTCAAGGCCCGCTCGGGTGTAGGCCGGAGTTTGCGACAACTGTCACCTGACTGCTGGCGGCGGTACCAGGTAGCACGGCGATGCGCTCGGCCGCCGGATCGGGCTTCTGCGGCTTTCGTCCCCGCTGTTTTGCCGTCAGGCCGGCCCGTATCGCCTCATCACGCTGGCGCCGCCACTTGGTCAGATGAGAGGAGTACAGCCCTTCACGCCGGAGCAAGGCACCCAGCTCCCCGGGAGCACACCGATC
>JAMCTB010000051.1:0-9778 GCA_023380955.1 Chloroflexota bacterium | reverse complement strand
TGCCTGTCCTCTCGTCTTGACCTCCAAACTGCTCCTTCTTCAATCGAGTCTCACCTTTCTCCGCCCTCTACATCAGACACTAATTTCGAGGGGGCCAGGTGTCTCTCCTATCTTGACACAGAGGGCTGTTGCTTGAGGCAGCCGAAGACATTCTGGCTCACATGGCGTTTCCCAACGAGCACTGGCGTCAATTGCATTCCACCAACCCCCTGGAGCGGCTGAACAAGGATCTGAAGCGCCGGGCAGACGTGGTTGGGATCTTCCCCAACCGGGAAGCGGCGGTCCGGCTGATGGGCGCAGTCCTGGCCGAGCAGCATGACGAGTGGGCCGTTGGCCGGCGTTACTTCAGCCAAGAGTCCATGAGCAATCTGCAGAAGGCGCCCCAGGCCTTGCCAGACACGGCGTTGCTGGTGGCCGACTAAGCATTTGGACCCGAACCGCTAGGAAACCGAATTTACACCTCTTGACGAGACACTACCTTGAACTATATATTTAGAAGCAGCAACTTTTGTTGATGAAGGGGAGGTAGTGTTGAAGTACTGCCTTACCGAGACTCCGAGGGTACGCCAGGGCGAACTGGCCTTGCTCGCGGACCAGGAGTCGCTCTCACTCGCCAACCTTGGCAAGGCGCTTGGCGACCCAATTCGCCTTCAGATTCTTCACCTTCTCGGCCAGCGGCCCGGTCTCTGCACCTGCGAGTTTCAGGAATTGCTGGGCCTTGGGCAATCAAAGGTCTCCTATCACCTCAAGGTACTCGTGCAGGCCGGCCTGATCTCCTGGGAAACTCACGGTACCTGGAGCCACTACAGCCTTGCGAACTCCGGGATTCTGGCCCAACTCAGGGACATGGCTGCCTCGGTCCGGCACACAAAACGCGTCGGCTGAAACAAGCGTTGGAAAGACAGCAAGCGAAAGGAAAATGGTGTTGATGGAGACAGGGACGATCGCGCGGTTAAGCCTTCTCGACAAGTTGTTTCCGGTTCTGATTGTATTGGGCATGGGTACCGGGCTTTTGCTGGGCAGACTGGCGCCGCGCCTGGGGGCTGCCGCTGAGCCGCTGATTCCGTTGGGCCTGTTCCTTATGATCTATCCCACCGTAGCCAAGGTGCCCTTTGACAACCTGTGGCGTTCCGCGTCCGAGGTCCATCCGGCTCTCTTGTCCATTCTCCTCAACTACCTGGTCAACCCGCTGCTCCTGTTTGCCATGGGGTGGCTGTTCCTGCGCAATCATCCAGACCTCTGGACCGGCCTAATTCTTCTCGGCATAGCCCCCTGTGTGGGCATGGTACTGGTCTGGGCAGACCTGGGTGGGGCGGACAATGCGCTCTCCGTGAGCCTCATGGCCTGGAACAGCCTCATTCAGATCGCCTCCGTGCCCCTCTGGATCTCGCTCTTGATCGGAACCCGCGTTCCGCTTCCCACCGCCATGGTCTTGCAGAGCACGTTCCTCTACCTAGTGCTGCCCCTCATTGCCGCCTACCTCACACGGAAACTGGTGATTGCAGGAAGGGGCGAAGCCTGGTTCAAGGAGCGGCTTGCCCCAGTCCTCGGGAAGATCCAGCTCACGTCTCTGCTGATTACCCTTGTCTTGATGTTTGCGCTGAAAGGCGAGGTGATCCTGAACCAGCCCGAGCTGGTTGTCTACATGGTGTTGCCGCTGGTGCTGTTCTTGGTATTGCTATTTTTCGTCGGCACCTTCGCCGCTCATTTCCTGGCAAGACTGCCCATGCATAAGGCGGTGACTGTGGGTTTCCACGTTACAGGGCGGAACTTCGAACTCTCCATCGCTTTGGCCCTGACCGCGTTCGCCGCTTCGCCCATGGTTGCCGTCTCTACAGTGATTGGGCCGCTCATTGAAGTTCCTGTCATGCTCACCCTGGCTTGGGTGGGACGCGGGCTTGTGCAGCGCTTCTCCCGCGCTGCAACGGCTATATAACCGGCTACCGCCGGCGCTAATAGCTAGCATGAAGAACAGGACCGCCGGGTCCGCGTGGCGTATGCGGATCCGGCGGTCTTTCGCTTCGGCTGAACCTAGAGGGCGGAAATCAGAGGGTGCCGTTACCCCTCTTCACGCCTTCTGAAGCGGTGTATCCACCTCCTGGAGGAAGGCCAGGTCAGCGCTGAGATACTGGTGCAGAAGCTGAGTCAGCCCGGCAAAGAAGTCCGACGGCTCGGCTTCCAGCAGGCAGTTGGTAAAGGCCCGGCTGAGAGGAATCAGGTGTTCCCTGAGGAAGCTCCGCTGCACCCCGAGGCTATCCCTCAGATCAATTCCACGCCTCTCTGCAGCGGCCACCGTTGCAGTCTCGGCCAGGGCTGCCATGAACTCCAGTTCCAGGGCCAGGTGGTCAGCAGGCACCCCTGGGGACGCGGGGACAAAGCCGTGCCTCCGGTACACATCAGCCACAGTCTGAGTCTCTTGGCCGAACAACGCACCCTGGGCGTCACGGTAATAGGACCCGTAGGGCGGGGCAGGCGGCAGGCCCGGTCCGGCCATCAGCCGTGAGTGCTCCCGATTCAGATCCTCTAGCAGTTCTTCCCCCTGCCGGGCCTGCCCCAAAATACCATGTAGGCTCCGCGCCACCGCCTGGAGTGTCGGCGCGGCCTCCCCGTCCGGCTCCAGGGACGACAACCGCCTGATCACGCCTTCCGTGACCGGGTAAGAAAACGCGTCCCGCAGCAGCCCGTACATCTCCACCCGCGACGTCAGCAGGTCCAGCATGGCCCGCGCCTCCTTCAGGCTTTACGCACCTTGACGACCATGTCGACGTACGCAGGCATCCCCATGATGGGTGAAAGCGCCGTGGGATCCACGAGCAGGTTATGATTGGCACTCGTCTCCCTAAAGGCCGCGGTCTTACCGAGGCCGGGGCTGAAACGGCCGCCGGTTCCCAGCGCCATGCGCAGCACGCCGGGACGGATGGTTTCCGTAGCGTAAATCCGCCCCTTAACGGAGGCCCCCAGCGGGTTCTCGATCACGACCAGGTCACCGGAGCGCAAACCCAGCCCGGCAGCATCCTTGGCGTTCATCTGAATCGTCCCCACGGACCAGGTTCTGGCGGGAATCCGGCGCTTCCGCCCAACGGGCTCAGCCCCGGTCGGCCCCATGCTCACCTCGGCGAACTCCCGGTCCTCGTTTAGGGGCATCCACAGGCCCTCGGCGTTGATGCGCCCCAAATAATCGACCATCTGGGTTCCACTCATGGCATGATGAACGCGGCCGGAGATGAGTTGGAAGGGATACTCATCCTTGTACTTGGTATAGGCGGGGTTGGTATGCGGATTCCATTTGGTCTCAAACCAGTAGAAGGTGGGCGGGTACCGATCAAAGCCCGCTGCCTTGAGCGCCATCGGCGTCTCGCCGGCCTTTTCGATGAGCTTGTTGTACTGATCGTAGCGGGAGAACTTGAACTCGATCTTCTTGGACGAGGTGCCCAGAATGCCTCCGCCCGCGTCCCGGTAGCGAAGATACGCCATTGGCCAAACGGCAACGCCGTTGTGTTCCCGCATCCAGGTGGCGGTCAGGGGTTCGCCCTTGACCTCCTTTTTCTTGTGATCAATCGTGACCCGGCCGGCCTCCAGGGAATCCGGCGTGCCGACCAGTTTGTAGCCCGCGGGGTACTGGGGATAGGGAAGCGGTGTGCCGACGTTCTTCATGGATGGGGCGGGAGCCATGGCCTCGTTCCAGAAATCCTCCTCGGAGTTGTACTTCCCCCAAAAGTCCGCCGCCTGGATGTCCGGGTCGCCGTTGGCAGCCAGCGCCTTGGCGAGTCCGATCATGATCTCAAAGGGGGTCTTGGATTCATGGAGCGAGGCGGGAAGAACTTTATCCCGCATGTACAACACAGGGTGCGAGGGATAGATGTCGCACAGGCTCATGCGCTCCAGGTAGCTGGCTTCGGGCAGCACCACGTCCGCGTACATGCCCGTCTCCAGGAAGGGCGTGTCAATGTTGACCACCAGCTCGACCTTATACTGGCCATTTGGGTCCTTCGCCGTCAGGGCTTTCTGCCACGTGGTGGTTTCCGACCCGGTGATCAGCGGATTGCCGGTGCGGATGACGAAGGCCTTGATGGGATAGCGGTGCCCCCGGAAGGGCCCATACCGCAGGGTCACCCCTTCCTGAAAGCGCCGCGGAAAGTCGCCCACCACGTCGTCCCAGGCCGCCGGCCAATCCCCGTAGTGGTCCATGTGCAGCTCATCCTGAGTCGCCTCAACCTCGACTCCGTTGATCACCCGCTTGACCTTCCGCTTCAGGAAATCCTTGCCCGTGGCCTTGCCGCCCTTGCTGGACTTGGTCAGTTCGGTGTCGACAACGCCGCCCGGAACGTCGAAGTTGCCGGTGATAACGTCGAGGACCGTACCCAGGATGGAGGTCGTATAGCCGTTGTAGTGGTGACCCGTCCCGTTCATGCCCCAAACCAGGGCGGCCGGCTTGGTGATGCCGAACTCATGCGCCAGATCGGCGATCTGCCGCTGGCTGAAGCCGCAACGGTCTGCCGCCCATTCCAGGCTGAAGTAGCTCTTGCCGTTGATCGGGTCCGTCTTGCCCCACCAGGAGCGGAAGGCGGCCTCAAACTCGTCCCAGCCGACGCTCCAGTCCTTGAAAGACCAGTCGATGTAGCGGTGGTTGGGGTCCGCCTGGTTGTCATTCTCCAGGATGAAGCGCAGCATGGCGGCGAAGAGGTCGGGGTCGGTGCCCGGCCGAATGGGTAGCCACAGGTCGGCCTTGCTGGCCGTGTTGGACAGAGCAGGGTCCACAACCACAATCCGAGCGCCATTCAGCTTGGCCTCCACCGTGCCCCGGGATTCGTAGTTGATCCGGGTGGCGGTAAACGGATTCCAGCCCACGTAAATGATGAGCTTCGTCTTGTAGCTGTAGTCGTTCTTCAGGCTGCCGTCCGGCTGCCGCAACAGCAGGGGGCGCATGATCTCGGGCTCGGGGCGCTTGCCGCCAAACATCAGCTTGGGGCCGTGCCGCCGAGGCGTATCGCAAATGGCGCCGTGCTCGGTACAGTAGGGCGTGCCATAGGCGAAAAACACGCGCCAATAGGGGTCGCGGTCGGTCACGTCGCCGGCGTCCATGATTACCGATTCCGGACCATACGTCCGCTTGATCTCCACCAGCTTCTTGGCGATGGTGTCGAAGGCCTCATCCCAAGAGACGCGCTTGAACTTGCCCTCCCCGCGCTCCCCCACCCGCACCATGGGGTACTTGATGCGGTATGGCGAATACACCATCTGCGCACCGGAAGAGCCCTTGGCGCACACGGCGCCGTTGTTGTACGGAACGTAGGGGTTGCCGTAGATTGCTGAGACCACGCCCCCGGATACGTTTACCTTCAATCCGCATTCCGAAGGGCACATGACGCAGGCGGTAGCAACCGTCTTGTCCTCGGGCGGGGCCTCCCCGGCCTTAACCCGCCGCAGTCCAGCCAGGCCCGTAAGGCCCAGGGCGGCCGCGCCCGCCGTGGTTCCGCCAACCTTCAGGAAGCTGCGGCGGGACACACCGCGACTGAGAAATTCGTCAAAGTTCATGCGGTTTTCTCCTCCTTCCGGCCAACCGACACAGAGGTGATGGGCAGATAGCGCGCGCCAGCCCCGATTAGTCCCGCGGCCACCGCCGCGGCGAAGAGGAATATACCCCACTCAAAGAGTGACGGGCTGTACCGGAAAACGAGCCTGGGATCCGTGAATGAGGTCTCCAGACCCTGCAGTTCGGGGGTCACCAGTCCGGGAATCACCAGGTTCAGGCGCACGGCCAGGTAGGTAACGACGACCAGCAGGCCGGCCGCCCCCTGTGCCGCAACATCCCTCGGCTTCGCCAGCAGCAGGACCGCTGGCACAACCAGGCCCAGCAGCACGTGGACGATCCAAAACACCCACCAGTACTGGCCGAAGAGAATCCGACTCAGAAGTGCTTGTTCACCGCCTATTCCGTACCAGAGGCCCACCGAGTACTCCGCCCACTCGAGCAACACGTCGGCCGCCAGCAAGCCCAGCACGATTGGCACCAGACTCTGCCGCGCTTCGGCCATGGCCGGGCTCCTTTCATCCCACAGGGCAAGCATGGCCAGCAACAGGCCGGCTGCGCTCACCAGGGCGCCGAGGATGAAGAACACCGGGTATAGAGGCGTATGCCAGAGAGGCCTGCTGCCCAAGGTGGCAAACAGGGCGCCCACGCCGCCACTAAGGGCCATGACCAGGGGCACGCCGATGATTGAGGCGGTCTGGGTGCGCCGTTGGTCGCCTTTGAACACCGAGTACATCACGAACAGCAGCAGCAAGCCGTACGCAGTGTATAGCCAAATCATCCAGGCCATCATCGACCGGAAGTTGGGGCGGTACAAGACGGAGAAGGCGCGGCTCATCCATCCCAGGTCCGTCCAGATGGAGACCAATCCCGCCACCAGGCCGGCGAAAGCCGCCAACAAGGCTGGGCGGGCCATGGCCTCCAGCTTCTTCAAGCCAAAAATATAGTAGAGCGAGGACAGCAGAAAGGCCCCGGCGGATATCCCCATGAAGTAGATGTACTGGGCCACGCCCAGGCCCCACACGACATAGCTGCCGTAACCCGCCAGGCGGTGCCCGGAGGTCAGCCGGAGCACCACCGCGTAGCTTCCAGCCAGCAGGGCGACGACCCAAAGCAGCACCAGCAAGTTGCGAACTCCTGAACGCATCGGTCCACCCCTCCTACTGCTCTTACTGCAGGTAATAGACCCTGGGCTTGGTGCCTGCCCACTCCTTGAGCCGGGTGGCATTCGCCTTGCCAGCCAGCTCCTGCACCAGGCTCTGCGGGTCGTTGAGATCGCCGAAGTACGTGGCGTGGCCCATGCAGGATATGGTGCAGGCAGGCAGCTCGCCCCGTTCGATCCGGTGCAGGCAGAAGGTGCACTTGCGGGCGTTACCCACCGGCGAGGCGTCATGTTGCCTGTTCCACACACCCCCATATTCCCGCGACGGAACCAGGTCGTAGGCCGGAACCTCGCCGCCTTCGTCGTGGAACTCGCCGAAGTCAAAGGTCCGGGCGTTGTAGGGGCAGGCGGCGATGCAGTAACGGCAGCCGATGCAGGCATCGTAGTCGATGGCCACGATACCGTCCGGCCGCTTGTGCGTGGCGCCAACGGGACAGACCGGAACGCACGGCGGTTCCTCGCACTGCATGCACGGCCGCGGCGTGAAAGTCTTGGCCACGTGCGGGAACTCGCCCTTCTCTTCAGTGATGACGGGGCGATACACAACGCCGGGAGGGAGCTTGTTTTCCGCAATGCAGGCTATCGTGCAGGACTGGCAGCCGACGCACTTGCGCAGGTCGATCACCATCCCCCAGCGGCGCTGCTCCACTGGCTTGTTCAAGGCCCGGCGCAGATCCTCCATCATGCGGAGGGTCTGGTCTTCGCCGGCGGCGGCCGGAGGCAAGTTGGGAACCGGCACCAGGGTCTTCTCCTTTGAGATGGCGCCCGTTGCGGCCTTGACCACATCGTCCCCGATGGTGATCACTTCCGCCGCCAGGCCTGCGGCCACCACGGCCAGGGTCTTGGCCAGGAAACTGCGGCGCTCCTTAAGAGTCCCTTCCTTCCCGCTCTGCAACGCTTCATTCACTCCTTTGCCAGAAACCCTCGTGGGCACAGTATTCCCGCTCTTACCCTAGCAAAATAGAAGCCGCGCCCGTAACTGCGCGGCCTCCCAGACCTTTGGCGGAAAACCCCTAGATCAGACCTGGTGATTTCCCCAGGTTTATCACTCCACCAGCCCGTGGCGCACCGCAAAGCGCACCAGATCAGCCCTCCCCTTGAGTCCCAACTTCTGCATCAGATTGGCGCGATGGAAATCCACGGTTTTGGGGCTTACGCTCAGAACCTCCGCCACCTCGCGGTTGGTTCGGCCCTGGGCGATCAGTACCAGCACCTCCCGCTCCCGCTCCGAAAGCCTATCCAAGCCAATCTGGGAAGGAGTGCGCAGTTCGGCCATCATCACCGACGCCACGGCCGGATCAATGTAAGCCCCACCAGCGTGAACCGCTCGGATGGCGCTCACCAACTGGTCCGCAGCGGCACGCTTCAGCACGTAGCCACAGGCGCCTGCCTTCGTCGCCGGGAGGATATACTCGCGATTTTCATACTGGGTGAGCAGGATGACCCGCGTGTCAGGAAGAGCTGCCGTGATCTCCTTACAGGCCGCCACTCCATCGAGGCCCGGCATCGCAATATCCATGAGCACAATGTCTGGACCCAGCTCCTTCGCTCTCTGGAGGGCCTCTCGTCCGTCTGCCGCCTCGGCCACGACCTGAACGTCATCCTGCAGCTCCAGCAGCAGACGGATCCCGGCACGGAACATGGCATGGTCATCCGCCAACAGCACCCTGATCAGTGAAAACACCCCCTTCCGGCAACGGAATGGTGACCGCGACCCGCGTACCCTCACCCGGAACTGAGGTCACGGTACACTCCCCACCCAACAGGCTGGCCCGCTCGGCCATGCCCACCAGCCCGAGTGAAGGCTTCTCCCCGTGGTCCCGTCGCGCACCGGCCCCGGCAAATCCACGCCCGTCATCGGCCACGCTGAGGCGAACCTGCCCTTTCTCACCCTCCAGATAAATGCTGACGTGACGGGCACCGGCATGCTTGGCCACGTTGTTGATGGCCTCTTGCCCGATGCGGTACAGGGTCGTCTCCACCTGTTGCGGGAGTCGCTGGCCTAAACCCTCGGCGGTGACCTCCACCTCCACCCCCTGCTCCGAGAGCCAGCGGGTTGCACACCAATGCAGCGCGGGGACCAGCCCCATGTCATCCAGCAGCGTGGGGCGAAGATCGTAGACAATGTTGTGGATTTCACGGAGGGTCAAGGCGGTTGCCTCCTTCAGCCCCTCGAGGATCCTCTCAGCGCGGCGCGGATCGCGTTCTATCAGTGAGGATGCGACCTTCAGGCCGACCGTCAAGGCGGCCATCGACTGGCTTGTCTCGTCATGCAGTTCGCGGGCGATGCGCCGGCGTTCCTCCTCCTGCGCATCGATCACCCGCTGCAGCAGCTGGCTCACGCGCTCCTCCCGCTCTAGCAGGCGACGCCAGAGCAGAGAACGCTCCAGCGCGACCCCCAGTTGCCTGGCCACCCCAGCGAGGATCTCCTGGTCCTGCGGGTCCAACTCTGCGCCGGAAGGCAGCACTGCCGACAAGAAACCCAGTTGGCGACCGCCTGAAACCAGCGGGAAGGGACCCAGCAGGGCAAAGCCCGATCCGAGCGCCTCAGGCACAGAGCACTGCCCAGGCGGGTCAGACTCCCCCGCCCCCGCTGCCGCTTTCAGCGCCCGCCTGCACCCGCAGTACATCCCCAACCGGTCCGCGCAACCCTCCACCAGCGAGCGATCAATGCCCACCACGGCCACCAGGTCTGCCGGCTCGTCCTCTCCCTCGCCCCACAGCACGATCCAAGCTCCTTTTAGATGGAGGGCATCCACCACTTCTTCCAATGAGCGGGCCAATACTTCATGCAGCTCTTCACCCAGGCTGACCACCTGGCCGACGGCGTTGAGCGCCGTCAGTTCGCGGTTTCGGGTGCGCTCCCGCGACAGGGCCTCGCGCAGGCTCCGCACCATGCGGTTAAAGCTATCGGCCAGCACACCGACTTCATCTTTACCGGATAGGGTAATCTCCCGGTCCAGGTGGCCCTCGCCGATTTCCTCCGCGGCGGCGGCCAGCCGCTCCAGCGGGCGAGCCACGTACCGTCCCAGCGCCCAAGCCAAGGCCGTTGCCACCAGCACGCCGACCGCGGTTATGCCCCCCAC
>JAMCTB010000050.1 GCA_023380955.1 Chloroflexota bacterium | reverse complement strand
ACATGGCCTCCATGGAGGGCCAGGGTATCGAAGCGCCAGGACTGCTCGCTCATGTTGATCTCCTTCCAAAACGCGCCACCTGGGCAATGGGGATTGTCGTGTTGACCGATCGACTTACTCGACTATAGTGGAAAGTGGCGCCAGTATAGGGCCGACGGGGTCCACTGTCAACAGCTTCGTCTCCGGTGACCTGGATGCAGCAAGGCTCCCTCAGTCGAAGCCGAGCCCTCGCTCCTTCATGCTGAGCCAGCGATCGCCGCGGCCGACGACCAGGTGGTCCAGCACCGCAACGTCCAGCAGCTTCCCGGCCTCCACGGCCTGGCGCGTCACCTGGATGTCGTCGCGAGAGGGGGAGGGATCCCCGGAGGGGTGGTTGTGGACGAGGATGATCGCGGCGCAGTTCTGGCGGAGGGCCTCCTTGAACAGCTCCCCCACCCGGATGAGGGAGCTGTTGAGGCTGCCCTTGTACACCTCGTGGCTGCCGAGGACGTGGTTCTTGGTGTTCAGCAGCAGGACCCGAAGATGCTCCTGCTCCAGGAGCCCCATGTCCAGCACCAGTTGGGCGGCGTCGGCGGGGCAGCGGATGATGGGGCGATCCAGGTCCGGAGCGGTCAGCAGCCTTCTGCCCAGCTCCAGGCAGGCCTTCAGCTCCAGTGCCCGGACCCGGCCGATGCCGGGCACACGACACAGATCCTCCACCGAGGCCCTGGCCAGCCCCGCCACCCCCTGGAAGCGGTGGAGCAGCGCCTGCGCCACCTGGAGGACGTTGTGGCCGGATGTCCCGCTGCCGATGAGGACGGCGAGCAGCTCGTGGTTGGAGAGGGATGTGGCGCCGAGGCTGGCCAGCCGCTCACGGGGGCGGTCCTCGGGGAGCAGCTCCTTCACGCCCAGGTGATACTCCGCGCTCTCGGGAACAGCCACGGCTCATCTCCAACATAGATGTGGATCGACGGCAGTATAGCACAGCGGAGGTGGTATGATGTGGAAGGAAGACACTGAATCCGGGGGTGGCAGATGGTTTCTCCACAGTCGATAAGGGTCGTCTTCATGGGGACGGGCCGCTTCGCCGTTCCCTCTCTGGAGGCGCTGGTCGCGCACGGCTACCCTGTGGTGGGGGTGGTTTCGCAGCCGCCGCGGCCCGCCGGCCGGAATCGCAGGCTGACCCCGCCGCCGGTGATGGAAGCGGCGGAGAGGCTGGGGCTGCTGGTGCAGACGCCGGAGAGGCTGCGGGCGCCGGAGTCGGTGGTCGCCCTGGCCGATCTGCAGCCCGACCTGATCGTCGTGGCCGCCTACGGCCAGATCCTGCCCAGGACGGTGCTGGATCTGCCGCCGAAGGGCTGCATCAACGTCCACGGCTCCCTGCTGCCCCGCTGGAGGGGAGCCTCGCCCATCCAGGCGGCGATCCTGGCCGGGGACGAGGCCAGCGGCGTTACCCTCATGCGGATGGACCCGGGGCTGGATACCGGGCCGATCCTGGCTCGCAGGTCGACACCCATCGAGGAGCAGGAGGCAGCGCCGGATCTGGAGGTGAGGCTGTCCAGCATGGGCGCGGATCTGCTGGTGGAGCTTCTTCCTAGCTACCTGCAGGGTTTGGTCGCTCCCGTGCCGCAGGAGGAGAGGCTGGCCACCTATGCCCCCATCATCAAGAAGGAGGACGGCCTGATCGATTGGTCGCGGGCGGCGGTGGAGATCTGGCGGGCCAGCCGGGCCTATCGGGCGTGGCCTGGGAGCTACAGCTTCTGGAACGGGCGTTTGCTGAAGGTCGCCGCTTGCCGGCCCGAGGGTGCGGGAGCTGCTGCCGGAGCGCCAGGGACGGTAGTGTCGCTGGAGTCCGGGCGAGAGGCGGGCGTGGCCACCGGCAGCGGTCTCCTGCGACTGGTCGAGGTGGCCCTGGAGGGGGGACGGCCGCTGCCGATCCGCGACTTCCTGCTGGGCCACCGGGACTTCGTGGGTAGCCGCCTCGGCTGAGAGGGGTGACGGGGCAACGGCTTGAGATTGGGTGCGGGCTATGCTACTATGAACTGTAGTTAGCAGCAGTTTTCTGCCGTTATCAACGGCCGGAAACCGGAGGAAGACCCGATGTTCTGGTTCTACCCTGGTCGAAAGCTTGATTGGCGCTAGACGATGACTTTGACCGAGCCGAACAATCTATCGCTTACCGACATGAGCCAGGCTGCCATGGAGCAGCTGGCGCTCTCCCTGGGCCAGCCGCTCTTTCGCGGGCGCCAGCTCTTCCACTGGGTGCACGGCCGCCTGGAGAGCGACCTGAGCCGGATGGCCAATCTGCCGAGGCCTTTCAGGGTCGTATTGGCGGGGCGGCATCAGGTGACCAGGGCGGAGCTGGAGCGTGAGATAGTGTCGGCCGACGGCATGACCCGCAAGCGGCTGCTTCGGCTGGACGATGGCCAGAGGGTGGAGGCCGTGCTGATGGAAGCGGTTGCGCCCGGCCACGAGGCGGACCGCTACACGGTGTGCGTCTCCAGCCAGGTGGGCTGCGCCCTGGGCTGCTCCTTCTGCGTCACCGGCCAGGTCGGCTTCGCCCGCCAGCTGTCGCCCGGCGAGATCGTGGAGCAGGCCTACCATTTCGAGAGGACCCTGCGGCAGATCTCCCGGGGGGCAGGGGGCCCCGACCGGCGCTTCGTGACCAACGTGGTCTTCATGGGCATGGGGGAGCCCCTGGCGAACTACGAGGCGGTAATGGGCGCCGTTCGGCTGCTGGTTTCTCCCGAGGGACTTGGGCTGGGGGCCCGGCGGATCACCATATCCACTGCCGGCATCGTTCCGGGGATCGACCGCCTGGCCGGCGAGGGGCTGCAGCTGGGGCTGGCCATATCCCTTCATGCGGCCACCGACGAGGTGCGCGACCGAATCATGCCCATCAACCGGCGCTACCCCATCGCGCAGCTGCTGCAAGCCGCCGCCCGGTACGCCGCCGAGACGGGCCGGCGGGTCACCTACGAGTACACGATGATGGAGGGGGTCAACGACACCGTCGCCCAGGCGCGACGGCTGGTGATGCTGCTCTCCGGGCAGCTGTGCCACGTTAACCTCATCCCCATGAACCGGTCGCTGGATCCGACGCTGAAGCCGTCTCGCCTGGACAGGGTCGCGACCTTCCGAAAGGTGCTGGAGGAGGGCCACGTTCCCTGCACGGTGAGGGAAACCAAGGGGCAGGACATACTGGCGGCCTGCGGCCAACTCCGCTACACTGAGCAAGCCAAGAAGAAGCTGCGGGTGCTGAGTGCTCCGTGCTGAGTGCTGGGAAGTCCGTGCTGCTCGGCACTCTCAGCACTCAGCAGCTGTCTGCGGAGGTGCCGGTGAATATCAAGTTAGCCCCCTCTATCCTCAGCGCCGACTTCGCCCGACTGGGCGAGCAGGTGCGCGCCGCTGAGGAGGCAGGGGCCGATTACATCCACATCGACGTCATGGACGGCTGCTTCGTCCCCAACCTCACCGTGGGTCCGGCTGTCGTGGCCGCCGTGCGCCGCTCCACTTCCCTCCCCCTGGACGTTCACCTGATGATAGGGTCGCCGGAGCTACTGGCTCCCAGCTTCGCGGAGGCGGGGGCCAGCATCTTGACGGTGCACCAGGAGGCCTGTCCCCACCTGAACTACGTTCTCTCCAGGATTCGCAGCCTGGGGGTTCGGCCCGGCGTTGCGGTGAACCCCGGCACCCCCATAGGGGTTCTGGAAGAGGTGCTGGACCTGGTGGACCTGGTGCTGGTGATGACGGTGAACCCCGGCTTCGGGGGGCAGCAGATGATCCCCTCCACCGTCGACAAGGTGCGGCGGCTGGCTTCCCTGAGATCTGCCCCGGGGGTGTCGCCGGAGATAGAGGTAGACGGGGGGATCACCCCGGAGAACGTGGGGGAACTGGTGCGGGCGGGGGCGCAGGTGCTGGTAGCGGGATCCAGCGTATTCAACCAGCGGGCGTCGGTGTCGCAGAATCTGGCGGCGCTCCGCCGGGCGGCGGGAGCGGCGACTCGCTGACAGGCGCCTGGCCCCAGCCACCAAGACACGAAGGATCGCAGAGAAGAGGGCTTGGTGGATCTTCGTGTCCTGGCGTCTTTGTGGTTCCCGTGTCCCGGCGTCAGGCAGATGAGATCGCGGACACAGAGAACCGGTGCCCGGGGCACCGGTCTTTTCTTGCTCGCCGATAGAGAGGGGGGAGCTAGGCCGACTTCTGCAGGGTGCGCATGCAGCGGGTGCAGATGCGTACGCTCATCTTCACTTCGTTGATGGTGATGGTAGCTTTCTGTATGTTTGGCAGCCACCGGCGGTTGGTCCGGCGCTTGGAGTGGCTGACGTTATGGCCGTAGCCGACTCCCTTGCCGCAGATCTGGCAGAGAGGCAAGCTGTCACCCCCTTCGTTCCCGTAGTTGCTGCCCTGGCGCAATGCAGGCAGGCCCTTCAACAAGAACCTGCCTGGAATCTCGACTGCCGGGCTAACCGCCGCTATAATATCACAAGGTCCGACCCTTAGCAAACGGGGCCTATCCTATGCCAGCCGGGATGCAGATGCCAGACATGGAGAAGTTGGGCAGGATCGAGGTCAGCCAGAGGGCGATCGCATCTATCGCTGCGGACGCTGTACTGAGATCGTACGGGGTCGTGGGGATGGCTTCGGCGAGGCTTAAGGATGGCCTCGCGGAGATGCTGAGGAGGGAGCACCTGGAACGCGGCATCGTGGTGCACCTCAAGGACGGTCAGATCACGATCGACCTGTACGTCATCGTAGAGTACGGTACCAGAGTATCCGAAGTGGGCCGCAACATCGCTCAGAACGTCAAGTTCGCGGTGGAGAAGGCGATAGGCATGCCGGTCGCCGAGGTCAACGTCAACGTGCAGGGGCTGCGCATCAGCGACCAGGCCTGACGGCGGCGGTCTCACCTGCACCTTGGGGGAATACCAGGTGCCTCAAGCGGCTGCGACAGCCGTCGAGTCATGATGGCTCCTTTTCCTTTCCCCATCTCGCGAGACACTCTCGCTCTCTTGGAAGAGAAGTGGCAGATCAGGATAACTCTGTTAGCAGGCTGCGCATCAGCGGCAGCGACCTGCGCCAGATGCTGGAGGTTGGCACCGCTCTCCTCGAGGAGAACGTGGAGCTGGTCAACTCGCTGAATGTGTTCCCCGTTCCGGATGGCGACACCGGCACCAACATGCTGCTTACCATGCAGTCTGCTCTCGAGGAGGTTTCCAAGGCCGGCAGCAACGACGTGGGGATGGTGGCCCACGCCGCGGCCCATGGATCCTTGATGGGTGCCCGTGGCAACTCGGGGGTGATCCTATCCCAGATCCTCAGGGGTATGGCTCGGTCCATCGACGGGCGCAAGGCGCTGGACGGCGTCGAAATGGCGGCCGCCCTGAAGGAGGGTGCCAACACCGCCTACCGGGGGATCGGGAAGCCGGTGGAAGGGACCATGCTCACCGTCGCCCGAGAGGCCGCGGATGCGGCCACCGCCGCCTCCCAGGAGGAGCGCAGCGTCGGCCAGGTCCTGCGGCGGGCCGTGGAAGCCGCCCGCGATTCCCTGGATAACACCCCCAACCTCCTGTCCATCCTTAAGGAAGCAGGCGTCGTGGATGCTGGCGGCCAGGGCTATCTGCTGCTGCTGGAAGGCGCTCACATGTTCATCACCGGAGAGCGCACCCCGCCTCCGATGGCCGCTCCACGGAAGCCTGCCCTGGTGCCGGTGCAGGTCGTCAGTTCCACCGATTATGGCTACTGCACCGAGGTGTTGATCCGGGGTGAGAGGCTCAGGCCCGACGACATACGGCAGCAGCTGGAGGCCATCGGCACCTCGGTGATCGTGGTGGGAGAGCGGGATCTGGTACACGTCCACGTCCACACCCACCAGCCGGGGGACATTCTCAACACCGTGTCCCGCTTTGGTTCGATGGACAGGATCAAGGTGGAGAACATGCAGCTGCAGCACACCGCCTACGTGAGCGGGTCGGCTTCGGTCTCCGCAAGGCCGTCGGTGGCGGCCAATGCCGTGGGAGTGGTGGCCGTGGCCGCCGGGGAAGGGCTGGCCAGGGTGTTCGGAGACCTGGGGGCGGCGGCGGTGGTCCCGGGCGGACAGAGCATGAACCCCAGCATCGAGGAGTTGGTCCACGGGGCAAGTGCCTCCGGCTACTCCAAAGTGATACTGCTGCCCAACAACCCCAACGTGGTGATGACCGCCCAGCAGGCTCAGGCGTTGTCCCCGGTGGAGTTGAAGGTCATGCCGACCCGTACCATCTGCGAGGGGATCGCGGCCATGGTGGCCTTCAACCCTGGGTCGGATCTGGAGGCCAACCTGGCTGCTATGAGCGACGCCATCTCCTCGGTGCAGAGCATAGAGCTGACCCGAGCCGTGCGCTCCACCCGTGTGAACGGCTTGAAGATCGAGGGTGGACAGGCCATCGGCCTGCTGAACGGTGCCCTGGTGGAGGCAGGGGCCTCCCTGGCCGAGGTCGCCCTGCTGGTGCTGGCACGGGCGGGGGCGGCCGAGCGCGAGGTGGTGACCATCTACTGCGGGGAGGGGGTGCCCACCAAGGATGGCCGGCAATTGGCAGACTCCATTCGGGGGCGGTGGGATAACGTCGAGGTGGAGGTGGTGGACGGCGGCCAGCCGCACTACCCCTACATCATCTCTCTCGAGTAGTAGCACTGCAGCGATCCCACGGCCTTTTCCCAGCCCATGAGGGGTGGTACCCCTGGCCTGCCCCGTCGATCCCGAGCTTCAGTAGGGGCGGTTGGCCAACCGCCCCTACGCGGCGTCTAGCAGGGAATCCAGGAGGAGAAGTGAGCAGAATCCGGGTTGTGACCGACAGTACCGCCGACTTGGACCTGGTGGAAGCCCAGCGGCTGGGCATAACGATGGTTCCCCTGAACGTCCACTGGAACGGCGAGACCTACCAGGAGAAGGTCGAGATCGGCATCGACGAGTTCTACCGGAAGCTTCGAGAGGAAAAGGGCACGCCGCGAACATCCCAACCCTCCGCCGGCCTGTTCGAGGAGGCCTACCGCGCTCTGTTGAAGGAGTGCGACGGGATCGTCTCGGTCCACATCTCCTCAAAGTTGAGCGGGACCTTCAACTCCGCGGAGTTGGCGGCCAAGAGCGTTGCCCCCGATAAGATCGCCGTGATCGACTCTCTGACGACGACCTTCCCTCTCGGTATCGCGGCGATGCGAGTCGCCAGACTGGCGGAGGATGGCGCCACCCTGCGGGAATGCGCGGCCCTGGCCGAGGATCTGATCCCCAGGCTGAGACTCATCGCCGCCGTGGATACCCTGGAGTTCCTTAGGCGAGGCGGCAGGATCGGCAGGGCCCAGGCCTTCGCCGGGAACCTGCTGTCCATCAAGCTGGTGTTCCAGATCCTGGGCGGCGAAGTGATTCCGGTCGACAGGGTGCGGACCCGGGCGGCAACCATCAAGCGGACGGCCGAGGCGGTGCGCGACCTGGGGCCGGTGGAGGTGCTGGCGGTGTTGTACGGCGACAATCCCGCACCCGGCGATCAGCTTCTAAAGCTGCTGCTGGACTTCCATGCAGGATCCGAGGTGCAGCGCGGCAGGATCGGTCCGGTGCTGGGCACCCATACCGGCCCCGGGGTGTTTGGGGCCGGGGTGTTGCTGCGTCGCTAGCTTTAGAGCCCCTTTTCTCACACTACGTTTCAGCAGTAACCATCGGCCATACCCTGGCCGCTGAGGGCAGGAGGAGAATTGACCAGAGTCCGGGTTGTGACCGACAGCACCGCCGACATGGACGAGGGCGAGCCCGAGCGGCTGGGGATCACCATGGTTCCCCTGAACGTCCACTGGAACGGAGAAGCCTACCAGGACAAGGTGGAGATCAGCGTCGACGAGTTCTACCGCAAGCTGCGGGAAGAGAAGGGGGTACCCCGAACCTCCCAGCCCTCGGTGGGGCAGTTCGTAGAGGTGTATCGCCGGCTGCTGGAGCGAGCGGAGTCGATCGTCTCGGTGCACATCTCCAGCAAGATCAGCGGGACCTACAATGCGGCGCAGCTGGCAGCGCAGCAGGTGGCGCCCGACCGGATCGCCGTGGTGGACTCCAAGATTCTCTGTTACCCCCTGGGGGTGCTGGCGACGCGAACGGCCGAGGTGGCCCAGCAGGGAGCCTCCATGGCAGAGTGCGTGGCCTTTGCCGAGGCCCTGGTCCCCAGGCTGCGGCTGTTCGCCGCCGCGGACACCCTGGAATTCCTGCGGCGGGGCGGAAGACTGACGCGAGCGCAGGCCTTCGCCGGGACCCTGCTGGCGATCAAGCCCATGGTGCAGCTGGTGGATGGGGAGATCATCCCCGCCGAGCGAGTCCGCACCCGGGTCGCTGCCATCAAGAAGATGGCCGAGCTGGTGGCGGCCCTGGGTCCGCTGGAGGAGGTGGCGGTGCTGTACGGCGACGATCCCGCACCCGCCGAGCAGCTGGAGCAGCTGATCCGGATGGCCTATCCGGACCTCTCCATCAAGAGAGGAAGGACCGGCGCCGTGGTCGGCGCCCACAATGGCCCTGGACTGTACGGTGCCTACGCCCTGCTGGCGAAGTAGCGTGCAGTAGAAGCTGTGTATGTCTAACAGATCGACCTCTGGACCCGGCTGGAAGGGTCGGAGCGAGCTGCTCAAGCTCTGGACGACCGCGCAGAAGATCCTGGCTCAGGAGCTGCGCACTGGATGCTCGGACCGCACCGTTTTCGGCGGGCTCGAAAAGTTCCTGTCCAACTGGGCATCCTCCCTTTCCTCCCTCGACACCTCCTACCCCACCTGGCCGGAGGCCAACCACGTGGTGGGGCTGCTCAAAGAATACGGCCAACGGACCGTCGAGGGGCGAGTGGAGTCCGCGAAGGGAGCGCTGGAGCTGGTCGACGAGGTGCTGGATCGCATCGTCGCGCTGGCCCAGACCCAAAGCGTGGGCCGGACGGGGAGACAGGGAGACGGGGAGACGGGGCGGCCAGTAGGCGCGACCCGCGGTCGCCCTGCCACTCGGAGCCCGGAACCAACAACCCAGAACCGGAGCCCCATCCCCCGCCCTGTGACGTCCGGCTCCAGGCGCCCCGATCGCCTGGTACACGACCACAG
>JAMCTB010000049.1 GCA_023380955.1 Chloroflexota bacterium | reverse complement strand
AAGGAGTGGGCCAGCTCGTGGATCAACACCGAAACGAAGAGCAGGAGGGAGGCGACAAAGCCCATGGCCCAGTAGGTCCCATCGCCGAGCCCCGGATACTGGAGTGGGAACAGGCCCACAGCCAGGGTCCAGGCCACCACCACGAACACGAGCAGCCAGCTGTAGTGGATCCCGATCTCGATGCCCCGAATAGTGGCTATCCGAATGGAACTCCTCACCTTTACCACCACCTCTCGGACAACTCGGCTCGTGGGAGGACCGCACGCTCTGCCGAAGGTGCCCGAAACCCCAGCGTTTGAAGCGATGCGGCGGACCATCAAGGGGAAGCACGATATGTGCCAATTCCCGGGGATCGCTACTTCCAGCCCTTCCTCTCCCAGTGCATGCAGCTGGTGTGCGGCCCCTAGAGATCCCGGGCCGCCGGGTAGCCGTGGAGGCTCTCCGCCGCTCGCACTCCCCGCAGGATAGCCTGGACCAGCGCCTCGGCTGCCGCGGCGCCCAGCGCACTCAGATCATCTTCCCGGCCCCCCGGGGCAGCGGAGCCGAGGGCGAAAACGGTATCGCCATCGAACGTGGTGATCGGCCGGAGGACCCTGGCCATCCCCTGATAGGCCAGACGAGCCAATCGATTGGCGTGGCTCTTGGTCAGGTAGCCATCGGTGGCCACCACCGCGATGGTAGTGTTGGTCCCGCTGGTGGCATCCAGGTCGCCTCCTCCCCGCAGCCATCGGGCGGTGTCCAGGAACCCCTGCCCGGAGGGGTGGCGGGCCCCGGCCACGATGGCGCCCGTGGCCGGATCGACCACGTCCCCGGCGCAGTTGACCGCGGCCAGAGCGCCGACGACGGCACCGCTCGCGAGCCGAACGCTGGCGCTCCCCAGCCCGCCCTTCATGGCGTGTGCGGGGCCGAGCGCCTTGCCCACCGTGGCGCCGGTCCCGGCCCCCACGTTCCCCTGCTGAGGGGGCTGGGCCGCGGCGACCTCGCAGGCCCTGTATCCCTCCTCCCGCCCCGGTCGGGCCGAGGGGTCCCCGACCGCCAGGTCGAACAGGATGGCGGCGGGCACGATCGGCACTCGAGCGACCCGCATGTCGAAGCCGCGGCCGTTCTCCTCCAGGTAGCGCATCACGCCGCCCGCCGCCTCCAGCCCGAAGGCGCTTCCTCCCCCCAGCAGCAGCGCGTGCACCTCTTCCATCAGGCAGGTCGGGTCCAGGAGCGCCGTCTCCCTGGTGCCTGGTGCCCCGCCGGCCACCAGACACCCCGCCACAGTCGGTCGGTCGCACAGCACGACGGTGCACCCGGTTGCCCCCTCCAGATCGGTGTAATGGCCGATCCGCAGCCCGGGCACGTCGATGATGGAGTCCCCCTTCACGGTCTGTCACCTCCACGATGAGCCGGCGCCGGCCTGCCACCGGCCCGAGCCGCGTCCCCCGGCCCGATTCGATCCCGGCGCCCTGCAGCCCCAACGAACTCCCCACGATTATAGCCCCTTTCTCGATAGCGCCCTCCACTATGCTAAAATAGTGCGTAACCTGTCGAGGTTCTGTGGGAGGATAGGATGGGGACCGCTGGAGAGCGCAGCGCGGCCGGCGACATCGCCCAGATTCGGGAGCAGGTGGCTCGCGACCTGGTCCGGCACGCCTACCTGGAGGGGGATTTCGTCCTCAGCTCCGGGCGTCGAAGCCGCTACTACTTTGACAAGTACCTTTTCGAGACCAAGCCTCAGATCCTGCGTCCCTTGAGCAAGCTGCTGGCCCAGCAAATGCCGATGGGCGTGGATCGAATCGCGGGCCCTGAACTGGGAGCCGTGGCCCTCGCTACGGCCGCCTCCCTGGAAACCGGCATCCCCTTCGTCATCGTCAAGAAGAGTACGAAGGAGTACGGCACCCAGAGGGCCGTGGAGGGGGAGATCCACCCGGGAGAGAAGGTCGTAGTCATCGAGGACGTCATGACCACGGGCACTCAGGCCATCGTGTCGGCGGAAAAGCTCCGCGCGCTCGGGGTCGAGGTACTCTTCATCCTCGGGATCGTGGACCGAGAGGAGGGGGCCCGCGAGAACGTGGAAGCCGCGGGTTTTCAGTTCAGATCGCTCTTCATTCGTAGCGAACTGGAAAGCTACCTGAAGAAAGAGTAGGCCCTGGCAATTTGCCGTTAGATCAGATAGGCAGCTGGCTTCACTGGCTTTACCTGCTCGTCCGCCAGAACGACGAGAAGGCCCTCTTCCTGCTGCTGTTCGTGGAGGAAGCAGGGGTCCCGCTGCCGATGCCTGGCGACGTGGTGATCATGCTGGCCGGCTACCGCGCGTCCCAGGACCTCATAGGGGTGCTGGAAGCCGCCATGTCGGTGACCCTCGGCGTCCAACTGGGGTCCACCCTTCTCTACCTGCTCTCCAGGAGGTTTGGCCACGCCATCCTCTTCAGGTACGGCAAGTACATCCACCTGGACGAGGCCAAGCTGAGGAAGGTCGAGCGGTGGATCCACGAGCGGGGGCCGATCATGGTCTTAGTGGGGAGGCTCACCCCGGGTCTTAGAACACCTACCTCGATCATCTCGGGGGTTTTCGAGATCCCGTTCCACCAGTTTCTCTTCTTCACCACCCTTTCGGCCCTCATCTGGAGCGGCTTCTGGCTGGCGCTGGGCTACTTTGGCGGCACCAAGTTACTCCCCCTGGTCCGCCACCTTCACAGCCCGATCATCTACGTCGGCATCGCCTTGGTGTTGATAGCCGCGTTGATCGCAGTTCGACAGAGGCGACGAAAGCAGCATCTGGGATCCATCGGGGTTTCTGAGATCGCTCGGGCCTCCGGTCCCAACCGGCAGGGCTAGACGCGAGCCCCCCGCTCGGGCTACCGGGCTATCCACCATCCATGGGCGGAATCGGCCAGGTAGGCCATGGCGAGGAACTTGATGATCTTGCCCGCCGCACAGGCGATCCAGAAGCGACGGATCGAGTAGGAGAGGGATCCGGCCACCACGCCCACCACGTCGAAGAGCGGATTGGGTACGACCGCCAGGACAAGGATCGCCCACAGCCCGTACCCCTCGAACATTCGGTGAGCCTGCCCCCACCGTTTGCCCTCCTTGAGGTCGAACAGGGCGTTCCCCCCGGCTCCGAGGAGGTACCCCGACAGCTCACCGGTGGCTGCCCCGACACCAGCTGCAATCCCCACCCACAGGGGATTCCACACCGCCCCGGCCCAGAGGACCGCCGCGAAGCCCGGCGCCGGCAGGAAGATGGTGCTTGAGGTCAGAAACATGGCGATGGCGACACCGGGATAGCCCAGGGCAGCCAGTGAGGCAGGGTCGGGCCTGAACAGGAGATAACAGACCGCGAGCGCCACGAGGAGCAGCAGCCCGACGGCCGCTGCCATCTTTCGGGCCCTGTTCATGAGCCTGGCGCGATCGGCGAAGAGCATTGGCTCCTCCACCTCGGTACAGATCTTGCCGGAAGCTCATCGGTTCGCCCGGCAGCCTCGACACGGGCCGGGCCCGACGCGCTACGAGCAAGACCCGCCCAGAATCCAGCCCAGGCCGCCTCGTAGCGCAGATCCATCCACTCTGTCCGGAGGGAGGTCTAGAGGGAGGTTGCTACTAACTGACGGCGAAGGCAGAGAAACCAGCCACGAGACCGAGATGACCGCGCTGTTCTTCAGAACCCTCTTCAAACTGGGCATCTTCGCCGGCGACTGGGAAACCTGGTACGGAACCCGGCCCATGATGTTCTCGGGCACCGAGCAGCGCTCCGCGGCGGTCCAGCACGCCTCGAACCCCAGCCCCACGCGATAGTCAGCTGGCTATCGCGTGGCGTGATCGGAACACTTATCCGCGATCTGTCGAAGGAATGGCGTTCCCATCGCAAGACTCGTGATGGAGTAGCTGCCTTTATAGGCACTGCCTCCCCTGGTGGGGCGGTCGAATCTCCCGAGGGAGCAACGGCTCTTACCCGTGCCGTTGAGCATCTCAAGGTACTGGCAGGTCAGGCACTTTATCGCAGGCATACCCATACTCCTCCTGAGGTCTCTTGGGGATTTGTCATGTCATCATACAATGAGGTTCGAGACTTCGTCAACGAAGAACAACGACCCCTATTCGAGGACCTCGTACTCTCCGTCGATCACCCGGCCCGGGCCGTCCGTTCCCCCAGGGTCCTTGCGTTTGCGCCCCCGGGCCGCCTCCACGTGCTCCTGCACCAGCTGCTGCGGGCAGAGCCGCACGAACAGCAGAAGCGACAGAAGCAGGACGGTCAGGTCGTCCAGTTGGCCCAGGGCCGGGAAGAAGTCCGGCACCAGGTCCACCGGGGAGAGGACGTACAGCATTGCGACGAACGGCACCGACTTGACGGCGAGCGGGACCCGCCGATCCCTGAGCAGAGGCCAGACGAGCCGAGCCGCCCTCCACAGCCTGAAGCCGGTACCCAGTCTCCAGAGCATACCCAGTCTCCGCGCTCCTATGACGCCGGAGCCACCGATCCGCCACGCCGGCCGCGACCGGTGGCGGGGATCTTCTTGGCGCGCTTTCCCTCCCGAACTCCAACGTAGTATACGCCACTGAAGGGCCCCTGGACAGGTCGAGCACGGCTGGGTAGTGGGGCCTTTTAGTTGTCACCCTGAGCGCAGCGAAGGGTCTCCACGCACATGTGCAGAGATTCTTCGCCGCGCTCAGAATGACGCGGTCGTAGCCTCCACGCTGCACTTTGCGGGTTCGGCGCCGGAGAACTAAGAGGCCCTGATCGCCTCCACATGACCGAGGAGATCCTCGATGAGGTCCGGCGTAACCTGCTGAAGAGGGGCAGAATCACTGACCCTGAGTTGGCTGACGCCTGGTCGAGCGAATTCGGCGGGCCTTTCCGAGTTCAATGGTGGCCGTCTTCGTCAACCGGCCCCCTTTACCTACACACCACCGGGGACTCTACCCGCAGCCCTGCCCTGCTTCCGCTACTGGCCTACCGCAACAGCCCGTTCTTCGTGCCTGCCGCGGTGAATCTTCACCTCAAGAGAGAAGTCCTCGCCCAAGGCCTCGACATAGCGGCGCAGGGTGTTCAGGGTGTAGGAGTCGTAGCCCCTCTTCTCGATCCGGGCCACTTGCGCCTGGGATACCCCCAGCCGCCTGGCCACCTCGGCCTGAGTAAGCCCGACCGCCTGGCGGGCTTCCACAAGCTGAAGCCAGAGCTCCTTCTTGGCCGCTTCTTCCTCGTAGAGGGCCTGAGTCTCGGCGTCTGCCAACAACTCGTTCCTCCACTCCCGGTATGCTTTCCGGCCTTCAGCACCGTAGTCTCTGTCCTTCTCCATATTCATGCACCTCCTCCCAGCAGCAAGAAGTGCTCGAGGCGGCGTTGGGCCGTCTCGATTTCCCGCCGCGGCGTTTTCTGGGTTTTCTTTTGGAAACCATGCAAGAACACGAAGCGCACTTGGCTCTTGGGATCCAGACCCGCAAGAAACTCGCGCACGGGGCTTCGGCCGTTCTCATCGATGTAGAAGACGACAGACCAGTCTGCCGCCCGGCTCATATACCTATTTTAGTATACTACCGTCGATTTATCAAAAGGGGTGCGGCAGGACGTGATGGGCCACGCGACGGCCGCCATGATCAACCGCCACGAGGATGACGAGAGAAGGGCTCAAGCCGCCCGGGAGACGCTCCACCCCTCCCCGATTTGGTTCCTTGGTCACAGGGGGGTAAGAGAAAAGGCCAGGCCCGAAATCCGGCCTGGCTGTAGGAAAAGTGGCGGGGGACAGATTTGAACTGACGACCAAGGGCTCATGAGGCCGTTGGGTACCCGAGCAAGGGAACTGGCCGACAATCAACAATTCCTTGTCCGAAACCGCCCGGTTGTCGGCCAGGATTTCTAGGTCGCAGTCCCCAGGTCTCGGGCGGAGTTGCTGGTAATGCCGGCAGTCTTACTCAAATAGATCCTACTTGCCTGCCAGCAGCCCTGAGCGAATTCCTGTCTCAGGGCCGCTCCTCTGTGCCTGAAGCCTGGCGACGCTTCGCTATGCTACTCCCGACTCCCCACTCGGGAGCACAAACGGTCCGCTTGCCGGCTGTCTTCCTCGCGACGCTGCACTTGCTGGGCACCAACAGCTTCCCACACAGCCTCAAACCCACCCATCTCCCACAGCCCCCCAATTCGGCACCTCACGGATTCGGGCTTGCGCTGCACCCTTGACACCCGCGGAACAGCTAAGTATACTCATCTCCGCGAAACTCCGAACGCCGTTCGGCAATGCAGAACGCAGGCGACCCCGTGTTGACTCGGCCCTTTGCGTAACTTGTTCAAGCCTTCTCAGGGAACTCCACAACCGGCCTCAAGATAGCAGCCGAGACGTCAAAGAACCACAGGAGTTTGGTAGAAGTGTCGAAGGAGTCCAGCTCAATGCTCGAAGGTGCGCAGGTTCGTTCCGTCGCGAAGGCGCTGACCATCCTGGATCTGCTCGCAGGAAACGGCCGCGAGATGACCCTTGCCGAGATCGCGAGGGAGGTCGGCCTCGCCAAGAGTACTGCGCACGGGCTGCTCGCGACCCTGAAAGGCTTCGGGTACGTCGAACAGGCTGCATCCGACGGTAAGTACCGCCTTGGCATCCGGCTCTTCGAGTTGGGCAGCGCAGTCGCCAACTCATGGGACGTGCGCCGTCTGTCGGCGCCCCACATCGAGAGGCTTGTCGAGGAGTTCGGAGAGACGACCCATCTGGCCGTGCTAGACCAGGGCCGGGTGCTGTACATCGACAAGCGGGAGAGTAGCAGGTCGATCCGGATCGTCTCCCAGATAGGTGCTCGGCTGCCGGCTCACTGCTCGGGGGTCGGCAAAGTGCTGTTGGCGCACCTGCCGGCTGACAAGGTCAGGAGCATTATCGCCTCCCGCGGCCTGCCCAGCTACACCCGAAACACCATCACCGATCCGCAGCGGCTGGAGGATGAGTTGGCGCAGATACGGCAGCGGGGTTACGCGGTCGACAACGAGGAGATCATGGATGGCCTCTGCTGCGTTGCCGCTCCGGTCAGGGACCACACCGGCAGAGTATGCGCCGGCATAAGTGTCTCGGGGCCGGCGGTCCGGCTGACGGGTGAGGGGTTCGGCGTGGCAGTTGATCTCGTTACCGGGGCGGCCGCTGCGATCTCGGCCGACCTCGGCTATAGAGCGTCTAGGAATGGTGAGCTGAGTGGAACTGCGGGAATTCCTGTTCCAACCGCTTGAGGGCCGTTCCTTCCGGCTGGCCATCAGGGCGAGGGAGGGTGGCATCCTCTCGGGAGTGCCCGCGCTGGCGGAGCGGGCCGCGGAAATTGGCCTGGAGGAGATCTCCGTGCTGCCGGAGGGCTCCCCCCTAGCCGCGGGCACGCGGGTGCTGGCCGCACGAGGAAGGGCGGAGAAGGTTGCCCGCGCCGAGGAAATGCTGCTCGGCACCATCGGCAAGACCTCCGGCGTCGCCACGGCGGCCGCGGCAATGGTCGCCCGGGCGGGCCCCGTAAGAGTGGTTTGCGGTGCCTGGAAGAAGGTCAGCCCTGCGCTCGGGGTCGAGCTCCGCCAGGCGATCGTCACTGGCGGCGCGGGCATCCGCATCTCCGACCAGCCGTTCGTGTACCTGGACAAGAACTACGTCCGGATGCTGGGAAGCGTGGGCAGGGCCGTAGACCGGGCGAAGTCGTTCGATCCTGAGCGACTGGTGGTCGTGCAGCTGCGGGGCGAGGGGCAGCCGATCGTCGCTGAGGCGGCGGCCGCAGTGGCCGGCGGGGCCGCTATCGTGATGATCGACACGGGCCGTCTAGAGGACCTTCGGGCGGTCGCGCGGGCTGCCGACGGCGATGGCTGGCGATCGAAGGCGCAGTTGGCCTTCGGAGGTGGCGTGACTCCCGGGAACGTGGCGGAGGTGGCAGCCGCCGGGGCCGACATCGCGGACGTAGGTAGGGCCATCATCGATGCCCCCTTGCTCGACTTCAGCCTGGACGTGGAGGAATAGGCGCCGTGGAGTGGGACCTTCTGGAGAAGACGACCTTCTGGGTCGAGCAGATAGAGCTGGAGGCCGCCAACCTGGGTGAGGTAGCGGCCGCCGCGGCCAGGGCACTGGGCCTGCGGGTCGAGGAAGTGATAGTAGTGGACGTGCGCCCCGGGGTGGTGGCTTTCGACGTGCTGCGACGGCAGGTGCCGGCTGAGGCTGTGGCGGGCAAGGAGAGAGCGGTCCTGGAGGCGCTTCGCGCGGTGGCCGGGGTGAAGCTTGGGGCGGAAGCGGGAGTGCACTCCGAGGGGGTTCTGGGGCTGATCGCCCTGGCGCCTCAGTCGGCGAAGGAAGTGCTGGCTGCTTCGGAGAAGATGGCCCGCCAGGTCGCCGAGTCCGTGGCCAAGCGGGCGATCGTGTTCGCTTCCGGCGCCGAGGTGATCGCTGGCAAGATCGAGGACACCAATTCGCCCTATATCGTCCGAATGTTGGGGCAGAGCGGCTTCACCGCCCACTTTGGGGGCATCCTGGAGGACAGCGCCGCGTCGGCCGCCGCACGCATCGAGGATGCCCTGGCGGCCGGATACGGGCTGGTGATCACCACCGGCGGGGTGGGCGCGGAAGACAAGGATTTCTCCGTCGAGGCCGTCCTGCGGCTCGACCCGAGCGCCTGCACTCCGTGGATCCTGAAGTTCAACCCGGACTACCGGCGCCACCACAAGGAGGGCGTGCGGATAGCCGTGGGCCACGTCGGGATAGCCAAGCTGGTGGCCTTGCCGGGCCCCCACGAAGAGGTGCGGCTGGCCTGCGATCGGCTGCTGGAGGGGTTGGCCGCGGGACTCGACGCCGCTGACCTCGCGGAGTCCATCGCGGCAGTCCTGCGAGAACGGTGGCAGCAGGCGATGCATGGACACCGAGCGTGAGTCGCGAGTCGGTCCTCACGACTCACAACTCACGATTCGCGACTCACAACCCACCTGAAGCGAAAGGAGCGCATACATGGATCACCAGGCCATCGCGAACGAGCTCGTGCGAGCCGAAGCAGAGCGGAAGCCCATTGCTCCCCTGACGGCCACCTACCCGGGGCTGACGGTCGAGGATGCCTACCGGATACAGATGCTGAACGTCAACGCCAGGCTGGCCCGGGGCCGAAAGGTCATTGGCAAGAAGATCGGCCTCACCAGCAAGGGCATGCAGAAGCTGCTCGGCGTAAGCGAGCCGGACTACGGCCACCTTCTCGACGACATGTTGATCCCCGAGGGGGAGCCCTGCCGACGGGACGAGCTGATCTTCCCCAGGATCGAGAGCGAGCTGGCTTTCGTACTAAAGGACAAGCTCAAGGGGCCGGGCGTCACCATCACGGACGTCTACCGCGCTACCGAGGGCGTCATGCCGGCCTTCGAGATCGTGGACAGCCGGATCGCCGATTGGAAGATCAAACTGCCGGACACCGTCGCCGACAACGCCTCCAGCGCCCGGCTGGTGGTAGGGGGGCGGATGCTTCCGGTGAGGGACGTCGACCTGCGGCTGGTCGGCATGGTGATGGAGAAGAACGGCGAGGTGGTGAGCACCGGGGCCGGGGCTGCGGTCTGGGGACATCCGGCAGCTGCCGTCGCCTGGCTTGCCAACAAGCTGGCTGCCTTCGCCATCGCCCTGGAGGCCGGGGAGATCGTCCTCTCCGGCGCCGTTACGGCTGCCGAGACCGTGTCGGAGGGCGACGTCTACACCGTGTCCTTCGATGGGCTGGGAAGCCTGAACCAGAGGTTCGTCTAGAGAAGAGACAGAGAAGGTATCGCCAATGACGACGGGCAAAGTGAAGGTGGCCGTGATCGGCCCCGGAAACATCGGCTCGGACCTGATGTACAAGATCATGCGGAGCCGCAATCTCCAGATCGCCCTCATGACGGGGATAGTGGACTCCGAAGGAATCCAGCGGGCGAAGTCACTGGGGTTCATGACCTCCCTGGAAGGGGTCTACGCCGTGGTCACCGACGATGACGTCAAGATCGTCTTCGATGCTACCAGCGCAAGGGCTCACATGATCAATGCCCCTATCCTCAAGGAGGCAGGCAAGATAGCCCTCGACCTCACTCCAGCGGCGATCGGGCCCTACGTCGTGCCCAGTGTCAACCTCGATGCGGTCAAGGCCGAGCCGAACCTGAACATGGTGACGTGCGGCGGCCAGGCCACGGTGCCGATCGTCAATGCCATCCACCGAGCGGCGGGAGCGCGCTACGCCGAGATCGTGGCGTGCATCGCCAGCAAGAGCGCAGGACCCGGCACTCGCCAGAACATCGACGAGTTTACCCAGACGACGGCCAGGGCGCTGGTGCAGGTGGGAGGGGCGAGGAAGGGCAAGGCGATCATCGTCCTGAACCCGGCAGAGCCGCCCATCATGATGACCAACACCATCTACGTCGACGTCGAAGACCCTGACGAAAAGGCGATCTCGGCAGCAGTCGAGGCCAGGGTCAAAGAGATCCAGAGGTACGTGCCCGGCTACAGGGTCCGGGTTCCACCGATCGTGGATGGCCACAAGGTTACGACGATCATCGAGGTGCAGGGAGCGGGCGATTTCCTGCCGAAGTACTCCGGAAACCTCGACATCATGACCTCCGCCGCCGTTGCCGCTGCCGAGAGGCTGGCGGAGAAGCTATTGGCTGAGGGGGTGGGGGCATGACTGGCGAGAAGAGGAGGATCTACATAGTCGACTCGACCTTGCGCGATGGCAGCCATGCGGTAAGCCACCAGTACACGGCCGAACAGTATGCCGCCATTGCCGGGGGCCTGGACGACGCGGGTGTGGACTACATCGAGGTCTCTCACGGCGACGGCCTGGCGGGCGACTCGTTCAATTACGGGTGGGCGAAGCTGACCGACGAGCAGATGCTGAAGGCTGCCTCTCCGGTCATCAAGCGCGCCAAGCTCACCGTTTTGCTGATACCCGGCATCGGGACCCAGGAAGACCTGAAGATGGCCGCGGACAACGGCACCAAGGTGGTCCGGGTGGCCACCCACGTCACCGAGGCCGACATCGCCGAGCAGCACATCGGGATGGCGAAGAAGCTCGGCATGGAGGCAGTCGGCTTCCTGATGATGGCGCATATGGCCCCGCCCGAGAAGGTGGTGGAGCAGGCCAAGCTGTTCGAGTCCTACGGCGCGGACTGGATCAACATCGCTGACTCGGCCGGCGCGATGGTGCCCGACGACGTGAAGGCCCGAGTAGGCGCCGTCGTCGACGCGGTGAAGGTGCCGGTTGGCTACCATGCCCACCACAACCTCACCCTCGCCACCGCCAACTCGATGGCCGCCCTCGAGGTGGGCGCCACCTACCTGGACGCCTGCTGCTGCGGGCTGGGAGCCGGTGCGGGCAATACGCCGACCGAGGCCCTGGTCGCCGTGCTGGACAAGATGGGATACGAGACCGGTGTGGACCTGTACAAGATCATGGATGTGGCTGAGGACGTCGTCGGCCCGGCCATGCACCGTCCCCAGGAGGTGCGCAATGCGCCTCTCATGCTGGGCTACGCTGGGGTTTACTCCAGTTTCCTGTTGCACACCTATCGAGCGGCCGAGAAGTTCGGGCTTGATCCACGAGACATCCTCGTGGAGTTGGGAAGAAGGAGGATGGTAGGCGGACAGGAGGACATGATCATCGACGTGGCTTACCAACTTGCCCACAAATAAGGGAGGTGCCTGATGAAGGTAGTCAGTCTCCTGGCAGTGGTCGACGCGGACAAGTGCAACGGCTGCAATATCTGCGAGAGCGTTTGCCCCGTCCTGGCGATCACCAGGGAAAACAGGAAAGCCATCGTTGAAGAGCCGCGCTGCAGCGGTTGCGGGGCCTGTGAGCAGCGGTGCCCCAACTACGCCATCACCATGGTCAAGCGGGACCAACCCTTCGTCTTGAAGACCGATGTCGGCGCGGTGGACTATGAGCAGGTCAAGGCACTCTGCCGCAAGGCCAATCTAAACCCGGAGCAGTTGGTTTGCTACTGCACGGCTACGAGGGCCGAAGAAGCGGCTGCCGCCGTTCTACAGGGGGCGAACTCGCCAGAGGAACTTTCGCACATGACCGGCATGCGCACCGGCTGTAAGGTCGAGTGCATCCAGCCGATCCTGCGGCTGCTTGAGGCGGCCGGCATCACGCCGAAGCGGCCCAAGGGCTGGCAGTGGTACGGCCGAACCGCGACCATCTGGGAGATTCCGGAGGAGGTGAGGCAGAAGTACTCCAGCCGAGGATTCTACTTCGACGAAGACCTCAAGCTGCTCGACTCGATAGTGTCGGCGCCCTTACAGGGAAGGAGTGACGACTGATGCGTGCTCCCATCACACCCACACCACCGCGAAAGTCGCAGTACGGCATCGACCCGGCCATGGTCAAGACGCGCGTCTCCGAGCTTCCCGGCATGACCTCGGTGCTCCTCAAGGATCTCTTCCCCAGCCTGCCGGAGGTCATCTACCCCGGCGAGCAGGGGATCGACGGGGTTCGACAGGCCACCAGGGGCGCCCTGCAGAGCGTGGACATGTCCAGGATCAAGCCGGACCACTCCGTCAACATCCTCGCCTCTCACCACGGCTTCACCCTTCTCGGCGGCGAGCCGTACGCCGAGATGATCAAGACGATCAGGGACGCGGTGCAGGAGCGGACCGGCTGCAAGAACATTCGGCTGCGTGCGGGCGTAGGCCTGCGCTTCCGAGAAACCGAGGAGTACATCAAGCGGTACGGCCTGGACGTGCACTTCGGCGCCGGCAAGGCGCTGGGCGTCGCGCCGATCGACGAGGGCATCGCGATCGAAACCGAGATTGGCACCCTTTACGGGATCAAGCGGATTTACGACGCCGACTGGATCATCCACGCCCACAACAGCGACGTGCGGGAGGTGCACTTCCATCGGCAGGTGGATCGGGCGGTCAAGCCGTTCGGGATGTCCTACGCGCGGATCGAGACCCGCTCCACCTACCACCAGAACCTCGGTCCGAGGGCGGCCAACTTCACCGCCCGGGCGATCTTCGATTCGCCCTTTGTGCAGAGTAAGTTCGCGTTCTCGGCCTTCCTCACCGTGGCGCCAAACGGCATCATGGGCGTGGATGCGGACAACGACCTCTACGCCCTGAACGACCGCGTCACAGAGATCGGCTGCCGGCACTACGGCAAGATGATGACCCTCTTCGGCGAGGTCGACGAGTGTATCGCCGCGCTGGACTTCCAGGCCCCGGTGGTGTACGTCTTCTCGGCCGGCGTGATCTACGCCAACGTGGCCGGCGCCAACACCGACCTCTACGACCTTGAGCTGCCGCTGCCGGCTTACACCTGGTACACCGAGGCGTTCTACGGCAAGGCCGGGAGGCCCTTGCTGGAGGGGATTCCGCGGCTCAACCCGGCCCTCAAGATGGCCGTCCACAACTACGCCTGGACAGGATACCCCTGCGCTTTCTTCACGGAGCACATCCCGACCGTCGTGGTCGGCCAGGAGCAGGCGGAGCTGTTCAACCGCGACCCGCAGAACCTCAACTACATGAAGCACGCGGTCCTTGCGGAGACGACGGAGGGCGCCATGGAGTTCGCCTACAAGGTGACCGGCACCCGCAAGGTGGTCATCTTCGACGGAGCCATGGGCGGCATCAACGTGAGCGAGCCGATGGCGGAGCTCCTTCTTAAGAAGGCTCCGGAAGTGGAGCGCCGGGTGGAGGAAGTGTTGCTGCCCAAGTGGTTGCGCCAGAGGGGCGTGGACAAGCCGTGCGCCCTGGCAACGGTGTAGCGTTTGAAGCAACACCTGGTAGAGGCAGCTTTACCCCCGGCCTATAGTCAACGAACCAGTCGGTACCGGCTCATGCCGGGTCGGCAAGAGGCAACTACTAATCGCGGGAGGGTAAGCATGGCTGGGAGCCAGATAGTCGAACCGGGCTACAATCTCCTGGATAGCTTCAAGCATCTACTGAAGAACCTGAACGCCGCCGGTGTCGGGACTGGGTTGGTCGCCACCCTCTTCAGCACCATGGGCCCCGGCATGATCGTGATGACCTCTGCCCAGCAAGGCAAGCTGACGGATGCCCAGGCCGTTTCGTGGCTGTTCGCGCTGTACGCCTTCGGCGGCATCGCCACGATGATCACCGCGCTTCGCTACAGAATGCCCGTAGTGATCGCCTACAGCATTCCGGGCGCGGTGCTGCTCGGGACCGTGCTGGGACGCGTTCCCCTCAACCAGGCCGTTGGGGCATACATTCTGGTGGGGCTGGTCACCCTCATCCTCACTCTGACAGGGGTGATCAAGAAGGTGGTGGAGAACATCCCCGTGCCTATCATGCTGGGCATGGTGGCGGGTGTGCTCTTCAGTTTCGGCGTCAACATGTTCACGGCGGGGATCAAGGGCCCGCAGATATACGGAGCCATGCTGGTGGCCTTCTTCGCAGTAATGGCCTTCAAGTCGTTTTCCGAGAAGTTCCCCCCAATCATTATTGCGCTGGTGGTCGGGGTAGTTCTGCTGGGTGTCTTCGGGCAGATCAAGCCGATAAGCCTCAACTGGGCGATCGCCAAGCCGGAGTTCCAGGTACCCAGCATCAGTCTGCAGGCGATCCTCGAGATCAGCGTGCCGCTCTTCTTCCTGGTGATCGGCGTCCAGAACATCCAGGCGGTCGGGGTGCTCCTGGCAGAGGACTACAAGCCGCCCATCAACTGGATGTACCTGATCCCCAGCATCGGCGCCTTCACAAATGCCATAATGGGTGCCCATTGTGCAGTGACCGCAGGTCCCAGCACAGCCATCTGCTCCAGCGCCGCCGCCCACGAGAGAAAGGACCTTCGCTACATCGCGGCCTTCTTCGAGGGCGTCTTCTGGTTCATCTTCGCCCTGCTGGCCTACATCGCGGTCGAATCTGTGAAGATGGTGCCCGCGGAGTTCACCGCAGTCATCGCTGGACTGGCGATGTTCGAGGTGTTCATGAGCGTCTTCAAGGGCGCGTACTCCGGCAAGTTCAGGGCGGGGGCCGTCGCGGCGATGTTCGTGGCCGTCGCCAACCTCTCCATCCTGAACGTGGGCGCCCCGTTCTGGGCCATCGTTTTCGGCGTCGCCACCTCGCTGCTGGTGGAGCGCAACGACTTCGGCTTCCAGTTCGGCAGGAAGCCCGAGGTAGCAACCGCCACGGCCAAGTAGGCGAATCCGGATCCAGTGGGCCGGTATGCGGCAGGGTTGGCCGGTTTCGTCGCCGGCCAACCCCGAGCCGCGCTCCTGGACCGCTTTCACGCCGAGAAAGCTCTGGCAGATCGTCCGGAGCAGGGGGCCTTCGTGCCGATGGAGCCCTCGGGGCTGGCGGGGTTAGGGGTGGTGAACGGGCAGGGGATCCGGAACTTCGTGGGGGTCTTGGCTCCGGCCAAAGAAGTCACCCTGGATGTAGACGCCCACCCGGTGCAGACCACCAGGCAGGAGGCTCCTATCTGCTACGAGGGGTATCCGGCCTACCAGCCACTGCTGGTCCAGTGGGCGGAAACCGGACTGGTGCTGGCGGACCAGTTTCGAGACGGCAACGTGCCTGCAGGCCACGGGATCAAGGAGTTGGTGGACCGAGCCTATGATGCCCTACCCGCTGGGGATTGGCAGGTGAAGGTGCGCTCGGACTCAGCCGCTTACCAGTGGGATGTACTGGACCATTGGAACGATCGGGGGTGGCGGTTCGCTGTCAGCGCCGGCATGAGCGTGCAGCTTAAGGCCGAGATCGAGCGGCTACCCTGGGATGCCTGGCACTTCCGGAAAGAAGAGAGGGGTGGGGTGGTGCGGGAGTGGGCAGAAGTGCCCTTTGTTCCCCAGCCGCAGGCAGGAGAGGGCGCGCATCCAGCCTTACCGCTACCTGGTGATCCGAGTACGCACTCGCCAGGGAGTGCTCTTCTGTGATAGATGGGTCCCTCCCTTGTCCAGGACCCCAATCTCCCCGCAACTCCCCTTCTCACCCAACTAACCCCTACCTTCGCCGGAGAATCCACGGATTAGCAGGCCTACTGCGGTTTGGAGAGGGCGAAGGCAGCAAAGGGGAAGTCCGATCCTCCCCAGGCGCGCAGAAGCTCCTCGGCGCTCATGACCCGGGCGTAGCCCGGACCGTCGACGTCCACCGAGTCGTTGTAGATGAACTCGTCGCCCCGCGTTCCCGTGATCACCACGTAGTGATCGTCCCAGGAGCCGGACTCGGCCCGCCCGGGCATGAGCCGGAAGCGCAGCTCGGGGATCACCGGGTGCCCCTGGAATAGGTGGCTCCTCATCTCCTCCAGGTTCCACCGTCTGAAGCTCCCCCCGGCAGACAGCTGCTCGGCCCTCAGGCCGAACTGCTCCGCCAGCCCCGCCAGGTACTGGATGCCAAAGCCGCTGTCAGGGCCCCACGTGCCCTGAAGGCGGTTCGCCACGCCGCGCAGCTCCTCGGTGGACACGTAGCCGCGCAGGAACTCCAGGGCCATGCCCACGCTGGCCGGCCCGCAGTTGGCCGACGCCGCCGGGCTGCCGTCCAGTTGAGTCCGGAACGGAATCTTCAGCCACAGCCCGTCGCCTGCCCGCAGCGCTGCCACCTCGGAGCGACTGAGAACCCTCATGCCCCGCCGCTCCGCCGCCAGCATGGCCCCCGCGGCCCCCACGTCCGATGCCTTCACCCACCCCTCCGCGGCGTCTCGACCCTGCCCATCGCCCAGGTGGAAGACCCGCAGCTCTCTCCCGCGCTCTTCCAGCACCTCCAGCACCGCGCCGCCCGGCAGCTGGTCGGCCGCCTGCCCGCCCTGGCCCGATCGGAAGCCGGTCTCCCAGCGGGTGACCACCCACCTAGGCGCCGGGACGGGAGCCACGTCGGACTGTTCCACCCATCCCTCGGTGGCAGGCTCCTCGTAGCCGCCCCCGCCGTAGTAGACCAGCAGCCGCCGGCCCTGGGTCCCGACCACCTTGAGCGGGTACCCCTGGGGCAGCTGTGCGATTACCTCCCGGGAGGAGCTCGGCCTGGACCAGAGAGCAGTCTTGCGGAGGGTCTGAACCCAGTCGGTGGAGGGCGCCGGAACGGGAGTGGGGGTGGCTGAACCCCAGATGGACCGGCCCGCCAACGCCTGGGGGACCTCCGGAGAAGGCCCTGGGGTGGTAGGCAGTCCCTCAACGGCGGGACCAACCCCGTGGAGTGGCGGCGGCTCCTCCCCCGGTAGCGGCCATCCGGCCAATAGGGCGGCAGCTACCAGGAGTACGCAGGCTAAGCACGTATCCAAAAGAAAGGCATCGCGATCAAGCTACCTGTAGTAGTTGCACTGGATGGGGCGCAAGCTCGTCGAAGAAGCGACGGGCCGTGTTGGTGAGTTCATTGATGTTGCCTGACAGCC
>JAMCTB010000048.1 GCA_023380955.1 Chloroflexota bacterium | reverse complement strand
TCTCGCCAAGGCATAGCTGTGCCCGAAAACAACACAGAGGCAAAAACATGGGTTAAGCGAGGCTAAGCAGGGGCACCAGGGGCGATACAGACCCACTAGCGCCGCCCCTAGTGAAGAAAACTCGTTCGGGTTGCGGAAACAGTCTCCAAACGGAGAAGACTAAGACTCAGCTTTGGACCCATTCAACACTCTCGGTCAGACAGGCAACAACAAGTCGGAAGCGACTATCTGCCAAGCAGGTCCAGGGCCGGGCCGTGGCTCGGGCGCGTCACTGCGGTTGGAGCGAAAAGGCATTGAGGCCGGACCTGCCTGCGCTCAAGTATCACGCCGCAGCCATCGCCTTCTGGTTGAACTCGCGCTCGATGCTGACGATGTGCTGGCCGATCTTGAAGGCATCCTCGCCTTCCAGGCTCGTGCCGAGAATGCCATTAATCGTGCCGCAGAGCGGGTCCAGCAGCCTCGGATCGGCGGGGAGAGGCGACCCGGCGGGCACGAAGTACCCGGCAGACTCGACGAATGCGGCGGCGTATGCAGCACGCTCGTCCGCCGTGCCCTCGACCTCCAAGGTCAGGGCCCGCTCAAGCCTTGCCGCCGCTTCCCGGAACAGCTCGGGGTTCACTAACTCGACTTCCCCCGCACCGGCATCGTCCACCACGATGGCCCGCAGGCCCTTGGACAACTCAGTATAGCACCGAACAAACGAATGAATATGTGTGGTGGGAACTGCACGCCTAGCAGATGCGCGGCAGCAGCTCCCCGCTCAGCATATCCACGATGCGGCTGGTGCCCAGGCGCGTCTTCATCACCACCCGCCCGGGGTGCTCGGCCCGCACCCGACCGATGATCGACGCCTGCTTCCCGTACGGGTGGTCGTGCATCGACGACAGCACGGCCTCAGCCGCCTCTGCCGCCACGATGGCCACCATCTTGCCCTCGTTGGCAATGTACAGCGGATCGAAGCCCAGCATCTCGCACGCGCCCCGCACCCCATCGCTTACCGGTATGGCGGCCTCCTCGATGATGATGCCCACCCCCGACTGCGCCGCTATCTCATTGAGCGTAGTCGCCAGGCCGCCCCGCGTGGGGTCGCGCAGCACACGGACATCGACGGATGCTTCCAGCATCGCCGACACCAGGCCGTTCAGCGGCGCGCAGTCGCTCACCACCGGCGAGCTGAAGGACAGGCCCTCCCGCTGGCTGAGGACGGCGATGCCGTGGTCGCCTATGGTCCCACTGAGTATGATCGCGTCGCCGGGCCGGGCATTCGACCCGCCGATGTACACCCCGGCGGGAATGACGCCGACGCCGGCAGTGGTGATGAACAGCCGGTCGGCAGCGCCCCGGTGCACCACTTTCGTATCGCCGGTGACGATGGACACCCCGGCATCCTCGGCCGACCGGCGCATCGACTGGACGACCCGCTCCAGGTCGGCCAGCGGCAGGCCCTCCTCCAGCACGAACGCCGCGCTGAGATAGAGCGGGCGCGCCCCGCTCGTCGCCAGGTCGTTGACGGTGCCGCACACTGCCAGGTGGCCGATGTCTCCGCCGGGGAAGAAGATAGGACTGACGACATAGGAGTCGGTGGTGAAGGCCAGGCGGTCCCCGTCGGCCCCGCTCAGGGCGAATGTCGCGGCGTCGTTCATCTCAGCCAGCAGCGGGTTATCGAACGCCGGGCAGAAGTACCGTCGCACCAGGTCGTGGGACAGCCGCCCACCCGAGCCGTGGGCCAGGAGCACCGTGTCACTCATCGGCCGCGCCTCGCGCCGGCTGCCCGCAGGGTTCCTCTGCCTCCGGCCCATCCTGCCCATAGTGGTAGTATGTCGCGCAGGTGCCCTCCGAGGACACCATGCACGGCCCGACCGGGTACTCCGGCGTGCACACGCGCCGGAACAGCCGGCAGTCCAGCGGCGTCTTGACCGCTCGCAGGATATCGCCGCAGATGCAGCCGGCCGGCTCGCGCGTCGGCCCCGGTTCGATGGCGAAGGCGCGCTCCGCATCGAAGCGCTCATCCCGCAGCCGAAGGCCGCTGTCGGGGATCACGCCGATGCCCCGCCAGTCGGCCGGCCCCGGCGCAAAGACCTCTTCGATCATCCCCAGGGCGATCGTGTTGCCCTCGGGCCGCACGCCGCGCCGGTAGGCTATGTCCACTCGCGGCTCCCCTGCCTCTAGCTGGTCCACCAGCATCGCCACCGCTTGCAGGATGTCCACGGGCTCGAAGCCGGCGACGGCGCAGCCGATCCCGTATTCCCTGGGCAGGAACGCGTAGGGCCGCGAGCCGATGATGGCGCTAACGTGGCCCGGGCAAATGAGCCCGTCCACGCGCACCTCGCCGGACCCCACCAGCGCCCGCAGCACGGGCGGCGTCGTCTTGTGGACCGAGATGACCTTGTAGTTATCGATCCCCTCTTTCTTGGCCTGAAGGACCGATGCGGCCACGGTGGGCGCGGTGGTCTCGAAGCCGATACCGGCGAAGACAACGGCCCTGTCCGGGTTCTCTCGCGCCAGCAGCAACGCATCCAGCGTCGAGTAGACGATGCGCACATCGCCGCCCTCGGCCCGGGCCTGCTGCAAGCTGGAGGTGCTGCCCGGCACCTTCAGCAGATCGCCGAAGGTGGCCAGGATTACCCCCGGCGTCCGGGCCAGGGCGATGATCTTGTCCAGATCGGCGTTGGCGGTGACGCAGACGGGGCAGCCGGGGCCGGAGAGCATCTGCAGGGTGGGCGGCAGGAGCTGGCGCAGGCCGTAGCGGAAGATGGTCACGGTATGCCCGCCGCAGAACTCCATCAGCCGAAGGGAGCGCTTGGACCGCCGGTGGATGTGCTCCACTAGGCCGCGCGCCAGCTCGCTATCGCGGTACTCGTCGATGAACCTCATCGGGCTTCGTCCAGGGCCATCATCTCTTCGATGATGCGCATCGTCTCCTTCGCCTCGTCCTCGTCCACGACGCTGATGGCGTAGCCTGTATGCATCAGCACGTAGTCGCCCACCTTCGCCTCGGGGGTGAGGACCAGGCTGGTGCTGCGAGTGACGCCGCCAATATCGACCGTGGCCTCCGTCCCCTCTATAGCGGTGATTTTAGCCGGTATAGCCAAACACATATGTGTGATACTCCTTCCCAAGGGCGATCTTGGCCCTCATCCCCAAGTCTTCTCCCACAGGGAGAAGGGAGCCAGAATTCCCTCTCCCAGAGGGAGAGGGTTAGGGTGAGGGCCGGTCTCACCCTCATCCCCTACCCTTCTCCCAGAGGGAGAAGGGTGTTGCAGCGTCCCCTCTCCCTGGAAGGGAGAGGGAAGTCGTCCAACCACTTTTCGCCCTTGGTGCCCCACCCGGAGCGTGAAACCTCACCATAACGTACTGCTGGCGACAACCGCCTGGCCCAGAGAGATGCCGCCGTCGTTGCAGGGCACCTGACGGTGATTTAGCACCTCGAAGCCGTCCGCCGCCAGGAGGTCGTTCACCTGACGGAACAGCCGCCGGTTCTGGAATACCCCCCCGCTCAGGGCCACCGTCCCGGTGCCGGTAATCTCCCTCAGCCGCCGGCACACATCCAGGGTAAGCGCGGCCACTGTGTTGTGGAAGCGGCCCGCCATCTCCGGCACGGGTCGGCCCCGCCGCAGCTCGGCCACCAGCTCGCCGAACAGTGGCGCCAGCTCCACCACCAGCACGCCGTTATGTTCAATTATACAATAAGGGTAGGTACCCTCGACATCGGCCGCGGCCATCTCCAGCTCGATGGCGGCCTGGGCCTCGTAGTTGGCCACGCCGCGCACGCCGAGCAGGGCGGACACCCCGTCGAACAGGCGGCCACAGCTCGAGGTGAGGGGCGCGTTCAGCCCCTGCTCCATCTGCTGCGCCATCAGCGCTTGCTCTGCCGCGGGCACCTGGGCCAAGAAGCCCAAGTCCGGCGGCACCTCGCCAAGCAGAGCCTTGAGGTAAGCATATGCCATCCGGTACGGGCGCTCGATGGCCGCCGCGCCGCCCGGCATCGGCAGGGCCTGCAGATGGCCCAGCCGCTGGAACCGGCTGTACTCGGCCAGGAGAAACTCGCCGCCCCATATGGTGCCATCCGTGCCGTAGCCCGTGCCGTCCAGCGCCACGCCGATGACAGGCCCCCTCGCGCCGTTCTCAGCCATACACGCTACGATATGGGCGTGGTGGTGCTGCACCCCCACCCCGGGCAGCGGCTGCTCCAGTGCGAACTGGGTGGCCAGGTAGTCCGGATGCAGGTCATAGGCCACCAGTTCGGGCTGGATGCGGAAAAGCCGCTCGTACAGCGCCAGTGTGTCTTGAAAATGCTCCAGCGTCTCCAGGTTCTCCAGATCGCCGATGTGCTGGGATACGAAGGCGTATTCGTCTTTGGTCAGGCAGAAGGTGTTCTTTAGCTCAGCGCCGCAGGCCAGCGCCTGTCGGGCGCGGAAGGGCAAGCGCACCGGGAACGGGGCGTAGCCGCGGGCGCGCCGGATGGGGCGCGGCGCGCCGCACTCCACCAGGAACACGCTGTCGTCATAGCGGGCGTAGATGTCGCGATTGTGCAGCAGAAAAGCGTCGGCGATGCCGCTAAGCCGCCGCCGGGCCTCGTCGTTGTCCTTGGCGATGGGCTCCTCGCTCAGATTGCCGCTGGTCATCACCAGCGGGCGTCCGACATCACGCAGCAGCAGATGGTGCAGCGGCGTATAGGGCAGCATCACTCCAAGGTACCTGTTGCCCGGCGCCACCGCCTGCGCAACACAAGAATCGGCCCGCCACGGGAGGAGCACAATGGGCACCTGGGGCGAGCGTAGCAGATCCTCTTCCTCTGCCGACGCCAGGCAATGGCGGCGCACCTCGTCCATATCGGCCATCATCAGGGCCAGCGGCTTGTGCGGACGCCGCTTGCGCTCGCGCAGCCGCCGCACGGCCGCCTCGTCGGTGGCATCGCAGGCCAGGTGGAAGCCGCCCAGTCCCTTCAGCGCCAGGATTCGCCCCTCGCGCAGGAGGCGGGCGGTCGAGGCGACGGTGTCGGGGGCTACCTCACCGTCTCGGGCACCGACTCCCTTTCCCTCGACTCCCTCTCCCCCTGGGAGAGGGTCGGGGTGAGGGGAGCCCTGTCGCAGGCTAAAGCCTGCGGCTACCGTCTCTACGGTCTCCGTGAACGGAGGGGAGGAGCTTGCTCCCTCTCCCCCTGGGAGAGGGCTGGGGTGAGGGCGAGTCTGACCCTCACCCTGGCCCTCTCCCTGCAAGGGAGAGGGGACGTCACATCGCAGATCTTCTTCCTTGCCTTCCTCCAGAAGAGGCGTCGGACCCGAAGCCTGATCTCCCTTCTCCCTCCCAGGGAGAAGGGACGGGGGTGAGGGTAGAATTGCTCCCTCACCCTCACCCTCTCCCTCTCCCAGGGAGAGAGGGGATGAAGCTGTCGATTTTACCGCTCCCTCACTCTCTCCCAGAGGGAGAGGGATACCGTCAGCGTCGACCAGCGAAAGCTGCGGGCCGCAGACGGGGCAGGCGTTGGGCTGCGCGTGGAAACGCCGGTCCAGCGGGTCGTCGTACTCGGCCTGGCACCGCGGGCACATTCGAAACACCCGCATGGTGGTGTTGGGCCGGTCATACGGGATGTCGGCGATGATGGTGAAGCGAGGCCCGCAGTTGGTGCAGTTGGTGAAAGGATAGCGGTAGCGGCGGTCGAGCGGGTCGAGTATCTCCCGGCGACAGGGCTCGCAGGTGGCGATGTCCGGCGAGACGAGCTGGTACTGTCCCTCCTGGGCGCGGCTCTCTCGTATCTCAAAGCCCGTGTAGCCGGCCGGCGGTGCGCTCTCCGCGGCGATGTGCTCGATGCGGGCCAGGGGCGGCACGTCCCTCACCAGCTCGCGCTCGAAGGCCGCCAGCGCCTCGGCCTCGCCCTCCACCTCGATCTGCACGTCGCCGGACGTGTTGCACACCCAGCCGGCCAGGTGGTGCTTCTTCGCCTTCGTGTACACGAAGGGGCGGAACCCGACTCCCTGCACGACGCCGCGCACGCTGATGCGCCGCCGCTTCACTGTCTCCAACTTCATATGCTCATCAGAGATGCCTCACGCAAGGACGTCCCTGTCCCTCTAGGCTTCGCTCTCGTCGGTCCGGCTTTGGCCCGCCGCCAGCCGCGCCAGCAGCCAGTCCGTCCACGCCTCGATCCCTTCGCCTGTCCGGCACGACACCTCGATGATGGCCGCCTTCGGGTTCAGGCCGTGCACGGCCCGGCGGAAGGCCTCCAGGTCGAAGTCGGAGTAAGGCAGGAGGTCGATCTTGTTCAGCACCACCGCCTCGACCTCGCTGAACATCAGCGGGTACTTCTGCGGCTTGTCGTGCCCCTCGGCAACACTCGCCAGCATCACCCGACACTCCTCGCCCAGGTCGAACTCGGCCGGGCAGACGAGGTTGCCGACGTTCTCCACGATAAGGAGATCGATCTCGCCCAGCGGCAGCGCCTCCAGTGCCCGGCCCACCATATTGGCGTCCAGGTGGCAGGCCCCGCCGGTGTTTATCTGCAGGGCCGTCACGCCCTGCCCGGCGATGCGGTCAGCGTCGATGGTAGAAGCGATGTCTCCCTCGACCACGGCGAGGCGCGGCCCCTGGCGCAGCCGCTCGATGGTGCGCAGGATGAGACTGGTCTTGCCGGCCCCCGGCGAGGCCATCAGGTTCAGGGCGAAGACGCCTGCGCTCCGCAGCCGCTGCCGGTTCTCGGCGGCGATGCGCTCGTTAGCCCCCAGTATGTTCTGGAGTATCCGTATCTCCGTCAACTTCAATGCTCTCCAAGAGTAGCTCGCGTCCGGCCACTATCTCGGCGCTGACGCTCCCGCATGCCGGGCAGGCCCAAATAGTGTCGTCGGGCGCGTAGGTTGTGCTGCAGTCCCGGCAGCGCGCCTGCGCCGGGACCCCGCGGAATGCGATGGTGGCCCCCTCGGCGATGGTGTCCCTGGCGACGAAGTCGAAGTAGAAACGGACGCACTCCTCGGCGACGCCGGTCAGGTCGCCGACCACCAGGCTGAGGCTGGTGATGCGTTCGGCGCCGGCCTCCCGCGCCTTCGCCAGGGCCAGCTCAAGCATGCTTTGCGTTACCGACAGCTCATGCATATTGTTTCCCGCCAATACATTTTACATTGGGCGGGCATAGCGGGCAAGGGCGCGCTCACTCGCCGGACCGGACGAAGTTCTGGCGCAGCAGCGAAAAATCGAGTAAGGGAACGGCCCGGAGCATACAGAAGGAAAAGCGGAAAGTCAATATGTTGGGGAAGGGTAGAATGGCAACAGTGTTCCCCCTCCGTGTACGGAGGGGGAACGCGGCTTGGCAAAAACGTTCCCCTCTCCCGATGGGAGAGGGGACAGGGGTGAGGCCGGCTGGACGGGTGGCGGCTCCCGCCCTAGTGCCTTCCCCTACCCTGGCCTTCCTTCGATTCCTCCGACCGTCCCGGCGGGCCCTGCCCGGTGTCGCCCCGCGGGCCGGCCTCACCGTTGCCCCGCTGGTCGCCTCTGTCTTTCACCTTCGGCGTATCGTCATCCTGACCCCGGCCGGGCGTTCCTCTGCCCTCGGTGTCCTTCGGCTCTTCGGCCGGCGGTGTTGGCACATTCACCCCAGGGCCCACCGTCCCCGTGCCGCCACCGGCTGGCGCATCGTCCCCCCGGTCACGATGGCCCGGCGCGTCCTTCTCCTTCTTGGGTCCGCCCTCATCGTCCGGCCGGCCCAATCGCTCGCTCCCGTTCGGAGGCAGATCATGCCCTTGTGTCTCCTCTTCGTCGTCCCGGCCCCTGGCCTTCAGCGTCACCTGGGGCTGCGGGCTCTGCCCGAGCGCCGTCACCAGTGCGCTATAGTCGGCGTAGAGCCTGGCGTAGCTATCGGCGCTGATGTGGCCGGAGCGCTGGAAGGCGTTCAGCTCGTTCAGGAAGGCATTGAGGATGTTCGCCGCCGTATCGGCCCGCCCGCGCTGGATGGCCTTCTGGATCGCCTCCAGCTTGGCGAGCAGCCCGTTCTCGCTGTTCCCACGCACCTCGGGATCATTGGCCAGCGCCTCCACATCGGAGATGGTCTGGGTCAGGCTGAGCGGCAGAGTCCCGGATACCAGTATCGTCACCGTCGTCGTCACCGTTGGGGTGCCGGACGCGACGGCCGTTGCCGTCGATGTGGGCGTACCCGCCGTCACCGTGGCCGTGGGCGTGCCCGCGGTCGCGGTGGCGGTCGGCGTCCGGTCATCGGCGTCGCCGGCCCGCTTGAGATGCTTGGGGTCGCTGTACGCAGAGGCACTGATGAGTATCAGGCCCCGTTCCGCGGCGCGATTGGCCTTCTTCAGCGCCGCCACAGCCGGCTCGGGCGCCTGCTCCTGGGCCGACGCCAGCTCGGTCTGCTGGAGGGCCAGGTTGTCTGCAAGCTGGACCACTATTCCACTCACATCCTTACCCGCCATAGCCGCCTGAGCGACGTGGTCGTCGATCTGGTCCAACTCCTGGACGAAGGCCTCGGCCGCGGCGCTGACGGCGGCCGGACGCCCGATCTGGGTCGCCCTTTGAATCTCATCCACCCGTCGAGCCGCAAGCTCCAGGTGCGCCTGCGCCTTCGCCTCGTCATCAGGGGCCAGGCTGAGCTGCAGCCCCTCCACGCTTGTCTTGATCTGATACAGCGGATCGTCCGGCAGCGCGTCCTGCGATGCGTAGATCACCCCGCTCCCGCTGGCCGCAAGCAACAGGACTACCAGCGCCGCGATCAGTGCCGGCCGCAGGCCCATTCCGCCCGCGGCCAGCCGCGGCGACTGCTTCCAGCCGCCGAAGAGGCTTCCCCAGAAAGACTGCCGCCCCGATGCTCCGAGCCGGCTGTCGCCGGCAGCGATGGTCTCCAGCAAGGCGGCCCGACCCCGGATGCGGAACGTGGGATCGGGGGCCACTGCCGCGGGCGGCTCGATGGCCCGTGCCACCGCCAGCAGGTCATGCAATTCCTCGGCGGCGCCCGGATTGGCGGCCAGGCACTCCCGCAGAGTCGTCCGGCCGGCCGCAAGCTCTGCCAGGCAGTTATCCAATAGCTCAGGCGTGACTTTTTCCATCAGCCTTTCACCTCAAAAGCGAGTAGACGCCGCAATTCGGCGAGCGCTCGATACTGAATGACGCGCACGGTACCCTGGCTCTTGCCGATGATCGCCGCAATATCCGTATAACAGAGGTCTTCGACAAAGCGCATGACGATCACTTGCTGCTGCTCGGGCTTCAGCCGCAGGATGGCCCGGCGGACCGCCTGCCGGTCGTACTTCGCTAATGTCTCGTCTTCCGGGTCTGCCCAATACTGCCCATCCACTGGCGGCTGGTCCGGCAGGCAGATTTCTTTCGCCTTCCTGAAGAAGCTCATCACCAGGTTATGGGCGATGGTGAGCAGCCAGGCGATGAATGAGGCGCCCGTATACCGATAGCGTCCGACCGACTCCCAGGCGCGCAGGAACACCTGCTGCGTCAAGTCTTCGGCGTCGCCCTGGTTGCCGACCCAGTGATACACGTAACGGTAAACGCGCTCTAAATGCTGGTCGTACAGGGCCGCAAACGCATCGGCGTCGCCGTCGATAGCTGCATTGATCAATGCTCGTTCTGCTTGGTCGCTCGTGGCCGGTAGCTCTCTCTGTAGCACCTCGTCCACCTGTATACTAGATTAACGCTTGAGCGCCGAGATTGTTACAGCAGGTTTGGTCCGGTGGCCCACAAAGGATGGCGGCGACGGAGAGCATGAGGCGGCGCGGCCACATAGGCTGTCGATGACGGGTCCTCCAGCCAGTGGCAACGAGGCGGCGCGTCGCGGTCGCCAGGAGAGCTGCCGGGAGTCAAGCGCCTCGCCCCGGCTGGTCCTCGGGCTTCTCCTCGGCGGGACCCTGCGCCCGACCAAGGCGGAGCTCGGCGTAGCGGCGAGCCGCCATATTCAAGCGGTACAGGCCGAATGCCAGGAAAGCGACGCCGAGAATGAGTGCGATGGGATTGAACTCGGACGATAGCAGCCGCGAGATGATGACGGCTCCGGCGATCACGCTGACGAGGGCCGTTATCAGGCGGTATATGTCCATCCAGCTAATGCGCTGGGGGGGAGGTAACCTTCTTATCACGATTGGCCAAAGCCTCCTTGTAGGTCTCCAGTAACTCAAATTCCTCGGCGCCGGTCAGCACCTGCACCTGCTCCTTCTCCCAGTCGCGCTTGACATCCCCGATTGGCAAGCCGCGTCTCCGCCGGTACCAGATATAGTACAGCAGTGAGGCGAATACCCACGCCGGGCCGGCAATGCGCCCCAGAGGATGGGTGAGGATGACCTCGAACAGGATCGTGGCGACGCCGAGCATACCGATGAATCCCAGTATCGGCACGTCCACGCTGCGGCCCCCCTGGTTCCACTTGATGTTGATCGGCATCTTAAACGGGCGCGGCGAATAAGGGTCGGAGAAGCGTAGCTTGATGAGCGAGATGAAGACCAGCGTGTAACCCAGCGTCGCGCCGAAGGCGTACATATTGCCCAGCGTATCCATCGCGCTAGGGGTCAGGAACGAAAGCAAGGTCTCCAACACTCCGATCAGTGAGAAGACTATGATGGTCCGCGACGGTGTTCGATACTTCGGATGGACCTTGTTGAACCACTTCGACAGCAGGTCATAGCGGCTCATCGAGTAGGTGAGCCGCGAGGCGCTCATCACGCCGGAGTTAGCCGAGATCGCCAGGATGGAGGCCCCCAGCATCGCGGCGAAGGGGCCGGCGATGACCCCCAGGAATGGGATGTTGCTGGCCAGCATGGCGATGGCGTCCTGCTCGTGGCCGACGAACTGCTGCCACGGCAGGATGCCCAGGCTGACCGTGGAGAAGAACACGGCGAAGATGAACACCGTCAACACCAGGGTCACCGACGTCCGCGGCACGATGGTGGCCGGACGCCGTGTCTCCTGGGCTGCCTGCGAGATGGACTCCAGCCCCACGAACGAGATGATGGCCAGCGAGCTGCCATACATGAAGCGGTCCAGGGTCGGGAACTCGAAGCTCCACTGGTGGACCAGCAGCTCGGGCCTCCAGGCGAAGAACAGGCCAAACATAATGATGGACGACTCGGTCACGATGTCGATAGCGCCGATAAACTCGTTGAACAGGGACGATTCCCGGATGCCCCGTATGTTGAGCCAGATGAGGGCGGCGATCAGGAACAGCGACTCGAACAGCCAGATGACTTTCAAGTTCAGTGGTCCGACGGCGACGGAAACGCCGGTCATGTCGGTGCCGGTGATGAACTGGACGAGCGCGTTCAGGTAGCCGGTCGAAGCCACCGAGAACAGGGCGATGTCGATGGTGTAGTCCAGCAGCAGGGCCGACCCTGCCATCGCGCCCCAGAAATCGCCGAGGCCCCGCAAGGTGAAGTACTGCCCGCCGCCGGCCACGGGATAGGCCGCCGCCAGCTCGGTGTAAGCCAGGCCGATCATTATGTACACCAGGCCGGCCAGAGCGAAGGCCAGGTTCGTCGCGCCCTGGGCGGCCGCCATCACCAGCCCCAAGGCCGCGTAGATATCCGCACCGACGTCGGCGTAGCCCCACATATACGAGCCCCAGATGGTCACATCGCGCCGGAGCTCGACCTCGCCTTCATTGGCCTGCGCGACGCCGGCCTTACCTGCTTCCATTTGTCCCACCATAATCCTCTTCAAGCATCATCGGTTCGCGGCCAGGCATAGCTAAAATGGTCGCTGAACGGCTGCGCCACATTATATAGGCCGATTGACCGCAGGCGCAAGGGGCACGGCGCTGGAGGAAGGGCAGCACTCATCGTCGTCGCAGCGTGCGTCAGAGGCCGGGGGTACGCTATCCTCACCGAGAATTCTCGCCCTTCAATGTGGCAATCGGCGCAGGCTTTTGTCCCTGGGGCCATGCCCTGCCGCGAGGATGCCGGTATGCGGCTGCCACGCCGGAGCGGTTGGGTGCTTGTCCTGCTCGAGTACGGCAGTACAGCCACAGTATAGCACGCCGGTCTACACCTGGCAGGTGGGGCAGAAGTAGGTGCCCCGGCCGCCGATGCGCACCCGCTTCACCACGCCATCGCACCCAGGACAGGGCTTGCCCTGCCGCTGGTACACGGCCAGGGCCAACTGGTTGCGCCCCGGCCGGCCGAGCCCGTCCCGGTAGTCGGAGAACGTGGTGCCGCGGTTCGCGATGGCCCGCTGAAGCACCAGCCGGATGGCGGCATGGAGTCGGACTACCTCCGCGGGGGACAGGCTGTCCGCGGCGCGCAGCGGATGCAGCCGGGCCTCGAACAGCACCTCGTCGGCGTAGATGTTCCCTATGCCCGCCAAGAAGCTCTGGTCCAGAAGCAGCGGCTTGATGGCCCCTCTGCGATGGCCCAGCATTGCCGCCAGGACGTCCGGCGTGAAGGCCTCCGACAGCGGCTCAGGCCCCAGCCGGGATTCGCGCGCCGCCCACTCGGCCGCCTTCATCACCCAGAGGCGTCCCAACTGCCGCGGGTCGGCGTAGCGCAACTCCTGCCCATCGTCCAGCGTCAACGCCAGGCGGGTGAAGCGGCCTTCCGGCGCGCCGGGGGAGCGCAGGACCAGGCGGCCGGTCATCCTCAGGTGCACCACCAGCCGTTCACCGCCGGACAGATCTGCCACGGTGTACTTCGCCCGGCGACACAGGCCCTCGATGCGCCGGCCGGTCAAGCGACGCTCGAAGTCGGCCAGACCCTGGGGCAGCACCTGCGTGTCGTATGCCGTTACTTTGACAATGCTTCGGCCGACGACATAAGGAGCCAGGTCGTTGACGATCGTCTCAACTTCGGGTAACTCAGGCACAGGCGTCTCCTGGGAAAAGGGGCTGCCGAGGCACTCCTCTTTCCCCCGCGGGGTGGTGACGGCGTTCGCCCTAGCGGGCCATCATTGCGCTGGTGTCCAGCGGCTGCATATCGGCCCAGTTCGGCCCCACTTTCAGGTCGGCCACGACGCGCACCTTCAGCGCCAGCGCGCCTTCCATCGCCTCTCGCACCAACGGGACCAGCGTGGGCAGCTCATCGCGGCGGGCGTCGAACACCAGCTCGTCGTGCACCTGCAGGACCATCCGGCTGTGCAGGCCACGCTCCCGCAGCGCTCGGTCCACTTTCGCCATCGCCAGCTTGATGATATCGGCGGCTGTGCCCTGGATCGGCATGTTCACGGCGACCCGCTCGGCCGCGGCCCGCAGCGCCCTGTGCTTCGCGACGATCTCCGGGAGGTACAGGCGCCGGCCGAGCACGGTGGACACGTAGCCCTTGTCTCGGGCGAAGCGCAGCACGCCGGTCCGGTAGCCCTCTACGCCGTGATAGCGGGCGAAGTAACGGCTGATGTACTGGGCCGCCTCGCTCTGCGACACGCCGACCCGGCTGGCGAGCCCGAAGTCGCTCATTCCATAGATGAGGCCGAAGTTGACCTCCTTGGCCTTGCGCCGCTGGTCGGCGTTAACCTGGGAGAGGGGCACACCGAAGACCTCCGCGGCGGTAGCAGCGTGGATATCCTCGTTGGCCAGGAAGGCAGCTACCAGCCGCGGGTCATTGCAGATGTGAGCCAGGATGCGCATCTCGATCTGCGAGTAATCGGCCGCCAGCAGCACGTTCTCCGGCCCGTCGACGATGAAGGCGCGCCGCACCTGGCGCCCCAGCTCCGTCCGAATCGGAATGTTCTGAAGGTTGGGGTCGCTCGAGCTGAGCCGGCCGGTGGCGGTGACCGCCTGGTTGAAAGAGGTATGCACGCGCCCGGTGCGCTGGTTCACCAGCAGGGGCAGGGCATCGACGTAGGTCGACTTCAGCTTCACCAGTTGCCGGTAGTCCAGGATCAGGTCGACCAGGGGATGGACGCCCCGCAGGTCGTCCAGGACGGAGGCGGCTGTGCTGTATCCGGTCTTAGTGCGCCGGAGCGCCGGCAGCCGCAATTCTTCGAAGAGGATGGTCGCCAGTTGCCTGGTGCTGTTGATGTTGAAGGGGCGCCCCGCCACGCGGTAGATCTCGCCCTCCAGCTCGGCGATCTTATGGTGGAGGTCGTCGGAAAGGTGGTGCAGGAACGGCACGTCAATCATTATGCCGTTCCGCTCCATCCGGGCCAGCACCGGCACCAACGGCATCTCTACCTCCCGGAAGAGCCCCATCAGCTCCATCTTCTCCAGCTCCGGCTGCAAGACGCCGGCCAGGCGCAGCGAGATGTCGGCGTCGGCGCAGGAGTAGGCGCAGGCCGCCTCCGGGGCCACGTCGGCCATCGACCTGGTCTTGTCTATCAGGTCGCTGATGGGGGTCATCTCCACGGCCAGCCGGGACCAGGCCACGTCCTTCAGGTTATGGGCGCGGGTGGCCGGCTCCAGCAGGTAAGAGGCGAGCATCGTGTCGAACGCGATGCCCTGGAGCTCGACGCCCGCGTTGGCCAGCACGACGTGGTCGTACTTGAGGTTGTGGCCATACTTCGGCAGCTTCGGGTCCTCCAGGAAGGGCCGGATGCTCTCAAGGGCCGCCTGCACCGGCAGATTATGGGCAGATCCCCGGTGGCCCAGCGGCAGGTAGTAGGCCACCCTGGGCTCCAGGCTCAGCGATATGCCGACCAGATCGGCCCGCATCGGCTCCTGGTGGGTGGTCTCGGTGTCCACCGCCAGGATCTGTGCCGACGCCAGGCGGGTGATCAAGGCCTCCAGTTGGTCTTCGCTGTCTACCAGACGGTAGTCGGTGGTCTCGCCGAGATGGACGGCCCGCAGAGCCGGGCCGCTGGCGGCCAGAGGCACCTCCGCCGGGCCGAACATCTCCACCTGCACCGGATTGACGGCCGAAGGGGCGGGTCGCACGGCGGGAATATCTGCCTTTGGGGCCGGGATGCGGCCCACCAGGCTGCGGAAGTCCAGCTCGCGCAGCAGGTCGATCACCTGCGAGCGATCGTAGTTGCCGACCCGGCAGGCCTCGAGGTCGAGCTGCACCGGAACATTCCGCACGATGGTGGCCAGATGCTGGCTCTGGTAGGCTTGGTCACGGTATTTCTCCAGCAGTTCCCGCAGCTTCGGGCGCAGCTCGTCCAGGTGCGCATACACGCCGTCCAGGCTGCCGAATCGCGTGAGGAGATCGGTCGCCGTCTTCTCGCCGACGCCCGGCACGCCGGGGATGTTGTCCGAGACATCGCCCTTGAGTCCCTTGAGGTCGATTAGCTGCTCCGGCGAGAGGCCGTACCGCTCGCGCACCGCCTCCGCATCGAAGACGGCGATATCGGCGAAGGTGCGCCGGGGCGTGAGCACGCGCACCCTCGGCCCCACCAGTTGGAGGGCATCGCTGTCGCCGGTGACGATGAGGGTATCGGCGCCCATACCGGTGGCCTGCCCGGCCAGCGTGCCCAGCAGATCGTCGGCCTCGAAGCCCTCGAGCTCGAAGATAGGGATGCGCAGAGCCTGCAGCAACTGGTGTACCCGGGCCATTTGGTCGTAGAGCCCTTCCGGCGCCTCGGCCCGATTGGCCTTATACCTATCGAATTGCTGGTGTCGAAAGGTGGGAGCAGCCTTGTCGAAGGCTACGGCGGCGTAGGCCGGCTGTTGCTCGTTGAGGACCTTGATGAGAGTAGAAGCGAAGCCGTACACCGCATTCACCAGCTCGCCCTTGCTGGTTGTGAGCGGCGGGATGGCATGGAAGGCGCGGTGCAGCAGCGCATTGCCATCCACCAGGACCAGTAGCTCAGCCATGTCCCTCACCAGGACCTTCTCAGCGCCCAGGCACCCTGGTCCCATGCGCTCTTCAGCATCGATCCGTTCAACCGCTTGGCCAGCGCCGCCTCGAAGTCGTCCATCAGCCGCTGGTATTCCGGCGTGTTCAGGGGCGGGCTCCACATGATGAGGGCGTCCTCGTTGTTGTCGCTGTAGTAGCGCCGCCGGATGCCCTCCTCGGTGAAGCCGTACTTGCGGTACAGGTTCTGGGCCACGAGGTTGGACAGCCGGACTTCCAGCGTCACCCGGTCCGCCCCCAGATCGCGGGCCATATGGGTGAGGCTGGCAAACAGGAGCTCGCCGATCCCGTGCTGTCGAAGGTCGGGCCGCACGCCTATGGTTGTGACGTGGGCCTCGTCCAGCATAAACCACAGCCCGCCGTATCCTGCGATCTGGGCCGGCGGGGACGGAGGCGGGGGGGCCGGCTCAGCGGGCACGTCACGTCCATCACGCCGGATGGGGCGCAGGAGCGCGCTCAGGGTCTGGCGAAAGCCCGGCTGGCCCGACAGCGAGCTGAGCCGCGGCGGCGGAGTCTCGGCGGGCTCAGGGTACATTCGCGCCACGATGTAGCGGCTGGTATGGCTGTCCTGTAGCTCGCGCCGGTAGGCGTGAAGCGGCCACGGCAGGCTGAAGCAGGCCTTTTCCACCTCAACCACCTCGTCGATATCCTCAAGCCGCATGGGTTCTACCGCAAAACGCACCCCTATACCCCCTCGGAAGCGCACGGCCACACGACTTCTGAATCTTGCCGCACCCTGGGCAGGGGCGGCCTGGGCAAGTAGATCGCCTGTAGCGCCGCCGGATCGTCGCCGCGATTCTCGCGGAGCCGGGCCCACCCCATCTCGGCCAGGTAGCCGGCCCTCCTTGCGCCGCGGGCCGGGCTGGCCACCCCTGCCATAACGCCCCAGTATGCCCTCATCTCCGCCGCGAGCTTCGTACTTATGTCACCACAGAATAGTGTAGGACGCTCTACCGCTGCTTGCAAGTCCGCCGGCGCCACCACCCTCGGCTCCTCGGTCTCTATCCAATCATCCCCGCGCTTCTCGTAGACGGCTGTGCAGAAGCGCCCGCGGCCCGCGTCCAGCAGCGGGCGAATGGCCTGTTCGCCGTCAAAATGAGGATATGCCACGACCTTCAGCGTGCTTATGCCGGCGATGGGGATGCTCAGGGCCATCGCCAGCGTCTTGGCCGTGGTCACCCCCACGCGCACGCCGTTGAAGCTCCCCGGTCCGGTGGCCACGGCGATGCCCGTCAGGTCCCGCGGCGAGAGACCCGCCCGCTGCATCATCGCCTCCACCTCGGGCAGCAGCTCGGCCGAGTGGTTGCGGCGGGTCGTCCACGTGCGCTCGGCCCACACCTGCTCCTCATAGAGGGCGATGCTGCTCAGGGCCGTGCTGGTGTCTATGGCCAGGAGCACAGGCATTCCTCCACCAGCGCCCGATAGCGTGCACCGCGGGGGGAAAAGGTGAGCATACGGAAGTCGTCGCCCTCCAGGGCCAGCTCGATGAGCAGGTGCTCAACCGGAAGCGACGGCATTGCCCGCTCCGGCCACTCGACGACGACCACTCCGTCGCCTGCCAGGTACTCCTCCAGCCCGAAAGAATGCACTTCATTGGGGGAGCCGATGCGGTAAAGGTCGATGTGATAGAGCGGGGAGCCGGCGGCGGTGTGGTACTCGTTTATCAGCGTGAAGCTGGGGCTTTTCACATAGTCCTCGACGCCCAGGCCGGCGGCGATACCCTGGGTCAGGCAGGTCTTCCCCGCCCCCAGCGGCCCGGTCAGCAGGAGAATGTCGCCCGGCTGCAGGCAGCGGCCCAGTGCCGCCCCGACCGACGCGGTCTCTCGCGGGCTGTGGCTGAGCAGCCTCCGCTGCGACTTCGCCGGGCCACGGCCCTCGCCGGCCGGCGAGCACGGCGCGCTAGCCGGCGAAGTGGTCCCATCCACCCTTTTCTGCCACTCCAGCCCGGCCCTGCTCATCCACCAGCAGCACTTTGCCCACCGGCTCTTCCACGATCTCTCCGATAACGGTGGCCGGCGTGAGGCCGGCCACCTCGAGTGCTTGTAGGGCGCGGCCCATGATCTCCGGCGGCGCCGTGAACAGCAGCTCGTAGTCCTCTCCCCCGTAGAGGGCCATATCCAGCCAGCGATCGGGGAAGGCCGATCGCACCATCGGGTCGACCGGCACGGCGACCAGGTGCAGGCGGGCGCCGACACCACTGGCCACACACACCTTCGCCAGGTCGCCCACCAGCCCGTCGCTGACGTCCATCGCCGCCCGCACGCCGCGCTCGACGAGCGCCCGGCCCTCGGGCACGCGCGGCACCGGCTGGGCGTGGGCCCGGCGCAGCGCCTCTGTGGTGGCCGCATCGAACTGCTTCCCCTCCAGCAGCATCGCCAGCCCGGCGCCCGACCCGCCGAGGGTTCCAGTAACGGCAATCTGGTCGCCGACGCGCGCCCCGCTCCGCCGCAGGAGGATGCTGTCATCGAAAGACACGCTCTGTCCCAGCACAGTGACACTCACCATACAGGCGGTAGGTGAGGATACTATATCCCCACCCACAACCTGCGTGCCGAAGCGACCGGCGATTTCCTCCATCCCGGCGTACATCTCGGTGACCTGTGCTACCTCTACCTCCGGGCGCAGGGCCAGCGCCACCAGCGCGTAGCGGGGCGTGCCGCCCATCGACGCCACATCGCTGAGGTTAGAGGCCATCGCCTTCCAGCCAAGCTCATACCAGGTGGCCGTCTCGGGCCGATAGTGCACGTTCTCCACCATCGCATCGGTCGTAGCGATGGTGAGGAGCGGGCTTCCCCGCCAGACAGCGGTATCGTCGCCGATGCCGATGATAAGGTCATTCTCCGCACCGGGAGCGGGGCTGGTTAAGGATGCACCCGACCTGGGTTGCCCGGCGCGAGAAAGGCTGCGCGCTAACTGGTCTATGAGGCGAAACTCGCCGAACCTTCCTACTTGCATAGTATGATTATACATCCCGCGAAAGGCAGGCGACAACGCGCCGGCCGGAACAATCCAGTAGTGGCGACTTAAGTCGTTACTACGTGACGCACCTGGTTACAGCGATTGGTAGTAACGGCTTAAGTCGTTATCCCTTTATCTCCCGCGGTTTTGCTTGACAGCAAGCTCAGTCATTGGCTACTATAACTCATCACTACGGCATAGATGCAATTCCTCGAGGGAAGGACCTCCGAGGAGGAAGGAGTCCAGCAGACTTGGGCAAGATCAGAGTCGCCATCATCGGTGTGGGAAATTGCGCCTCTTCGCTAGTCCAGGGGGTCTATTTCTACAACAACGCCAAGCCAGACGAATTCGTCCCCGGCCTGATGCACGTCAATCTGGGCGGGTACCACGTCAGCGACATTGAATTCAGCGCGGCCTTCGATATCGACGCCAACAAGGTGGGCAAGGACCTGTCCGAGGCCATCTTCACACCGCCAAACAACACGATAAAGTTCGCCGACGTGCCCCACCAGGGGGTCACCGTGAACCGCGGGATGACCCACGACGGCCTGGGCCACTATGTGGGCCAGATCGTAAAGAAAGCGCCAGGTGCCACCTCGGACATCGTGAGCATACTGAAAGAGACGAAGACCGATGTGGTGGTGAGCTACTTGCCGGTGGGGAGCGAGGAAGCCACCAAGTGGTACGTCGAGCAGATTCTGGACGCCGGCTGCGGCATGGTGAACTGCATTCCCGTGTTCATCGCCCGCGAGGCCTACTGGCAGAAGCGGTTCAAGGACCGCGGTCTGCCGATCGTCGGCGACGATATCAAGTCGCAGGTCGGCGCCACCATCGTCCACCGGGTCCTGACGCGCCTCTTTCGCGACCGCGGCGTGCGCCTGGACCGCACCTACCAGCTCAACTTCGGCGGCAACACCGATTTCATGAACATGCTGGAGCGGTCGCGGCTCGAGTCGAAGAAGATCTCCAAGACCAACGCCGTCACATCGCAGTTGGAGTTCGACCTGGGTGCTAAGAATGTACACGTCGGTCCCAGCGACTACGTTCCCTGGCTGGAGGACCGCAAATGGTGCTATATTCGTATGGAAGGCACTACCTTCGGCAACGTGCCACTCAACCTAGAGTGCAAACTGGAAGTATGGGACTCTCCCAACTCGGCAGGCGTGGTCATCGATGCCCTGCGCTGCTGCAAGCTGGCCCTTGACCGTGGTATGAGTGGAACAGTAGAAGCCGCCGCCGCTTACTTCATGAAATCACCGCCCAAGCAGTATACTGATAATGAAGCGCGTGATCTATTGGAGGCCTTCATTGCCGACGCTCCGGTGCCTCAGGTTCCGCAACAGGGTGCGTAATCACAGGAACGGCCACGGCAACGGCGATCCTGCGCCCAAGGAATGGTGGAAGGTCTTCCTGGAGCTGGCCAATCGCGGCCTGATTTCCTACTGGGTGATCAGGTTTACCGGCTGGCTGGCCTGGGTCCTGCCTCTCAAGATCAGCTATGGCGTCGCACAAGTCTGCGGCTTCTTCGTTTTCCACAGCTGGGGAGCGATGCGCAAGGTATGGACGGAGAACATCCGCCAGGTGATCGGCCGGGAGGTAGACGAAGAGACCCTGCGCCACACGGTGCGGAGCGCCTACCGCAATTACTTCAAGTTCCTGGTGGACTGGCTGCGCCTCCCCCGCGTTCCCGTCGACCAGCTCGACCAGTCGGTGCAGTCCGTCGGCTGGGAGAACCTCGACGAAGCCCTCCGGGCCGGCAAAGGCGTAATCTTCGTCGGCTTCCATCTTGGGAATTGGGAGATGGCGCCGGGCGTAATGGCCGGGCGCGGTTATCCCATCAACGTCGTCGTGGACAGCTTCGAGCCCCCCAAGCTGAACGAGCTGATCCAGAGCGTCCGTACAACCAAGGGCGTTGGCATCATACCGCTGGAGAACTCTGCCGCTAAGATAATTCGCGTCCTGCGGCGCAACGAGATACTGGCGCTACTCATCGATCGGCCCAGTCCCGGGGATGGCGTCCCCGTGCGCCTGTGCGGCGAGCAGACGGCCATTCCTGCCGGTGCCGCGCAGCTCGCCCTGCGGACGGGCGCCAAGATCGTCACCGGTGCCATTGTCCGCCAGCCCGACAACACTATCCTGGGCACCATCGCTCCCGCCGTCGAGCCGGAGCCTACCGGAGACTTCGCGCGGGATGTGCAACAGCTCACCCAGCGAATTGTAGACTGTATAGAGGAATGGGTCCGGCAGTACCCGGACCAGTGGTATATGTTCCGACGAATGTGGCCTGAACAATCAGCTACGGCGTCGGGGGCAGGCTGATGTGGGTGTACTACCTGTTCAAGGCGGCCACCTTTCTGGCAGCCAGATTGCCCCGCTGGCTGGGGTTTCGCCTGACCGACGGCGCCGGCGTGGCCATTTTTCTGTTGAATGCCAGGGCTCGCCATCAGGCTGATGCCAATCTGCGCCGTGTGCTGGGGCCCGAGGCTAGGCCGCTGCGCCGCCGGCTGGTGGCCCTGCGGGCATTTCGTACGGCCGCCCGCAACTACTACGACCTGTTTCGCCTGCCCAGCATCAAACAGCCCGGCCAGCAGGTCCGGATGAAGGTCGTGGGATGGGAGAACCTGGAGCAGGCGTTGGCAGAAGGGCACGGCGCCGTCGTCGCCGCCCCCCATATGGGAGCGTTCGAGTTGATGACTCGCCTGGCCGTGGAACGCTCGGTGCGAATAACCATACCCATCGAGCGCGTCAAGCCAGAGAAGCTTTTTCAGCTTATGGTGCAGCAACGTTCCACGGAGGGGGTGAACGTCGTGCCGGCGGATAACGGGGCGCTGCGAGCTATGTACCAAGCCCTGCGCCGCAATGAGATCGTAGTCATCGCCGCCGACCGGGATGTTTTGGGAAATGGGGCTCCGGTCTGCTTCTTTGGCGAGCCAACCACCGTCCCCGATGCGCCTGCCGTCATCTCGCTTCGTACCGGTGCGCCTATCCTGGTGGGCTATACCCTGCGGCGGGGGGACAATTCCTATTACGTCGAGCTACAGCCTCCCCTGCCCGCGCCAGCGGCTATCGACGCTCGGCAGGGAGCACAGGCCCTGACCGAAGCCGTGACCGCACGAATAGAGGACATTATCCGCAAGCACCCGGACCAATGGGTTGTTTTTGAGCCGGTCTGGCGAGACCGGGGAAATTGAAGGATGGTGTGGAACAGGTAAAGCCGAGCGAACACGGACCAGAAATGTCGATGCCGGACGGCCCCGAATCGGACGGCCGTGAGATAAATGGACAGACCTTCAGCAGGGCAGACCTGCACATCCACAGCGCCGCCGGGGATGGCGCCGCCTCCGTCGAAGCCATCGTCGAGCACGTGCAGAACTGTACCGACCTGGCCCTCATCGCCATCACCGACCACGACGAGGTCGTCGGCGCCTGTGAGGCACGGGAGATGGCAGCCCGCCGGGGATACCGGTTCGAGGTCATCGTGGGCACGGAAGTGAGCACGCTGGACGGCCATTTGATCGGGCTCTTTATGGAGAAGCGAGTGCCGTGGTTTATGTCGCTGGAGAGGACGATAGAGGCCATCCACGCTCAGGGCGGCATCTGCATCGTGCCGCACCCGATGAGCCCCCTCGCCTTCAGCGTGGGAAGGCGCAAGATAATGCGCGTGACCAGGAGCAGGCAGGCTGGCATATACTTCGATGCGGTGGAGGCCTTCAACCCGACGATGGCCGGCCGGGTGGCGCACGTCTCTGTGCTGGAGTTCAACGAAACGGTCCTGCATCTGCCGGAAGTAGGGGGATCGGACAGCCACCAGTTGGCCCAAATCGGCACGGCCTTCACCCTTTTCCCCGGACACACAGCCGCGGATTTCCGCAAAGCCCTGGAGGAGAGGAATACCCGGGCGGAGGGAGAGTTCTGGTCGGCTGAGATGCACCTGAACGGGCTGGCCACCCAACAGTGGCAGACCCTCACCTGCTACCCCCGGCAATGGCACCGGCGGATGCGGGATATCATACGCCAGGTAGGTCTAACGGACGATCCAAAATGAAGATCGCGCTTGTCACACCGTACGATTATCCTTACCCAGGGGGCGTCACCCAGCATATCCTCCACCTGGACGAGGAGTTTCGGCGTCTGGGACACGAGGTGAAGATCATCGCCCCTTCCTCCGGGGACAAAGAGGAGCTGGCCAAGGAGCGCATCATCAAGGTCGGGAGCGTCTTCCCCATCCCGGCCAACGGCTCGGTCGCCAGGGTGACACTCTCGCTGCGATTGTCCGGTCGCATAAAGCAGATCCTCGAGCACGAGAAGTTCGACGTGGTGCACCTGCACGAGCCGCTGTTGCCCGGGCTCCCCGCCACAGTGCTGCGCCATTCGCAGTCGATCAACATCGGGACATTCCACAGTTACTGGAGCGGCTACCGGCTCGCCTATTTCTCGGCCAAGCCGATCCTCCGGCGCTTCGCCAACCGGCTCCACGGCCGCATCGCCGTCTCGGCTGCCGCATTGAGCACCGTCTCTAATCGCTTTCCCGGCAACTACGTCATCATTCCAAACGGCATCAACCTGCAAGCCTTCAGCGGCGCGCTGCCTCCACTGGAAGGCCTGCGAGACGACAAGCTGAACATCCTGTTCGTCGGCCGCCTGGAGAAGCGCAAGGGCTTCCGGTATCTGGTGCGCGCCTTCGCCCGGCTCAAAGCGGAGATGTCGAATATCCGGCTCATAGTTGCTGGCGCCTACGACGAGAAGACCAAGCGCCGGTATCAGAACCTGACGGCCGAGGCCCGCCTCAGCGACGTCCTGTTCCTGGGACATCTGTCCCTGGAGGACCTCGCCCGCTGCTACGCCTCGTGCGACATCTTCTGCGCCCCGTCTACGGGCGGCGAGAGCTTCGGCATCGTCCTGTTGGAGGCTATGGCCTCCGGCAAGCCGATCGTCGCCTCGGATATCGACGGCTATCGCGGGCTGGTGACCTTCGGCCAGGAAGGCATCCTCGTCCCACCCAAGGACGACCTGGCCCTGGCGACGGCCCTGCGGCGCCTGCTATCGGACGAGCCGCTGCGCAAGGCGCTGGGCGATCGCGGCGTGGCCAAGGCGCAGGACTACGCCTGGCCCAAGGTGGCGCGACGGGTCCTCGACTATTACGGTAAGGTGCGGGAACAAAGCGGCGCCGCCGGTTTCCCGGGCCTTCGCCGGAACCAGCCCCCTGACTCGTTCGGCAGTCCTCTGGCCGCCGGCGGCCCGGTCGAGCTATGACCGCCGTCAAGGCGTGGTTCCGGGCCCGCATGCTTTCCGTGGCCCGCGTATTCGCCCGCACCGGCGTCAGCCCGAACGCCGTAACGCTCATAACCCTGGCCCTCAACTTCGGCGTCGCCGCCGTCATCGCGTGGGGAAGCCTGCCAGCCGGCGGCCTCCTGGTGCTCGTGGTGGGAGCGCTCGACTCGCTGGATGGCGCCCTGGCGCGCGCCACCGGCCGCGCCACCACCTTCGGCGCCTTCCTCGACTCTACCATGGACCGCTACTCCGAGGCGGCGCTGTTCCTCGGCATCATCTACCGCTTCCACGACGACACGACGTTGGTGATCATCGCCTACTTGGCGCTGGTGGGTTCGCTGATGGTGAGCTACGCACGGGCGAGGGCCGAGGGGCTCGGCCTGGACTGTGAAGTGGGCTGGCTGGCGCGGCCGGAACGCGTCGTGATCCTTGGCCTGGGCCTGGCCACTGGCCTGACCCTGTACGCGCTGATCGTGCTGGCCTTCTTCACCCACGTCACGGCCCTGCAGCGCATACTCCACGTCCGCCGCGTGACCGGCAAGGGCAGAGACGAAGGTAACGGCGAGGGTTAGCGAAGGGCTTTCCCCCCTGCAGGCCAGCGCGGAAGAAACCGGCGGGCCGTGGCGAGCAGCCGGCCGAAGCTGGGCGGGGGCTTGCCCTGACGACCTTCAAGTCCCAATCCTCGCCAGGACAAGCCCTCGCGCTACCCCTCTTGCCAGAGGCTCTAAGTGCAGCGGCGGACCGGCTAGGCCGGCACTGCCGGAAGCTCCTTCAGCGCTTCGTCGATCTTTTCCTGCGGGTGGGCAAAGTCCTGCAGCTTGCCCGACAGATAGTCGTCGTATGCCTGCAGGTCGAAGTAGCCGTGGCCGCTCAGGTTGAAGAGAATGGTCCTGGACTGGCCGGCCTCCCGGCACTTCACGGCCTCGTCCACCGCTGCTTTGATGGCGTGGGCGGACTCGGGGGCCGGGATGATGCCCTCGGTGCTGGTGAAGAGCATCGCCGCCTCGAAGACCGGGACCTGGAAGTAGGCCACGGCCTCGATGATCCCCCGGTTGTAGAGCGCCGACACCAGCGGCGAGTCGCCGTGGTAGCGCAGGCCGCCGGCGTGGATGCCCGACGGAATGAACCCGTGGCCAAGGGTATACATCTTGGCCACCGGCGCCATCTTCGCCGTATCGCCGTAGTCGAAGGTGTACACGCCTCTGGTGAGGGTCGGGCACGCCTCTGGCTCGACGGCCACCGCCCGCAAGTTCGGCTTGCTCCCGTTGAGCTTGTCAGCCAGGAAGGGATTGGCGATGCCGCCGAAATTGCTCCCTCCGCCGACGCAGGCGATGACCACGTCCGGGTACTCGTCCACCATCGCCAGTTGCTTCTTGGCCTCCTGCCCGATCACCGTCTGGTGCAGCAGGACGTGGTTCAGCACGCTGCCCAGGCTGTAGTTGGTGTCGGCGTGCGTGGCCGCGTCCTCCACCGCCTCGCTAATGGCGATGCCCAGGCTTCCCGGCGAGTCGGGGTCCTTGGCCAGTATGCCGCGGCCGGCGTTGGTCTCCTGGCTGGGACTGGCGTAGACTTTTCCACCGTAGGTCTCCATCAACAGCCGGCGATATGGCTTCTGATGGTAGGATACCTTTACCATATAGACGGTGCAGTCCATGCCGAGGAAGCGACACGCCATCGCGAGGGCGCTGCCCCACTGGCCGGCGCCGGTCTCAGTGGCCAGCCGCTTGATCCCCTCCTGCTTGTTGTAGTATGCCTGGGCCACGGCGGTGTTGGGCTTGTGGCTGCCCACCGGGCTCACGCCTTCATACTTGTAGTAGATCTTCGCCGGCGTCTGGAGGGCCTTCTCGAGACGCAGTGCCCGGTAGAGGGGCGTGGGCCGCCAGAGTTTGTAGATCTCCCGCACTTCGTCCGGGATGGGGATGTTCCGCTCGGCGCTGACCTCCTGCATAATCAAGCTCATCGGGAAGATGACGTTAAGGTCAGCGGGGGTGACCGGCTGAAGGGTAGCGGGATGCAAGACCGGCGGCAAGGGCTCTTTCAGATCGGCAACCAGGTTGTACCAGGTGGTAGGCAGCTCACTCTCGGGCAGCAGAATCTTAGTATACGGCTTGTCCACGGTACCTCCTCAAAAAGGTAAACTTCAAGTGAGGCTGCGGCCACTCAGCCCACTGCAGGCTTATACCATGTCGTAACGGTGGCGTCAAGTAAATGGGTCACGCGTTTCAGGCAACTGGCGCTCTGTGCTCCGGTCACGCCCGGTCCTTGTTGTGTTAGCGACCCTGCCCCAGGAACTTGACACGGTAACCATCCGGCTGCATGCTGAATATAGAGAATGCGAATACTTTCCACTATTGCCAGGCGGTAGGGCCTTACCCCTTTTCTTGGCCGCCCCAGTGGCGAAGGCCTGGCACAGCTTGCCGGCAGACATTCGGGACGAGTCCGCTATTGCCGGTGACCCGCCGAGGCCCCCCGGCAGAGGAGACCCTTATGGAGCAAGTCAAAGTTCCCTCAAACTACAAGTGGATAGCCCTGGGAATAACCACCCTCGGTGCCCTGATGTTCGCCATCGACGCAACGGTAGTCGTCCTCGCCGTCCCTGCCATCATGGCTGAGCTACATTCCAACCTCATCATTATGGTATGGGTGATCATGGCCTACATTTTTATGAGCACGGTCTTGCTCCTGGCTCTGGGCCGGGTTGCCGATATCTACGGCCGGGTGCGGCTGTACAACCTGGGCTTTGTTGTCTTTACCCTTGGCTCAGCGTTCTGTGGCCTCGTGCAAACCGACCTTCAACTTGTAGCCGCCCGTATCGTTCAGGGGATCGGGGGCGCTATGCTCCTCGTGAACAGCCTCGCCATCATTACGGAAGTGTTCCCGCCCCGCCAGAGGGGAACGGCGATGGGAATCAACTCCCTCGTCTTCGGCGCCGGCGGAGTGATCGGCCCCGTGGTAGGAGGGTTGATCCTCGCCATCACTACCTGGCGCTGGATCTTCCTCATCAACATCCCCATCGGCATCATCGGCACCACGCTGTCCTACCGGTATCTGCGTGAGCTGTCGGTCCGGCACGGGCGCGAGACGCTGGACGTCGTGGGCACGGCCACCTTCAGCTTCGGCCTCCTCTGCCTGCTGCTGGCATTCACCCAGGGCATCGAGCTAGGATTCGAAGCGCCGATCATCCTGGCGCTGTTCGGTCTCTTCGTCGTCTCTATGGCCTTTTTCTTGTTCTGGGAGCGGAGGAGTGAGTCCCCAGCGTTGGACCTGGGCTTGTTTCGTAACCGGTTGTACGATTTCTCGGTTGTGGCAGCCAGCCTCCAGTCACTGGCAATCTTCGCCGTACAATTCCTCGTGGTCTTCTACCTGCAAGCGGTGAGAGGCTATTCGCCCATCGACGCGGCCATTCATCTCTTGCCTATGCCCCTGACCATTTCCCTGATCGGCCCGTTCGGTGGTCGTCTCTCCGACCGGGTGGGAGCCGCCATACCTGCCACGACCGGACTGCTTATCCAGAGCGTGGGCCTCTATGTGCTCAGCACTCTCACCGCGGATTCGCCATACAGTCACCTGGCCATCGGCCTGGTACTGATGGGCACGGGCGGCGGGCTGTTCTTTTCACCGAACACCAGCGCAGCTATGGGCACGGCCCCAACGCCGCGCCTCGGGGTGGCCGCGGCCACCCTGGCCACGCTGCGAAACACCGGAATGGTGACCAGCTACGCGCTCGCTCTCGCCGTGGCCGCTGGAGCCCTGCCTAGGAATCTGATGCTGAGCCTCTTCACCGGCACGGCCACCCATCTCGGGACCGGCCTGATGACCGCCTTCGTCGACGGAATGGAGGCGGCATTTCGTGTCTCGATAGTTATCTGCCTGATAGCCGCCGCGATGTCGCTCGTGCGCGGCCCCGAAAGAAGAAGGGCTTAGCGCTCCCAAGTTTGCCTTCAGGGACGCAAGCGACTAGAATGCGTCCTTGTGAACAGACGCCAGGAGAATAAATACAGGCAGCAAGAATTCTTCTGTTACCCATCGTACTGTATGTATGCCTATGCCTGCACGGTCAAGCCCACCTCTCGCGGCAAGGTGCTGGAGCGGAAGTGTCTGCGCTACCGACCGAAGGAGGAGCGGCCCTGGCCGCGGCTGTCGCAGTTCGCCATGAAGCTGCTGATGGCGATACGGCGCCAGACCTCGTAGAGGCAGGCGCGCTATCCATCTGAGTTGTCATGCTCGCCCTTGGCCACCACCAAGGATGAAAAGGATCGTGGAGGCTGGTTCCCTCTCCCTGGAAGGGATAAGGGAACTGCAATGGGATGCTATGCGAGGTGGCCAAGGGTGACCGGACTCAGACGGACTGCAGCGTCAAGTCCCCGTATCTGAGACTTTCACTGCGCTGCCTACCAGGAACGCGCCGCATTTCGGCCACAGACGCGGTCCTGCCGCCTCCAGCAAGCGTGCTATCGCGCGCCCGGCCGGGTTGTCCGCAAGCCATTGCCAGGGCGGGAAGAAGAGCGCAGCTCGCCACTGGGCACGCTCGACGCCGGGGACGGCCAGCAGTCTCCGCAGCTCGCCCGACGTGAACAGGTGCGCCTGTGTATAGACACCGCGGCCTCGCCAGTACAGCCAGTACCACAGGCTCTGCCGGTTCAGCACAGCCACCACCAGTCTGCCGTCCGGCCGCAGCACCCGCAGCATCTCGACGACGGCAGCCTCTCGATCAGAGAGGAACTCCAACAGGGTGACCGCGATCACCTCATCGAAAGTAGCGTCTGGGAAGGGCAGGCGCAGGGCCGAGGCCCCGGCGAAAGCCGCACCGCCGATGCCCTTGGCCTGGGCCGCGGCCAGCATCGCCGCCGACAGGTCGATGCCCACTACCCGAGCGCCGCGCTTGTCCAGGGCCTGCGCATAGTGTCCGGTGCCGCAACCCACGTCCAGGATCAGATCACCGGAATCGACGCTGGCAACGGCGAAGAGCGCCTGCTGCTCAACGGCGTCGACGGCCCGGCCGAGCGGCGTCTCAAACCAGGCGTCGTAGCGGGAGGCAAGCCCATCAAAGAGCGACATCGTCTAAACCAATCGGAGTAACCGGCACCCAGCGGCCCAGCGCCTCCCGCAGCCAGTCGTCGGCCAGGAGCAGGATTAGCCCGGCGTCGGGTGTCCCCGCCAGACAGACATAGGGGCTGCCCCGCGCCAGCAGCAGGCCGGGCACGGCGGCCAGGCAGGCGTCGTACTGGTCGGTGAGGACATCCCAGCCCTTCACCGGGTCCGCCTCGGGCGGGGCTTCCCCCAGCGCCAGCGCGAGGACGGACCGCAGCCCGCACGGGTCCTGTAGCGCCGCCCGCATCTTCTCCGCCCGGCATCCTCGCTTGTACTTGGGCGGCACGTAGCGCCGGAAGTCGGGGCCCAGCAGCGAGCGGCGGTCGGGAGCGGCGAGGGCGTCGGCCCGCCCTTTTCGGACGAGGTAGCTCAGGAACTTGTAGACGGCGAACGGGTAGACCTCGAATACGCGGGCCTGCGGCGCTACAGCGAGCACCTTCTGCCGCAGGCATTCACCGCGCCTTCCCGCCACCGAGACGGGCAGCGGCCACAGCCCGGTGTGGGACAGGGCCCGGTCCACCGGGCGAAAATGTGCGCCGGCCAGCTTGGTGCAGCCGTCGATGGGGATGTCAAGCAGGACCAGGGCCGGGGCATCGCCGGCGATGAGGTCGAGCAGGGCAGGGTCCGTCAGGCGGCCATGCAGCGCCTCCAGCCCGTCCTCCGTGGCGACGGCCAGCGCGCCGCGTGCTCCGCCGTCGGCCCAGTTCAGGTCAATGCCGTAGATACGCAGCTTACCCTGACCCAACTGTCCCTGCCTGCCACGGCCAGGATGGCGGCCGGCTCCAGAGCAGACGCTTGCGCCGGTTGGTGGGGTCGACGCCGTCCAGGCATGGCTCCACGACGCCTCTGTGCTGAAGGAGCACCTTGAAGGCGCCCAGCCCGCGCCGGTCGACGAGCTCTCGCAGGGCAGACCGCTGGTCGTAGAGATGGGCCGGCGTGATGCGGCCGCCGGCGCGCGCCTGCTCCAGGGAGCGCTGGTACCCATCCAAGCCCAGGTTGCGCAGGAACTCGGCCTGGCTCACCAGGCCGCTGAAATGCAGCCCGGCCTCTCGTCCGGCGTCGGCCAGGGCGGAGAAATCCACGTGGGCGGTGATATCCTGCTGGCCCACCCAGCGGTACGGATCGTCGTTGAACTGCTGCTGGTGATAGCACAGCAGGGTGCCCTGCGCGCGGCTGTATAGCTCCTCGGCCGGGTAGCCGTAGTCGACGGTGACGACGAAGCCGCGGGCCAGGACGCGGGCCACCTCCCCCATCCAGCGCCGGGCCTGCAGGTTCACCTCGGCCCGATGTCCCTCCGGCAGGTCGATGCCCAGCCAGGCGAAGTGCTCCGCCAGCGCCGGCGTCGAGGGCGGCCCGAGCACCTCGCGGAAGGGAGGGACCTCGTCCCTTGACCCCCTCTGCGCGGGCTCGGACGCCGGACTTGCTCCCTCTCCTCGCCACGGCGAGTCGCCTCTGGCGACCTCTGGGAGAGGGTTGGGGTGAGGGGCACCCGCGACCTCACCCTCTGGCCCCTCGCCAGAGGCGACTCGCCGTGGCGACCTCTCCGTAAACGGAGAGGGGGGACCTGTCTCACGGTCCGGCCTCAGGCCTTCCCCCCTCTCCCTGCGAGGGAGAGGGGAAGGGGGTGAGGGTCTGCTATTGTCTTCGTCCCCTGGCTCTCTCCCTCTGGCTTGGCCCTCATTCCCATCCCTTCTCCCTCTGGGAGAAGGGGGATCAGCGTCCCCTCTCCCTCTGGGAGAGGGCCAGGGTGAGGGTCGCTCTGGGCCTGCATCAGCCCCCGCATCGACCACGTACACCTCCTGCAGCGCGCCGTCCTTCATCACCACGCGATGTACCGCGAAGGCATCCACCAGCTCATTGGACACCAGACATCCGGTGATGCTGGACGGCGGCCACTGGCCCAGAGAGACTTCCCTCCACTCTACCTCCTCGGGCAGGCCGGCGGGGCGCGGCCCGATGTCGACGGCTATGTAGTGCAGATCGGCGGCAGGCGCTTCCTGGTGGAAGTAGGCGAGGACGGAGCGCGCCAGGTGACCGCGGCCGGCGCCCATCTCCACCACCTGGAACGGGACGGGCCGGCCTAGAACCTCCCACATCTGCGCCAGTTGGCAGCCGACCAGCAGGCCGAAGAGGGGGTGCAGCTCCGGGCTGGTCTGGTAGTCGCGCGCCGGCCGCCGGTAGTAGCCGTGTTCGGGGTGGTACAGGGCCAGCCCCATGAACCGGGCGAAGGTGATGCGCCCGCCCGCCGCCGCTATCTCCTGGCGAATGGCGGCCACCAGCCCGGGCGTGCCCTGCTCGTCGTCGAATGCTGCTTCTTCCGGCATTTGGGGTCCGGTTCCTTTCATACTCGCCTCCCAACGCGGCGTTGGGCTCTACGCCCGAAGACGAGAGCCCAACGCAATCATTCTGCGCCCGGCCGACGAGCCGTCCGCTCTAACGGACAGGGGTGGCAGGCACCCTGGCTATCTCCTCCGCTGCCCAGGAAATGCCCAGCTCGGCCAGCTTGGCCCGGGTGGGCACGCCCGTCTGCGGGTCCCAGCCGGCCAGCGTGTAGTAGGTCGTCTTGGCCTCTTCCAGCTCATCCCGCTTGTAGGCCACGCCCTTCAGCGCGCCGTCCACCATCGGCTCGAAGTAGCGCGGCGCCAGTGTGTCATCGGCACGAGTCAGCCCTTCGCGCACGTTGAACACCCGGGCCAGGTTCAGGGCCCGCTCGCCGACCCGCGCCAGCTCGATGGCCGTGGTATTCCAGCCGGTGACGGCGTTGATAATATCGACGTACTGCCCATACCCGAAGGGGACGAACGAGCAGATCACCGCCGAGTCGCGGAAGGCCACCCAGGGATGCAGCGAGGCGGCCAGGGCCACCTTGCGATCGCTCATCTCGCTGGATGGCATCGGCTCCAGAAGACCGAGGGCCTTGGCTTCGTCGAATGCCCGGCTGGGGCCCTCGAACATAGGATCGTGGGGGCCGAAGCCGTGGTCGCCGCCGTGAGGGGCAACGGCATATCCGACGCCCAAGGCCCGCTTCAGGCGCGGCTCGTGCATGCCGGTCTCCACGCCCTTCTCCTGGACGGCGAACCGCTCCGCTCCCTTGCCGATGCGCTGGGCGGCGATGCGGCTGCCCTCGGCCAGCAGGTCGCCGATGCCTTCACGCTTGCCGATCATATCGATGAGCTTGACGGCCGACTCCGCGTTGCCGAAGTGCAGGTCCAGTCCGCCGGTATCCTTGAGGGTCAGGACGCCATGCTCGAAACAGTCCATGGCAAAGGCCACCACGGCGCCGGCAGAGATGGTGTCCAGCGAATGGACGTGGCAGAGATGGTGGGCCATCGCGATTGGCTCCAGCGTGGTGATGCCGAGGTTGGAGCCGCAGGAGGCCAGGGTCTCGTACTCCGGTCCGCCGTAGTCCGGGTCCGAGAAGAACTTGCCCTCGGCCTTGACCTGCTTCTTGCAGCGCACCGCGCAGGCGTAGCAAGCATCCATCCCCAGGCGCAGAGGGCTCTGGCCCAGCGTCTTGGCGTCGATATCGTTGGCCTTGGGGAACCAATCGCCCCGGAAGTTGCAGACGGGCAGGTTGCCGGTCTGCTCGCCGCCCACCATCGCCGCGCCCGTGCCCCAGTCGTGGAGCCCTTGGGCCAGCTTGACGCCGTCGGTGGCCGCCCACCTGGCGATTTCCTTCATCTTGTCGGGGTCGGCGACGGGGACCTGCATACGCCCCCGCACGGCCAGGCCCTTCAAGTTCTTGGAGCCCATCACGGCGCCCATGCCGGTGCGGCCGTGGGCATCCTTCAGATCGTTGATGATGCAGGCGAAGCGCACCATCTTCTCCCCGCCCGGCCCGATGAGCGAGGTGCGGATCAGCTTGTCGCCCAGCTCCGCCCGCATAGCGTCCTGGGTCTCCTTCACGGGAAGGCCCCAGAGCTTGCCGGCGTCGCGGATCTCGCACTCTCCATCGTGGATCCACAGGTAGACCGGCTTCTCGGCCTCGCCCTCGACAATGATGCCGTCGAAGCCGGCGTGCTTGAGTTCCGCGCCCACGTGTCCCCCGCCCTCAGCCTTGCCATACGCCATAGTGAGAGGCGACTTGGCGCCGACGCAGTGCCGGCCGCTGCCGGAGAATGGCACGCCGGTAGCCACGCCCGGGAAAATGAACAGCTTGTTCTCCGGCCCCAGTGGGTCTATCTCTGGCTCCAGCTCCTTCACCATGTAGTAGGAGACCATCGCCATGCCGCCCATATAGCGCCGGTAGAACGTCTCGTCGTTCTCCTCCACCTTTATGTCGCCGGTGGAGAGATTTACCCTGAGGATTTTGCCCCAGTAACCGTTTGGCACATTACCCTCCTCATCGATTTCTTGCTGATTAGTTGACTGGACTGGTCATCTGATAAATGCTTCGGTCATAGCTAACAGCCCTACTGCCCGGTAGAACGACACGCAGGCAATGCTCGAGGCCTGGCTATCTCGACTGGCCGCCGCCGATGGGTGGGAAGAGAAAGACCTCGTCGCCTTCCTGCAGTACCTGGTCGAGCTCGACCAGTTGGTTCTTTATACTGGCCCGCCAGAGCTCGCCGCGCTCGACGTGCGCCGCGTCGACGAGCTTGGATACCGTGGACCCTTCCGGCAGATCGACCTCAACCACGTCTTCATCGTGCGGCGCGAACTTCTTGAGGTCGCCGAAAAATCTGGCCCGGACCCGCATACTATTTACTCCTGAATTTCCCCGGTGGCGAGCGCTAGGCGACATACAGTGTAACACAAAATCGGCTTGCGCACACATTCTCCCATCAGCGCCAGAGTCGACCGCTCTATTACCGCTCGAAATCTATGATGATCGGGCCGCCGGAGGGATTCGGCTTGCGCACGATGCGGTCGCCCTCTATCTCGGCCAGCATCACCTGCAGGGTGATGAGGGACTTGTTGCCCGGCTCCACGTGGCCGGCCCAGACTCCCTTGTCGGTGGAGACGACAGCGTGCATATGGATCGCGCCCTCGACGACGTTGCCTTGAATGGCGACCAGCTCGACAACTCCCTCCAGCTTCTCATAGTGCTTGGCCGCCGGATAGTCTTTGCTGATGACCTCGTACAGGTTGGCATCCTCCTGGACGCCGATGCCGCACAACACCACACCCTGCTTGATGCCCACCTGGTCGACCGATTTCTGCATCGTGGCCAGTAAGTCTTCGCCTGTCTCGACCGTGATGAAGTAGATGTTCTTTACCTGGAACTTGCCGATTCGCATTTATCCTCTTCCTTCCACCGATATCGCTATCGATGTCGTTATTGATGGGCTATCCTGCCGTCGAGCGGCCGCCGCTGATCACCGGCATGATAGCTACTTCATCGCCATCGTGCACCGTGGTAGCGAGGCCTCTGTCCAGAGAGACATTCCTGCCATTTGCCAGTATGGCCATCGTCGGCCAGAGGGTCCCATCCTCCTGCAGCAGCGAGCGCCGAAAGGCATCGCCGTGCTGCGCGATGAGGAGAGCGAGCAGCGCCCGGATGTCCGCGCCCTCGTCCAGCTCAAGTGTCAGGCGGTCCTGTCCCGCGGCATCCCTCGCCGGCCCGAACAGGGCCACTTCTACCCGCATAGCCTCCTACCCCCGGCCGTGGCTGGGCGAACGAGAGGCCCGCCACTGCCCCTCACTCCGAGGGTACCCTCTCCCAGGCAACTCCCTCTGGGAGACTGCTGGGGTGAGGGGCCATCCCGCCCTCATCCCCTCCCTTCTCCCAAAGGGAGAAGGGTGTGTGGCGGCCGCTCCCTCTCCCTTTGGGAGAGGTCGCCATAGGCGACTCGCCGTGGCGAGGCTGGGGTGAGGGCCAGTTCATCCCTCAGCCTCTCGCCGCTATTCCTATCGCGTCAACTGGTCGGCGCGGCCGGCTTCGCCAGCCCTTCCAGTCGGTCGGCCACCGGCGCCAGGCCCAGCCTGGTGAGGGTGGCCCGCGTCGGCACACCATCCGGCGACCAGCCGGCGGCGGCGTAGAACTCGTCCAGCATCCTGTCCATATCCGCCGCGCCGATGGCCTGACCGGCCGAGCCGCCCGACGCGAATTCCTCTCCGAACCGCCTGGGCAGCACGTCTTCGGCTCGCGTCAGCCCCTCGCGGCAGTTGAAGGCCCGGGCCATCGCGTTCGAGCGCGCGCCGATCTCCATCAGGTCGTCCACCGTCAACTGCCGGCCCGTTATGGCGGACAGCACCTCGACCAGGGTGCTCATCGTGCCGCGGCCGAAGCAGGGCTCTAGGATCATGACGCAGATGCTGCTGTCGTTGAGGAGCGCCCGTACATCGGAGGCTTTCTTCCAGACCTCGCCTTTGCCCTCCACGGCGAAGCGGCTCATCCCCTTGGTGATGCCGATCTCGGGGACGGCGTTGTCGGCCTCGAAGCCCGTGTCGTGGCTGGCCTCCATATGGGAGCCGCCTCGCGGGCTGGCCGCAGTGTACCCCAGCGCCAGGCCCTTCTTGCCCCGCGGCTCGTGCATGGCCAGCTCCATGCCGCGCACCTGCATCGCGAACTCGAGCGACCCCTTGCCGATCTTCGCCGCAGCGCCCTTCGAGCCCTCGGCCAGGAGATCCCCGAATCCCTCGCGCTTGCACGTCTTCTCCAGCATTGCCAGCATTGCCCGGGCGTCCCCCCACTTCAGGGCGATGCCATCGGTGTCCTTCTCGGTGATGATGCCACGGTCGAAGCACTCCATTGCCCACGCCATAATGGTGCCGGCAGATATGGTGTCCACGCCATAGGCGTTGCATATCTCATTGGCCTTGTTGATGGGGACCAGATCGTCGATGAGAAGCAGGGAGCCGAAGGCGGCGATGGTCTCGTACTCGGCCCCGCCGTACTGGCCGTCGATGGGACCGTAGGGGCTGTCCTTCATATCGACCAGGCGGTCGTGCGGCACGGGGCAACCCTGGCAGTGGATCGTGCCGGTCAGGATCGTGTTAGCCATATGCTCGCCGGAGATCTTGCTGAAGCCGGCAAAGTCGCCCGCTTGGAAGTTCTTGGTGGGCAGGATGCCCTGAGCGTTGAGGGTGGGTATGCCACCGCTGGTGCCGTATTTGCCCAAGTTTTGCTGGCCGGGGTTGTTCTTGGCCTGATCGAGCAGGAAGCGGACCACGCCGCGCAGCCTATCGGGATTGGCCACCTGCGCCGGCCTGGTGCCGCGGGCCACCACGGCCTTCAGGTTCTTGGAGCCCATCACCGCGCCGAGCCCGGTCCGCCCGGCTGCCCGATGCTTGTCACTGATGATGCAGGCGAACTTGACCAGCTTCTCGCCGGCGGGGCCGATGCAGGCGACCCAGGCGTTGGGATCGCCGACCTCCGCCTTGAGGGCGTCATCGGTGGGGCCGGTGGCCATTCCCCACAGCTTGCCGGCGTCGCGGAGCTCGACCGCGCCGTCCTTTATCCACAGGTACACCGGCGTAGAGGCCTTGCCTTCCACGATGCAGGCATCGTAGCCGGCCCGCTTCAGCTCCGATCCGAAGGAGCCGCTGCAATTTGCCTCGCCGAAATAGCCGGTGAGGGGCGATTTGCCCACCACAATGAAGCGGGTCTGGCCGGGAAGCATCGTGCCGGAAGCGGGGCCGGTCAGGAAAATCAGCTTATTTTCGGGGCCAAGCGGGTCGACGCCCGCCTCGAGCTCGTCGAAGAGGATCCTCGCTCCCAGGCCCCGGCCGCCGATGAACTGGCGGGTGACTTCGGCATCCAGAGGCTCCTCCCGAATGGAGCGTTCGGTGAGGTTAACCCTGAGGATTTTGCCGGCGAATCCGTTCATTACGCTACCTCCTTTGGTGCTTACTTTGGTGCTTAACGCCGTCCAAGCTAACTCACTCGCCTGCTGTAGATGAGGTCCCATACCGGCGCGCGACGCGCCCACACTGTGTTGAGCAATGCTATCTCGAATTGTACATCAGCTACCGTGAGGCGGCAACAATGCTCGGTTTGCTGCAGCCCGTGCACGACGGCCATCCGGCCGGCTGGCCCGAGTTTGCAAGGCTGCCCAACACGTGTTATAATTTGGCGACTACAAAAAAGGTACGAAGAGAGCTACAAAAAGACCAAGAACTGCGAGCTTGGTGGCAAGGCAGGTAGCGGAGGAGTAGGCACTCAATGTCGCTGGCGAAAGAGAAGAAGGCCGAACTAATCCAACAGCATCAGGCCCATGAATCTGATACGGGCTCGCCAGAGGTGCAGATAGCACTGATCACTGAGCGCATTACCCAGCTCACCGAGCACTTGAAGGTGCATCGCCACGACCACCATTCCCGCCGGGGCCTGCTGATGCTGATCGGACAGCGCCGGCGACTGCTCAACTACTTGACCCGGAAGAACACCGACAGGTACCGAGCTATCATTGGGAAGTTGGGTCTCCGGAAGTAGCGGCTGTCCACAGCAAACAGAGGATGGCAAGGAACAGTCATCATCCCCCCGAACCCCCTTGGTAACTAAGTGGTCCTCCTAGTTTAGAGATCTGTGGAGGAGTTACCTATGCCCTACTATAGGGACGAAATCACCATTGGTGGCCGCAAGCTGTCCATCGAGACCGGCAAGCTGGCCCAGCAAGCCAACGGCTCCGTCATCGTGCAGTATGGTGACACATTGGTCCTGGCCACCGCCACTGCGAGCAAGGAGCCTCGCCCCGACATCGACTTCTTTCCCCTTACCGTCGACTACGAGGAACGCCTGTACGCTGCCGGCAAGATTCCGGGCAGCTTCTTTCGCCGGGAAGGCCGCCCCTCCGAGGGCGCCATCCTCATCTCCCGCCTGACCGACCGGCCCCTGCGTCCCCTCTTCCCCAAAGGCTGGCGCAATGATGTGCAGATCATCGTCACGGCCCTGTCTGCCGACCAGGAAAACGAGCCCGACATCCTCTCCATTATCGGCGCCTCCGCCGCCCTCACCATCTCCGACATTCCCTTTGAAGGCCCTGTGGCCGCCGTCAAGGTCGGCTATATGGATGGGGAGCTGGTGATCAATCCCACCGTCTCTCAGTTGCCCGAGAGCGAGCTGGAGCTGGTGGTCGCCGGCACCGCCGACGCCGTGGTGATGGTGGAGGCGGGTGCCGTCGAAGTGCCTGAGGACACGGTGATACAGGCTATCCGCCTCGGACACGAGGTGAGCCAGCAGATCATCGCGATGCAAGGACGCCTTCGCGAGGCAGTGGGCAAGCCGAAGATAGCCTTCACCCCGCCGGTCCCCAGCGAGGATGTGCAGGAAGCCGTCAATGCCGCCGCTGCCGACCGCATCGGCCCGGCCGTCTACCATCCCGAGAAGGGCGAGCGGGAGAACGAGCTCACCCAGTTGAAGCGCGAGCTGGTCGCCGAGCTGGGCGAGCAATTCGGCGAGAAAGACATCGCTGCCGCACTGGACAACCTGGAGCGAGAGACGGTCCGCCGGGGAATCCTGGAGGATGGACGTCGCCCCGACGGGCGGGCGCTGACCGAAGTGCGGCCCATCACCTGCGACGTTGGCGTGCTCCCGCGGACCCACGGCTCGGGCCTCTTCACCCGCGGCCAGACCCAGGTGCTGACCATCGCCACCCTGGGCTCCATCGGCGAGAAGCAGATCATCGACGGACTGGGCGTCGAGGAGACCAAGCGCTTTATGCACCACTACAACTTCCCGCCCTTCAGCGTGGGCGAGGTCCGGCGCATCGGCTCGCCAGGCCGGCGAGAGATCGGCCACGGCGCACTGGCCGAGCGGGCCATCAGCACGGTCATTCCCGATGTCGACGAGTTCCCCTACACCATCCGCCTGGTGTCCGAAGTCCTCAGCTCCAACGGCTCGACCTCCATGGGCAGCGTCTGCGGCAGCACCCTCTCATTGATGGACGCGGGTGTGCCCATCAAGGCGCCGGTAGCGGGTGCCGCGATGGGGCTGATCACCGACGGCAAGGGCGGCTATGCCATCCTGACCGACATCCAGGGCGTGGAGGACCACGTCGGCGATATGGACTTCAAGGTAGCCGGGACCACCGAGGGCATCACCGCCCTGCAGATGGATATCAAGGTCAAGGGCATCTCCCCCGAGATTATGGAGCGGGCGATGGCCCAGGCCCGGCAGGCCCGGCTCTTCATTCTGGAGCGGATGATGGCCACCATCGCCGAGGTCCGGCCGGAGCTCTCGCCGTACGCGCCGCGCATACTGCGCACATCGATACCGGTCGACAAGATAGGCGCTCTCATCGGCCCGGGCGGAAAGAACATCCGCGGCATCCAGGAGAGCACCGGCGCCAAGATCGACGTCGAAGAAGATGGGACGGTGTTCATCTCGTGTACCGACCCGGCCGGCGCCGCCGCTGCCCTCTCTATGGTCGAGGGCCTGACCAAAGAGGTCGAGGTGGGCGCGACTTACAAGGGCAAGGTGGCCCGCATCACCAACTTCGGCGCCTTCGTCGAGATCCTGCCCGGCAAGGAAGGGCTGGTCCGGATCGGCGAGCTCACCGACCATCATGTAGACAAGGTAGAGGATGTGGTCAAGATCGGGGATGAGATAGAGGTCAAGGTCATCGAGATAGACTCGCAGGGCCGCATCAACCTGTCCCATCGGGTGCTGATGCCCGGCCAGGCCCCTCGTCCCATCGAGGGAGGCCCGCGACGGCCCAGCCCGGAGCATCGAGGCCGACCCCGTCCGGACACTATGCTCGGCGGGTCCCACGAGCGCCGGCCTTCCGGCACCGGCCGGCCCGGCTTCGGGGACCGCTCTCGCTCCTCACTCGGCCGCAAATGGTAAATCGATAGGCTATCGACTATAATGCTAGGGGCAGTCGCCCGCCGGTGGCTGCCCCTGTTTGTTAGCCAAGCCAGCATTTGCCCACGAGCAGCAGGTATCAGCGGCGCACGCAGCCATGAAACCAGAAACGGATGGAGCAACAAGGGGCGCTGGAACGAGTGCCGCGGCCGCCCTTTCCGGCCTGACGCTGGGACTGTTGGTCGCCAGCTACTTCCTGCGGTACATCAACAGCAACCTGCAGGGCCCGCTCCTGGTGCAGTGGGCCCAGGAATTCCACACCTCCGTGGCGATGATCGGGCAGATCACCGTGGCCATCACCCTGCCCTGGGGGCTGGCCGCGCCTCTGCTGGGGCCCTTCTCCGATCGCTACGGCCGGCGCCCCCTGTTGCTGATCGGTCTGGCGCTGGCCGGCCTGTCCAGCGCCCTCACCGCCCTGGCCTGGGACTATCCCTCGCTGCTCTTCTTTCGCTTCCTGGCCGGCGTTGGCGGCGCCGCCAGCGCCCCTACGGCCATCGCCATTATCGGCGATCAATGTCCTTTCGAGAAGCGCGGCCGCCCGCTCGGCCTGCTATTCGCCGGCGAGGCCCTGGGAGCCCTGGCCGGGATACCGGCCGTCACCTGGGTAGCGGGCACCTTCGGCTGGAAGGTGGCCTTCCTGGTGGAAGGCGCGCTTTACGTACCCGTCGTGGTCGGCTACCTGCTCCTGGTGAAGTCTCCCGCGTGGGTCCCCCGCAGCACCGGGTGGCTCGGCGACATAGGAGCCGTGGTCAGGGAGCGGCATACCAACTGGCTGATGCTTCTGAACGGGCTGGTGCAGGTGTCCTTCTTCGCCGCCGATACGTTTCTGCCGGCCTTCTTAATGCTCACCTACCACCTCAGCGTCGCGGACATGGCGCCGGTCCTGCTGGTACTGGCCATCGGCAACCTGCTGGGCGCTCTGGGCGGCGGACCGTTCGCCGATCGCTTTCCACGCTACGCCGGTAGCGCCCTCCTGGCCCTGACGACCGGCCTCCTGGGGCTGGCTGTGATGTTCCTCACCTCTAACTTATGGCTGTCCATAGGGCTGGCGGCAGCATATCGGGCCGTCCATTACGCCTACCGGCCCGTGTACACCTGCATCATATCTCAGGCGTCCGCTCACCTGCGGGGCACCGTCCTCGGGCTGAACGGCACCAGCAACAACGTGGGCACCTCCGCGGGCTCGGCCCTCGGCGGGGTAGTGTTGAGCCTGCTGGGCTACCCTCCCCTCGGCATAGCCGCCTTCGTAATATCACTGGTCCCCAGCATAGGGATGCCCCTGCTAGCCAAAGGACGGCGCCCTGCCGACCAGGCTTAGGGCGCTTTCGAGGGCAGGCTGGCGCGAGGCGTGGCCCCGCGGCTAACGCAGGGTGATCGTCGTCAGTTGAAGCTGGGTGGACGGCGGCCGGCCCTCGCGCAGAAGCCGCAGCCGGTCGCCGCTGGCCGGACGATACAGCCCCACCACGAGACGGTACTCCCCGGGGGGTGCGTCCGCCGCGACCGGCAGCGCGCGCAGGTCCACGACCTTTTCGCCCGGCGTCCAGTCGTGGGTGGGATGGGTGTCGCCGGCCGGCTGCGAGTCCGTTTGGGCCACTTTGCGGTCATCTGGGCCGAGGAGGTGCACGAAGACGGTGTAGTCCTCGCCGATCTCTCTCTGGGCCTGCCAGTACAGCGCCAGATGGAGGGTCTCCCCCGGCGCCGCCGAGGAGCGGTCCAGGGCGTAGCCGACGAGGGAAATACGCTCATCGAAGCTGGCGTTCAGGGCATGGTAGGCAGTGCTTCCCGGCTCCACGCTGACCGTCGGCAGCGAGTAGTGGGTGAAAGTGATGTTCTCCACCCACACCTGGCTCAGGCGATAGGCGTGGCGGGCCAGCCAGCCCTCGACGGCGTTGCCCGGATCGTAGTCCGGCGGCATATACTTCACCAGCCACAGGCCCTCCTTGCCGGCAATGAACTGCTTCAGCTCGGCCACG
>JAMCTB010000047.1 GCA_023380955.1 Chloroflexota bacterium | reverse complement strand
CGGTGGCGGAGTCCACCGGCCGCAGCTTCATATGGGCCTCCAGGAAGAAGCCGTCCTGGTTGAGGGGCACCTTCAGCACCTGCGCCAGCTCCCGGTTGCCCTCGCCGGGGTCGATGCCCGTAGACAGGACCAGCATATCGGTCTCCAGTCCGAGCCTGCCCTTGAGTATGTCGTCCGTAACCGACAGCGTCACCCGACCGTTGCTCGCCGCGACTTCCGGCCTGGTGCCCTCGGCCATGCGGATGAAGCGCACCCCTCTTTCGCGCGCTTCTCGATAGCTGGCTTCGTAGAAGCCGTAGGTGCGCATATCCCGGTGCAGGATGAATATCGCCGTGTCCGGGCTCCGCTCCTTGATCTTGAGGGCCGTCTTAATCGCCTGGGCGCAGCAGAGCCGGCTGCAGTAGCCGTGCTCTTCCTCGCAGGCGCCCACGCACTGGACCATCGCCACCGATGCGGCCTGGAAGTTACCTCGGGCGAGCCGCTCCTCCAGCTCCAGTTGCGTCACAACGGCGGGGTGCTGCCCGTAGAGGTACTCCGAGGGCCGGTGCTCGGCGGCCCCGGTGGCCACGATGAGGGCCCCGTGCTGGATCTCGTAGAGATGCCCGTCGGCCCTGAACCTGGTCAGGAAGTTGCCCGCCGAGCCCTCGAAGTCGACCAGCTCGGCCTTGTTGTAGACGCGGACGCGGGGATGGCTGGACACGCGGCTCACCAGGTCCCTCAGGCGCTCCTGGGGATCGACGCCGTTGAGGAGGAACTTCACGCTCCGCAGGTTGCCCCCCAGGGCGTCGCTCTTCTCCAGGAGATGCGCCTCGAAGCCCTGCCTCGCCAGCTCGAGGGCTGCCGTCATCCCGGCAAGGCCGCCGCCCAGCACGACGCAGCGCGGGTTCACCTCCACGCTGGCGGAATAAAGGGGCTCCAGCAGGGCGCTCTTAACCACGGCCATCCGGATGAGGTCCTTCGCCTTGCGGGTGGCCTTCACCGGCTCGTGCATGTGCACCCAGGAGCACTGGTCTCGAATGTTAGCCATCTCGAGCAGATAGGGGTTGAGCCCGGCCTCGCGGATGGTGTTCCGGAACAGGGGCTCGTGGGTCCTGGGGGTGCAGGAGGCGACGATGACCCGGTTCAGCCGGTGCTCATCGATCTTCTGCTTGATGCGCTGCTGCGTGTCGGTGGAGCAGGTATACATGTTGTCTTCGGCATAGACCACGCCGGGCAGGGTGCGGGCATACTCGACTGCCTGGGGCACGTCGACCACGCCGGCGATGTTTCGCCCGCAGTGGCACACGAACACGCCGATGCGCGGCTCCTCCCCGGCCACATCTCGTTCCGGCGGATAGCTCATTTCGCCGACCAGCGTGCCCCGGGCCGGGGCCAGGAAGCTCATCGCCTTGGCCGCCGCGGCAGATGCCTCCATCACGCTCTCGGGTATGTCTTTGGGCCCGCCGAGGACCCCGGCCACGTAGACGCCGGACCTGGAGGTCTCTACCGGGGCGAGCTCGTGCGTCTGGACGAAGCCGCGAGCATCCAGCCTCAGCCCGAAAGCTCCGGCGAGCCCGGCGGCATCGGGCGCAGGACGCGTCCCCACGGCCAGGACTACCAGGTCGAACTCCTCCTTAACGATAGAGCCGTCCTCGCTGGGGAACTGGAGGACCAGGTTCTTGCTTCCGTGGACCTCCCTCACGGCCGACGGATGGCAGCGGATGTAGCGCACCCCCTCTTCCTTCGCCCGCCGGTAGTACGCTTCGTATCCTTTCCCGAAGGCGCGCAGGTCGATGTAGAATATGGTGCATTCTGTCTCCGGCGCGTGCTCCTTGACGATAAGGGCTTCCTTGGTGGCGTACATACAGCAGACCGAAGAGCAATAGTTGTGGTCCACCTCCCGCGAGCCCACGCACTGGACGAAGGCGATGCGCCGGGGCGGCGTCAGGTCGGAGGGGCGGAGAACCTTGCCCATATGAGGGCCGCTGGCCGACAGCAGTCGCTCGAACTGGAGGCTGGAGACGACGTTGGCGTAGCGGCCGTAGCCCAGCTCCGCCCTGATCTGGGGATCGATGGCCTCGTAGCCGGCCGCCAGCACGACCGCCCCGACCTCGATGCGCTCTATCTCGTCTTTCTGATCGTGGTTGATGGCCCCGGCCTCGCAGAACGCCTCGCAGGTCTTGCAGACGCCCCGCTGGAAGTATATACAGTGGTCCCGATCGATTACCGGGACTTTGGGGATGGCCTGCGCGAAGGGGATGTGGATCGGCCCTCGCCGGGTGAGACCGGCATCGTACTCGGATAGTATCGGCCGGGGCTTATGGAGGGTGATCTCAGAGAGGTCGACCGAGCCCAGCGGGCAGACGGACTGGCAAGCGCCACAGGCCAGGCAGAAGGGCGACGGCTGCCGGTAGGGCGTGCTCCACTTGCGCAGGTGGCCGCGGTTGATGTAGTCGAAGGCATTGACCTTCATTCTCTCTTTGCATATCCGGACGCAGAGGTCGCACAGGATGCACTTCTCGTTGTCCGGGGTAAACCGCTCCTTGAGCCTGTCCGTATCGATTCCGAACTCTCTGGCCAGCTCCTGGATGCGGGGCACCTCGGGACAGCGAAGGTAGAGCAGCTCCGCGACCAGCCGGCGCGCCCTGGCCACGCGCGGCGAGCTGGTCATCACCTCGATCCCGTTCTCCACCGGGTAGGCGCAGGAAGCCTGAAGCTCGTCCCGTCCGGCGATCTCCACCAGGCATAGCCGGCAGCCGGCGTGGGGGACGAGGGCCTTGTGGTAGCACAGGGTCGGTATGTTGATGCTCATAGCCCGGGCGGTCTCGAGGATCGTCTTCCCTGACTCGGCCTCGGCCTTCCGTCCGTCGATGGTGAACCTGACCATAGCTTTTCCTTCTATCTCACGCCTATCCGCCGTCATCGCGCCCTGGCCACCAGTCGCTCCTCCAGCGGCGGGGCCACCGGCACCGGCATCCCCGACAGCCGGGTGACCGCTCCGAACCGTGGCGGGCAGACCTCGAAGCAGGTGCCGCACCTGGTACACGCCGCCTGGTCGATGACGTGCACCTGGTCCTTGCCGCCGCCGATGGCCTTGACGGGGCAGCTCCGCAGGCAAATCTGGCAGGCCTGGCATTTCGAGGGCTCGATGTAGTAAGACACCAGCGACTTGCAGGCCAGCGCCGGACAGCGCTTCTCCAGGATGTGCGCCCGGTACTCGTCGGCAAAGTAACGAATGGTGGTCAGCACCGGGTTCGGGGCGCTGCCCCCTAGCCCGCACAGGGACGCGTCGATGATGGTCTCGCCCATCTGCTCCAGCAGCTCGATATCGCCTTCCTGCCCCCGTCCTTCGGTGATATCGACCAGGATTTCGTGCATCCGCCGTATGCCTTCCCGGCAGGGGACGCATTTGCCGCAGGACTCCTGCATAGTGAAGGACAGGAAGTACTTGGCCACGTCGACCATGCAGGTGTCTTCGTCCATAACCACCAGGCCGCCGGACCCCATAATGGAGCCCAGCTCTGTCAGCCGCTCGTAGTCCACCGGCACGTCGGCAAGCTCGGCGGGGATGCAGCCTCCCGAGGGTCCGCCGGTCTGGACGGCCTTCAGCGCCTTGCCGCCCGGAATGCCGCCGCCGATATCGAAGATGAGGGAGCGCAGACTGGTCCCCATCGGTACCTCCACCGGGCCGGTGTTCCTGACCTTGCCCGACAGAGAGAACACCATTGTCCCTTTGCTGTGCTCCGTTCCTATCGACGCGAACCACTCCGCCCCACGCTCGATGATCAGCGGGACCTTCGCCCAGGTCTTCACGTTGTTGATGTTGGTCGGCTTGCCCCAGACCCCGGCCTCGGCGGTGCGCGGTGGGCGCGGCCGGGGCTCGCCGCTCCAGCCTTCGATCGAGGCTACCAGGGCCGTGGCCTCGCCGGAGACGAATGCGCCGGAGCCGCGGTCGATGTCGATTGAAAAGCCGAAGCCCGAGTTCAGGATGTTGTCCCCCAGAAAGCCGCGCTCCTCGGCCTGTCTCAGCGCGATCCTCAGCCGGTCCACGGCCAGAGGGTACTCGGCCCGGACGAAGATGAAGCCGTAGCTGGCGCCGATGGCGTAGGCCCCGATCACCATCCCTTCGATGATGCTGTGGGGGTCAGCCTCCAGGATGCTCCGGTCCATATAGGCGCCCGGGTCGCCCTCGTCTGCGTTGCAGATGACGTACTTCGGCTCGCCCGGGGCGCGGCGGCAGGCGGCCCATTTCCTCCCTGTGGGGAAGCCCGCGCCGCCCCTTCCTCTCAGTCCCGAGCGGCTGACCTCTTCGATCACCTCATCGCGCGTCATCTCGAGGAGGGCCTTGCGCAGGGCCTCGTAGCCCCCGGCGTCGATGTAGTCATCGATCCTCTCCGGGTCGATGTGGCCGCAGTTGCGCATGATCAGCCGCATCTGCTTCTTGTAGAAGGGAATATCGTGGTAGTAAGGCACCGCGCTCCTGGTCAGGGGGTCCCGGTAGAAGAGCCGCTCGACGGGCCGGCCGTCGCGAAGATGCTCCCGGACAATCTGCGGGGCATCTTCCGCTTTGACGTGGGTATATAGGAAGCCCTCGGGCTCGATGGCCACCAGCGGACCCTGCTCGCAAAAGCCGTGGCAACCGCAGAGCTTCACCTGCACGGAGCCCGCCAGCCCTGCCGTCTCTACCTCCTGCTCCAGCGCTTTTTGAATGGCGGACGACCGGAGGGAAACGCAGCCCGTCCCCTGGCAGACGAATATGGTATGCGGATCGTTCGCTATCATCGCGATGTGTACCCTTTCAAGATCTCCTCTACTCCCTTGGACTGCACCCCCGCGTACACCTGCTCGCCCACCTTGATTGCCGGGGCGAGGGCGCAGCAGCCGAGACAGCGCACCACCTCGAGGCTGAACTCCTTGTCTTGGGTCACCTCGCCCACCCCGATGCCCAACACTTCCTGGAATCGCTCGAGCACTCGATCGGCGCCCCGCACGAAGCACGAGGTCCCCTGGCATACGGAGATGACGTGTTTCCCCCTGGGCTTCAGGCTGAAGAGGGCATAGAAGGTGGCGACCCGCAGGATGTGGGCCAGCGGGATATCCAGGC
>JAMCTB010000046.1 GCA_023380955.1 Chloroflexota bacterium | reverse complement strand
CCGTCCTGCTTCTGCCGGGGGCGGTACCGGTGCTGGTGGCGGCCGTGAAGGCGACGGGAGAAGCGATCGCCCAGACGCCGCCCACGACGCCCGGGCCGTGGATGGGGGTTCTGGTGGGGTTCGACGTCATCTTTCTCACGGTGGCTTACATCACCTTCGAGTATGTCTTCCAGGAGTAACCACGCATGAACGGAATAGGCTGGCTGCCTAAGGGCCCTCTGGGTTGGGCCGTCGCCGTGGCGATGATCCTCGCGCTGTACATGGCGTTCGTGTTCGCGCCCACTGAGGCAACCATGGGCGACGTGCAGCGGATATTCTACTTCCACATGCCATCGGCCATGGCGGCCTTCCTGGCGTTCGGGGTGGTGTTCGTGGCCAGTGTCCAGTGGCTGCGGACCAAGCAGTCCAGGTGGGATGTGATGGCCGTGTCGGCGACCGAGGTGGGGGTGGTCTTCTGCACCATCGCCCTGATGACGGGGTCGATCTGGGCAAAGCCGATCTGGGGAACCTGGTGGGACTGGGATCCGAGGCTGACGACGACCCTGATACTGTGGCTGATCTACGTCTCCTACCTGATGCTCCGGACAACCGTAGAGAACCCCGCGAGACGGGCATCGCTGTCGGCAGTAGTGGGGATCGTGGGCTTTATAGACGTGCCGCTGGTGTTCATGTCGATTCGCTGGTGGCGAAGCGTTCATCCGGTGCTGCTCACCTCCGACGGCTTCGAGATGGCACCGTCAATGACGGCAACCCTGATGGTGTGCTTGGTAGCCTTCACGCTGCTGTTCGTCCACCTGCTGAGGCTGAGAATGGCGCTCGAAAGGCAGCGGGAGGAAGTGGACCGCCTTCGCGACCAGATCCTGTACGAGGAGTAAACAATGGGAACCTTTACTTATATCTTTGCGGCCTACACCGTTATATGGTTGGTGGCGCTGGTGTACAGCTACACGATCGGCGCACGGCAGAAATCGCTGGAGCGGGAGATCGAGATGCTCAAGTCGGTCGTGGCGGAGAAGGAAGCGGGGGTGCAGGTGTAGGGCGCGGGGGTCGGGGGAGACCTGGAGTGCGGCACGTTAGCGCCGCTTTGGCCCAGGCGCGTTAGCGCCGTCCTCGAGTGTCACCGCCGGAGTCGGGGCTGGGGTCTCTTCGGAGTGCTGGGCGGCGCTTACGCGCCTTGCCTCATCGATCGGGAAAAGCGGTGCTGACGCACGCGCACTCCAAATCACCGCGCGGGCTGCGGAACGGTGGGATCGCGGTTGTCTACCCGGTCGCCGCCGGGTGCGTCGCCACGAGGGCGGCGCCACGGCGGAGGGCCTCGCGGTTGGGCGCAATAAAGCGCTCCTTGCTGGGACCGAGCGTCTCAGGGAGGGCGGCCTCCACCACATCCATGGGCAAGGCCTCGGTCGCAGCCAGCAGCGCCCCAAGCGCGACCATATTCGCCACTCGATCGTTCCCGAGCTCGAACGCAACCTCGTTGGCCGGTATCTCCAGAACGCGGATGTCGGTTCGGTCCGCCCTGGACTTGACGAGGGAGCTGTTCACAACGATGACTCCACCGGGTTTCACCATAGGAGCGTATTTGGCGAGCGAGGGCTCGTTCATCACGATGGCCCCCGAGGGCCGGTTCACTATGGGCGACCCTATCTCCTCTTCCGAGATTATCACGGTGCAGTTGGCGGTGCCGCCGCGCATCTCCGGTCCATAAGAGGGTATCCAGGCGACGTTGCGCCCGGCGGTCATGCCGGCATGGGCCAGCACGAGTCCGGCAAAGAGAACGCCCTGGCCGCCGAACCCGGCGATGATGAATTCGTGATCTGTAGACATTTTACCCTCACCCCGACCCTCTCCCCGAGGAAGAGGGAGTCTTTCCCATCACCCACCTACAGCCTGGCGGCTTCGGGGGTTAGCTTGAAGACGCCCAGCGGGTAGTGCGGGATCATCTTCTCCTCCAGCCAGCGCATCGAATCCCGGGGGCTGAGGCCCCAGTTGGTCGGGCAGGTGGAGAGCACCTCCACCAGGGCGAAGCCGAGCCCCTCCTTCTGACACGCGAACGCCTTGCGGATGGCCGCACCGGCTCGCCGGATCGCGGCCGGGTTGTGGACCGAGGTCCGCGCGATGTAGACGGGGCGGTCCAGGGTCGCCAGCATCTCGCTCATCCGGATCGGGCTCCCCGCGCGGGACGGCTCGCGGCCGGTCGGCGTGGAGGTCGTGTGTTGGCCCTCCAGGGTGGTCGGGGCCATCTGTCCGCCTGTCATGCCATAGATGGCATTGTTGACGAAGACGACGCTGATGTTCTCACCTCGGGCGGCCGCATGGACGATCTCCGCCGTGCCGATGGCCGCGAGGTCCCCGTCGCCCTGATATGTGAATACGAAGAGCTCGGGCTGCACCCGCTTGATGCCAGTGGCTACCGCGGGCGCTCGACCGTGAGCCGCCTCGACGCCGTCGAACTCGAAGTAGTTGTAGGCGAAGACGGCACACCCCACCGGCGCCACCAGCACGGTCCGCTCCAGCAGCCCCAGGTCGTCTATGGCCTCGGCGACCAGGCGGTGGATAATACCGTGCGTGCATCCAGGGCAGTAGTGGGTGTGTGTGGTCGCGAGGGAGCGCGGCCGGCTGAAAACGACTTGTGCGGCTGTGTCTATCATGTTGTGTCCTCCGTTCGCGCCTGTCAGTGCATCGCTCGCACCAGACCTACGGGGTCTCCTCGCCAGACCTACGGGGTCTCCTCGCCAGACCTACGGGGTCTTGGAGACCCCGTAGGTCTAGTTGGGAATCCCAAAGGAGCGTAGGGCCGTCAGGACCTCCTCGGGGGACGGGACCATGCCGCCCAGGCGGCCGACGAAGCGTACCTCGGCCTTCCCAGCGGCCACCCGCTCCACATCTTCGACCATCTGACCCTGATTCATCTCCACCACCACCAGACCGTCCACTCGGCCCGCCAGATCCGCTATCTCGTGCTCAGGGAACGGGAAGAGGGTGATCGGCCGTAGAAGGCCGGCGGCGAGCCCCTCTGCACGCGCCATCCTCACCGCTGTGAGAGCCACCCGCGCCGACGTGCCGAAGGCAATCACCCCCAGCTTCGCGTCCTCCAGATAGTGGCCCTTCCACCGCACCTCCCGGGCGCGGATCACGGCGTACTTCTCCACCAGTGCTATGTTTCTTGCTTCCAGAACCTCCGGCTCAAGACCGATCGA
>JAMCTB010000045.1 GCA_023380955.1 Chloroflexota bacterium | reverse complement strand
CAGGCCGTTGGCGGGTCGCTGGTAGACGGTGCGGCCGTTCTGGACGTCCTTCGGCAGATCCACCAGGACGGGGCCGGGCCTGCCGTCCATGGCCACGTGGAAGGCCTCCCGCAGGACGGCGGCCAGCTCGTCCACGTGGCGGACGAAGTAGCTCCGCTTGGTCACCGGCTTGGCTATGCCGACGATGTCCACCTCCTGGAAGGCCATCTTGCCGACGGAGGCAGTGGCCACCTGGCCCGTGATGGCGACCATGGGAACCGAGTCCATGAAGGCGTTGGCGAGGCCGGTGACCAGGTTGGTGGCGCCGGGCCCCGAGGTGGCGAAGCAGACGCCGACCCTACCGGTGGCGCGAGCGTAGCCGTCGGCCGCCATGGCGGCGTTCTCCTCGTGGCGAACCAGGATGTGGCGCAGGGCTGGATAGGAAGGCAGGACGTTGTACAGCGGGAGCACGGCGCCGCCGGCTGGGTGTACCGGTGGACAGCTCTGTGGTCTCGACAGCCATGGTGACTCTCTCCCCAAGAATTTCTTCTCCACCTGCCCCAAAGCTCTTGGGTAACGGGTCCTGTCGTCGCTCTCCCGGTGGCCCTGACAAACAAAAATCCCGTCCCACCTAGGGACGGGATGCTTTGCAGATATCCCGCGGTACCACCCTAATTAGCGAACCGCTCACTCATGGGGTACGTGTTCATACCCCCGTCTGATCTAACGGCGGACGAAGCCGGCCAAGTCTACTCGGTCCATCTGGACCTTTCGGTTGGCAGCTCAGGAAGGATTTTCGGCAGGCACTCCACATCCGGTCGCACCAACCCCGGACTCTCTGAGTGGAGACTACCCGCCTACTCGTTTCCGTCAAAGCCTTTGGGCAAGTGGTATTTGATTGCACTGGATAATAGTGATATTCGGCAGGGTTGTCAAGCATCTTTAGGGGCAGATTAGGGGCATGTTTCTTGCCCCCTGTCCCCCGGCGGCGCCGGACAGCGGGACTCGCGCCCCCGCGACTCGCACCTTCGCCGCCCGAGACGGTCCTGATCAACGAAGGCGGTCGACCCCATGAGTTCCATGATCGTCAGCACCAGGCCCGATAGACGGATACTGGAGGAGAGCGCGAGCCGAAGCGGATGTGTGGACTGGACTGCGCGAGAGCCGTGCAGTGCCGGAACGCCGGGGGAGAGCCCCTCTGCGGGCACTTCTGCCCTGCCCTGGCCGCCGCCCGCGGCGCGTCGGGGCTGGCCCAGGAGGTGCCCATCTGGTTGCGCAACCGTGGCGGCGATCTGCGGGAGTTCACCGCCACCTTCCAGCGGATAGGGAAGCTGCCCGACGGGTTGGTGGTGGCCTTCTTCGGACGGCCGTCGGATGAGGAGTCGGATGCAGAGGATGTCCCAGCCCCCGCGGCCGGCGACTGGGTGCCCCAGCTGGAGCGCCGCCCCCGACAGCTTCGGCAGCCGGGCCCCTCTCGTCGCCAGCGGCCGAAGCTTCGCCTGATCGGTCGCTAAGCTGTCCTCTCTACGCCCTCCCGGCTCCCACTGCGCTCTCCTCCGGCTCGTCCAGCTCGAAGCGGGACAGCAGATCGTCGAAGATCTCCTGCACCGAGACGATCCGGTCGCACCGGTAGGCGTTCTCCCCGGCGAAGATTATCCCTTCGTCCGTGTTGCCCTGGTAGGAGTTGATCAGCGCGGAGGCGATGCAGTAGTTGGCGTCCTTCGCCTTGCAGGTCTTAAGGCAGAGGAGCGGGCACTTGAACTTCATCTTCTCTCCGCTCTCGGTGCGGTTCAGGAACTTGTTCCTGATCGCCCTGCCCGGCAGCCCCACGGGGCTCTTGATGATGGCGATGTCCTCCTTCTTGCAGTCCAGGTAGGCCTGCTTGAACTCGGCCGACACCTCGCACTCGTGGGTGCAAACGAAGCGTGTGGCCATCTGGATGCCGCTGGCGCCCAGACGGAACATCTCCTCCATGTCCTCGCCCGACCAGATCCCGCCAGCCGCGATCACCGGGATGCCGACGGCGCCCGCCACCCCGGGCAGGATCTCCCTGGTGGGCCTGTCGCTGCCCAGGTGGCCGCCGGCCTCCTTGCCCTCGACGACGATGGCCGAGGCTCCCAGCCGCTCGGCGATCCTGGCCAGACCCGGCTGGTCGCAGATGCTGATGACCGGGACGGCGAAGTCGCGAACGAAGCCGAAGATGTCCCGGGAGAAGCCCGCCCCCGTGACGATGAAGTCGGCCCCAGCGTCGACGCAGGTCATCACCAGGTCGTAGAAATCGGTCAGGGCGTACATTACGTTAACGCCCACGATCCCCTGGGTCATGGAGCGGGCTCGCCGGATCTCTGCCGCCATCTCGGGGGCGTACAGGTAGGGTCGCGGCACGGTCACACCCCGGACCAGGTCGGTCTTGGGCGCCTTGCGATTCTTGTTGTGGTACTCCGCCGCCGAGAGGGTCCCGATCCCCCCGCAGTTGGCGACGGCCGCCGCCAGGGGTGCGGTGGAGACCCTGACGCCCATCCCCCCCTGGACGATGGGGAAGCGCGGCGCCAGATGGCCGATGCGCAGCTTCGGAAGTTTCATGAGCGCTCCGATCTAGGAAAGTCCTGAATGCTGAGAACCGCAGCATCCCCTCGCCCTCCCTGGGGAGAGCAGCAAACGGATCGTTTCGGATGCCTGCGGGTGAAGGGCTATCTCGTCCGGACGGCAAGCATCTGTTCACGCGACCGACGGCTGACGGCCAAAAGCGAGTGACTCCGGGGTGCTCCCCAGCGAGCCGAACTGCCGGACGTCGGCACTGCATTATCCCTCAACGGGGCCGAGGGCACAAGCACCCGCGCCGAGTTGGTGCCGGCGCTGGAGCGGGAGGGATCCCGGGTCCGCAAACGCTACGATGAGGCGAGGACTCCCTTTAGAAGGGGGCTTGAGGCAGGGATGATCGCTGGGCAGGGAAAGGCCGAACTGGAGCCGTTGATGGCGCAGAACGGCCCCCTCTCCATCAAGCGTCGGATCGATGTCGAGTTGGACAAGCTGTGGAGGCTAAGGGGTGCGTCGTTCGCCCGAGGCAAGCCAAATCTGGTATAATTGGGCTAAGAGTGGGCCGTTAGCTCAGTGGTAGAGCATCGGACTTTTAATCCGCAGGTCCCGGGTTCGAGTCCCGGACGGCTCACCATGTTCGACGTCCCCAGTCAGCAGGACCGGGGAACGTCGGTTGGTCAGGTGGCCGCGGTGGCCGCGGTGGCCGATGGGGAGAGGCTACACCAACTGGTCGATTGGATCCCAGAGGACGAGATCCATGTGGCCGAGCGGTTCCTGATGCCGCCACCCCGTATTACGGCACCCATCCGCTGATGGAGATCCCCACCACCAGGTAGGCCATCCCCGCGAAGAGGATCGCCACCGCCCAGTACAGCATCCACAGCGTCCTGCCGGCCTCTCGCACCAGCAGGCGGGGGTCCAGGGGGCTCCGCCCCCTGTCGCGGTTTGGGGTGTCCCCAAGAGATCCTTCTTCCTCTTTCGTGGTGGCCAACAATCGGTTGGCCACCACGATCAACCCTACCATCGCCCACAGCAGCGGGAGCGGTTTCGCCCCCAGGGTAACGGCGTCGGTGATGCCGAACACCAGGTACGCCAGGCACCCTGCCCCCAGCCCCGCGACGGCGCCCTTGGCCAGGGGGTCAGCGGCCCGCCGGAAGGCACTCGCCGCCTCCCAGCCCACGATCAGCCACACTCCCACGAAGGCCATAAGCCCCGCCAGCCCCAGGTCCACCGCCGTCTGCAGGTAGATGTTGTGGGCGTGGGGGATCCGCGCGTCCGGCCCCGCCAGGACGGAGGGGTACAGAGTGTCCAGCACCCCGGGGAAGCTGTTGAGCCCGATGCCCGTGAAGGGGAAGTCCTGGATCATGTAAGTCGTCCGGTTCCATATCTCCGGCCGGTCGATGGCGGTGGGGTAGGCGCTGGTGGCGCGGTCCAACTGCGTCACCCAGTCCTGAACCGCCCGCGGTCCGATCGCGGCGAGAGCCACTGCCACCAGGAACGCGGCGCCCACCAGCAGGTAACCCAAACGACGCCAGCGCAGCCCCAACAGCAGCAGTGAACCGCAGGCAAGTCCCAGCAGCGCGCTCCGGGAGTAGGTGAGCGCCAACACCGAACCAGCCACCAGCAGAGTCAACAGCGCGCCGGCCGGGGCAAACCACCAATGCACCAAGACACGAAGGCCCACCAAGCGGACCCTTAGCGATTCTCGGTGCCGTGGTGTCTTGGTGGTTCCGTTCCCTATGCACCAGAAGATGAGCGCCAGGGGCAGCGGCAGCAGGAAGGCCAGGCTGCCGCCCAACTCGTTGGGGTGCACTCCTGCTATCGTGCCGAGGGAACTATCCACCGAGGAGACCAGCCGGGGTATCCGGCTCGTCACGGCGCCGATTAGCGGCATCTTCCCGACGATCCAGGCGGTGCTCACCAGACCGAAGAGGGCGACGGCGACCGCACCGGCCATCAGCGCTGCCACGGCGATCCACCAGCGGATCCAACCGCCGATGCCGTTCACGACCGCATGGTAGAGCGCCACCCCCAGGACGATCCCGTACAGCTTGGGCATGCTCGCGCCCAGATCCACCGAGGGGTAGATCGACTCCAGGGCCATCGCCAGGAGGATCAGCAGGGGGAGGTCCAGGGGGGTGGGTACCGCGATGCGACGCCTGGAGACCAATTGGGCCAGCCACAGCCCGAGGATAGCCACCAGACCAACTAGAGGTAGAGGACCGCGTGGAAAGATGAGCGCGGGGGCAGCCAGCCCCAGGAGAGGAAGCTCGGCAGCGGCCACGGCGCGGCTGATCCTGGAGACAACCCCACCGTGCTTGGCCGATTCTATGGGATGCACGGTTGCACCGGCCACCCCCGGGCCCCCTTGCGCTAGACTCAGTCGTGATGTCTTGGGCTTGGGTCGCTTACCGGTGCCCCAAGGAGTTGCCGGGCTCTCCCAATTCGGCCGGAGGCGCGACCCGCACGGACTCCAGCGCAGCCGTCAACGCCACCGCCACCTCGGTCTTGGCCAGCACGGCCTCGGCTTTCGCCGCGTCCCGCAGGAACATCTGCACGGTTTCCTTGCTGAAGGGATGCACCAGCATGCCCTCCAACAGGGCGGGGACCACCGTGACGATGTGAGCGCCGGCTTCCAGCCACTCGACCACGTTCAGCACTTCGCGAGTGGAGCCCACGATGATGCTAGCCCCCAGGATGAACCGGTCCAGCAGCTTCCGCAGCTTGGTTATCTCCCCGCAGACGTTGTACCCCATGTTGTTGACGCGGCCGCCGAAAATGGATACGTAGGTCGCTCCAGCCAGTGCAGCGAGGAAACACTGCTGCGCGCTCATCATGGCCGTCACGTTCACGCGGACCTTGTGGAGGCATTCCAGCTTGTGGACCACCTCCAGGTTGCCCGGCTCTCCGTTGGGCCCATGGATGGTGATCTTGACCACGATGTTGTCGGCCCATCCCGCGAAGGTGAGGGCTTGGTGCATCATCTGCTGAGGATCGTCAGTCGTAACCTCCACGGACAGCGGCAGGGGTGCGATGAGCCGGGCGATCTCCTTAGATCTCGCCTCGATGCCGCGCAGGCCTCCGGTAACCCCCTCCTTCAGCAGGATGGTCGGGTTTGTAGTCACCCCTCGGAGGATGCCCATCCTGTGGAACCGTTCGATGTCCGCCAGGTTGCCTGTGTCGAGGAAGATTGGCATTGCAGCTTGACTCCCTTCTCGTGGGCCCTACTGAACCAGCCTCACTGCTCCAAGGAGATCTGTCGCTATCCCATCAGGAACGGCATCCATCTCCTCCATCAGCCGGCAGATGTCGCACTTGTGCCGGCCGAGGAAGAGCGTAGTGCATCCCACCGCCTTGCCCGCCAGCACGTCGGTGAGCCCATCACCCACCATGTAAGATGACCCCAGATCGATGCCCAACTTCAGTGCTGCGTGCTTGAGGAGGCCGGGATTTGGCTTGCGGCAGTCACAGACCTCCCTGTACTCGACCAGGCTGGCCTCAGGATGATGCAGGCAGTAGTAGACGGCGTCCAGTCTGGCGCCGCCCTTCTCCAACTGGCGGTGCATTTCTCCGGTGATAGCCTCAAGAACCTCTGGCGCGAACTTGCCCTTGGCGACGCCCGGCTGGTTGGAGACCACCAGCGCCAGGAATCCCATCTCGTTGATGGTTCGGACGGCCTCCGCCGCCCCTGGCAGGAGCCGAAACTGTTCGGGGTTCAGCGGTGAGTCCAACAGCCCGAAGCGAGTGTCGTAGACCATCTCGTTGAGGACACCGTCACGATCCAGGAAGACGGCCCGACGGCCGGCGCCAGCCGTATCGCCCGTGGCGTCCCGGGGCTCAGCCGGACAGATCAATGCACCGACTCCCATTTCATGGACGACCGTTTCAGAGCAGGATGTGAAACCAGGAGGTGCCAGATTAGCGCCTGAAAGGACTCGGTGTGGGGGGTCACAGTCGCGGGGTTGACGGTCGGCACGATCATGCACGCCTCGGCCACCGTTGCGGTGTAGCCGCCGTCGCGCCCCACCACTCCGCAAATAGTCGCTCCCACTTCGCGCGCATACTCCAGCGCCCTCACCAGATTGGGGCTGATGTTGTGCTCCAAACTGCCCCCGCCGACGGAGAAGACAAAGACCATGTCCCTTGCGGAGAGTCTGCTCCCCTTCAGCCAGTTCACGAAGACGGTCTCCCAGCCCTCGTCGTTGGCCCTGGCCGTCAACTCGGATACGTTGTCCGTTGGGGTGTACGCCTCGATCCCGCCGATCTTGCGGAAATCCGTCACTGCGTGCGAAGCGTGAGCAGCTCCTCCACCCACGCCCAGGAAGAACAGCCGGCCGCCGTTGTCCCGCAGGGCAACCAGCAGATCGACCATGCGGTCGATAGTCTCCACGTCCAGGCCGTTCAGTATGCGAACAGCATCTCCGAGATATGCCTTGCTGTATGACATCCGTCCGCCTCAGAAGTTGACCAGTACCTTGGCGCCTTCCCAATCGAAGTCGTAGGGCATCTCTCTCAGCCCTGCCGAGGCCAGGGCCGACCGCAGGTAGGCCTTGCGCCCGTTGGGACAGTGGAACATAAGGAAACCACCCCCTCCGGCCCCCATGATCTTGCCTCCCAGAGCCCCGTTCTCCCGGGCTATGTCGTACCACCGGTCGATCCGGGAGTCGCTGATCTTGCCGGAGCGGCGCTTCTTGTTCTCCCAGTGTTCGGCCAGCAGGAGACCGAAGCGGCTAACGTCTCCTTCCTCCAGCGCCTCCTTGATGCGGTAACCCAACTCCTTGGTCCGGTGCAGGCTCTCCATCACCGCCGAATCTCCATCCGTGGTGTCCTGCCTCTGCTGCTCCAGGATGTCCCTACTCGATCGCAAGATGCCGGTGTAGAAGAGCAAGACTTCGCTCCGGAGCTGCTCCACTGTGTCGATCGAAACGTTCAGCGGTGTCACTTCAATCCGACCGTCCCGGGCGATGTCGAGGCAGGTGATTCCCCCGAAGGCCGCCAGGTAGTGGTCGTGCTTCCCCACCGGATGGCCCGCCAAGTCCATCTCGATGTGGCAGGCCTGCTCCGCCACGGCCTGGGTCGGCACCTTCTTCCGCTTCAACTCGTGCATAGCGGTAAGCAGGGCGACCAGGTAGGTTCCGGAAGAGCCCAGGCCGGTGCCCTCGGGCACATCGGCCATGGAGACGATCTCCAGGCTCCCGTCGACCTCCAGCAGCTTCAGCATCGGGCGCACCAGGTCATGCTGAACCTCGTCGGCCGATTTCACCTGCTCGTAGCGGGAGTACTTCACCCGGATGAAGTCGTCGGCCGCGGGGCGATTGACGTAGATGTAAATGTACTTGTTGATGGCGGCGCTGACGACGAACCCGCCGTGCTGGGAGTAGTAGGACGGCAGGTCGGTCCCTCCACCGCCCAGGGAGATACGAAAGGGTGCGCGGGCCAGGATCAATCTTCCATCCCCCCTTTCTCTCCGCCCACGGCCAAGCGCGCCGTTCCGCAATTCCGCGGCGTAGGGCAGGTGACGCGAGCGAGCGCAGCGTCACGCTTGTACCCCGCCGCCGGGACGAACAGGATGGACAGGATGATCAGGAGCTCCCTGGCGCCATCGCCTCCTGAGTCCGGCGCAGGTCCTCGGGAGTGTCGACCCACCAGAGCCCCTCGCTTTCCGACATTGCATAGCCGTAGATCGCCGCGCCCTGGGCTAGCAGGGCCGGAAACAGGTGTCGCCCGAAGTCGGGAGCGCCGTCGGGGGGGATTGCCTCCAGCACCACCGGCTCCAGGATGAAGATGCCGGCGCTCGCCCAGTGGGAGAACAGCTCCTCCCGCCTCGGCTTTTCCACGAAGCGGGTGATGCGATCCCTCTCATCCAAGCCGACGATGCCGCAGGCGGTGGGATTTTCCCGGTAGTGCAAGGCTATGGTCCCCTGTCCGCCCCTGGCCTGATGAAGGGCGTGCAGGCGGTCGAGGCGGCAGCGGCTGAGGTTGTCCCCATACCAGACGAAGAAAGGGCCGTCGAAGAGCCGCGCCACCCTCCTGACGCCCCCGGCGGTTCCTAGCAGCCGTGGCTCCAACGAGTAGGTGATCCTGACCCCCCACCTGCTCCCGTCACCAAAGTGACTCACGACCACCCCGGGTAGATGGTGCAGGTTAATGACGAGATCGTCGACCCCATACCGTCGCAGCCACGCCACGGTGTGCTCCAGCAGCGGCCGGCCCGCCACGGGCATCATGCACTTGGGCGCGCTTTCGCCCAACTGGCCGAGTCGAGTGCCGAGGCCGGCAGCGAGAATCATTGCCTTCCTCGGCAACCCGGAGGTGCTGGAGATCCGACCTCCCGCGCTCACAGCCTGATCGCCTCCCCCGTTCGGGCCGATCCGTAGACGGCGTAGACCATCCTCACGGCCTGCAATCCCTCGTTGGCACCGGCCAACGGCTGGCGCCCCTCTCGCAGGGCAGATACGAACTCCCGCCACTCGGCCTCCCACGAAACGTCGCCCTCCGGATACTCCAATCCATCTTCTTCAGGCGGCCCCCCCTCCCTTCGGCGCCGGCCGACCCTCAACCGTTCCGGCCCGTAGCTCCCACCCAATCCCTCCACCGCCAGATAACCCTCGGTCCCGGTGACGTCAAAGGAGAAGAGATTCTTCCACTGGGTGCAGCTAGCGTGTAGAGTGGCCACCTGGCCCGCCGAGGTGCGAAACAGGGCAAAGCCGTTGTCTTCGACCGGCTGCGCCTCGCCATCACGCCGCCAGACGTAGCTCTGGACGAAGCCGAAGGCGACGGCGAAATCGCCCAGGAACCACCGGAACAGATCTACCACGTGGATTCCCTGGTCCAGCAGTTCCCCGCCCCCTCCAACCTCCGGGTCCATGCGCCATTCCCGCTCGTAGCCCGGCCGGCCCCCGTGCCCGTACCTGCACCGAATGTACAGCAACTCGCCGATCGCCCCCTCACGCGCGAGGGAGTGCGCCCTCCGCAGCGCTGGATGGAAGCGATGGTTGAAGCCTACGCATACCACCGGGCGCTCGGCCGAGTTGGAGACGCGCGCCGCTTCCAGCACGGCCAGGGCCTCGGCCACGGTGCGGGCCATCGGCTTCTCCACCAGCACATGCTTGCCCGCACTCAGCGCCGCCACCGACACGGGCGCGAGCCAGTTGTTCGTCGTGGAGACGATCACCACGTCCACGTCGCCCCTGGCCACGGCCGCCTCCCAGTCGGTAGTGGCCAGACAGCCCATCTCGCCAGCCACCGCCTCTGCACAAGACCCATCCACGTCGGCCACGATGACCAGATCACCGGGACCAGAACGCCGCACCACCCCTGCCCGCCGCCGGCCGATCAGGCCGCAGCCGATTACGGCAACCCGCGGGGATCCGGACCGCACCCCGGACGAGTGAGCGGTGCGAAGCGCGGACCGCGTTGGCTCCCTCACGGTCTGCCCAGGAACGGTCGCAGGCTGAATGTGTCCATTCGGCGAAGCGTGAGCCATGGGGCCGACATCAGTTCCGCGATGCGGTCGGCGTCCCACGACTGCCAGCCATCGTGGGGGGCGGCAACCAGTTTCCCGGTGAGCCCCATGGATCGGTCCGAGGCCAGGAAGACCACCAACTCCGCCGGCAACTCCCGGGGCACGCCCCCCTCGCCGGTCTCTCTCATTCTCCGGATCTGGGCGAAGAGCCCCCCCGCCCGCTCGCCGGCCGCCAGCACATCGTCCTGGAGTCGGGTATCCACCGCGCCGGGAGCCAGGGCGTTCACCTGGATGCCGAACTCCTTCACCTCTTCGGCCAGCGTTTCGGTGAGTCGAACGATAGCGGTCTTGGAAACCCCGTAGGCCGAGAAGCGAGGGAGTGGAGAGGTGGCGCCCCCTCCGGAGAAGTTCACAATCCGGCCCTGTCGACGCTCGATCATGTTGGGCAGCACGGCCTGGCAGCACAACAGCGTCCCAAACAGGTTGATCTCCGTGGCCCGCATCCACTGCTCCGCATCCACGTCCCACAGGCGGCCGATGGGTCCGTATACCCCCGCGGCGTTGACCAGGATGTCTACCCGGCCGTGGGCGTCCAGAGCCGTCTGGACGATCCTGGCCACGTCCTCTCGCCGGGAAACGTCGGCCGAGACGGCGCGAGCCGTTCCCCCCGAGCCCTCGATCCTGTCCGCAACCCGCTCCAGTTCGTCGCGGCTGCGTGCGGCCAGCACCACCCGCGCCCCTTCCTGCGCCAACGCCAGCGCCGTGGCTTCCCCGATACCCCGGCCGGCCCCCGTCACGATCGCCACCCTGTCTCTAAGCTCCATGTCCCCTCCTTTCCAATTACATCTTCCACCCGGCGCCCGGATCGCGCCTCACTCGCCGCGGCCGACGCCCGAGTAAACGAACCCCATCTGCTCCATCCTGGCCGGATCGAACAGGTTCCGCGTGTCTATGAACACGGGCCGGCGCATCACGGACCGCAGGCGGGGCAGGTCCAGCTCGCGGGTGCCGGCCCACTCGGTCACCAGCAGCACCGCATCGCTTCCCTCGGCGGCGGCAAAGGGATCCGGGCAAACCTCAAAGGGGGGCAGTTCGGCCACTTCGTCCAAACGGGCGAGCGGATCGAATGCCTTGACCAACGTCCCCCGGGAGACCAGGTCGCGGATGATGTCCAATGCGATGGAGCGCCTGAGCGTGCTGGTCCCGGGCTTGTAGGTGAGCCCCAGAACGCCCACCTGCAGCCCCTCCACCCGGCCGAGCAGCCTCTGCAGCCGCTCTCCCACCAGGCGAGCGCGGGCCTGGTTGACGGCCACCACCGCGTCCATCATCGGCGTCTCACAGCCGTGATTCCGCCCCAGCTTCTGCAGGGCGCGAAGCTCCCTGCCGAGGGTCCCTCCGGCAAACCCCAGACCCGGGCTGAGGAAGGCGTATCTGCCGATGCGACGATCCAGCTTCATGACCTCGCCCACCTGCACCGCGTCTGCCCCCACTTCGCTGCACAGGTTGGCGATCTCGTTGATGAAGCTGATCGACGTGGCCAGGAAGGCGTTGCAAGCGTGCTTGGCCATCTCGGCGGTGCGCAGCTTCGTGACGACCAGGGGCCGGCCGAGAGGCCGGTAAAGTGCCGCCACACGCTCGGCAACGGCAGGGTCGTCGGCGCCCACCACGAAGCGATCGGCGCGGCGAA
>JAMCTB010000044.1 GCA_023380955.1 Chloroflexota bacterium | reverse complement strand
CGGCCAGTTGGACCCGGTGATCGGCCGGGAGCAGGAGATCCTGCGGGTGATGGAGGTGCTGGTCCGGCGAACCAAGAACAACCCCGTCCTGATCGGCGAGCCCGGCGTGGGCAAGACCGCCATCGTGGAGGGGCTGGCCCAGCGGATCGCGGCCGGCGAGGTGCCGGAGCCGCTGCAGGGCAAGCGAGTGGTCGCTCTGGACATGGGCTCCATGGTGGCCGGCGCCAAGTATCGGGGCGAGTTCGAGGAGCGGCTGAAGGGAGTGATGGACGAGATCATCCGCCACAAGGGGGAGATCGTCGTCTTCATCGACGAGATGCACACCATGGTGGGGGCCGGGGCCGCCGAGGGCGCCCTGGACGCCGCCAACCTGATGAAGCCGGCCCTGAGCCGGGGGGAGCTGCACGTCGTCGGCGCCACCACCCTGGACGAGTACCGGGAGCACGTGGAGCACGACCCGGCCCTGGAGCGGCGGTTCGCGCCGATCTACGTGGACGAGCCCGACACCGAGGAAACCCTGGCGATCCTGCAGGGGCTGCGGGAGCGGTACGAGAGGCACCACGGCCTCAACATCGAGGACGAGGCCCTGGAGGCGGCCGTCAACCTGTCCGACCGCTACCTGACGGAGCGATACATGCCGGACAAGGCCATCGACCTGATGGACGAGGCCGCCAGCAAGGTGCGGCTGCGCCAGTTCGGGGTCGAGATGAAGCCGGAGGAGAAGGAGCTGCGGGTCAAGATCCGCAGCCTGCTCCAGGAAGAGGAAGAGGCCTGGCAGTCCAGGGAGTACGAGCGGGCGGCCAGGTCTCGCCAGGAGCGGCTCGCCCTGGAGAAGGACGCCGAGCCTCAGGGGGTCGGTTCCCTGGAGCGGACCGCTTCGGTGACGCCCAGGGACGTGGCGGAGGTGGTCGCCAACTGGACCGGCATCCCGGCATCGCAGATCTACGCCGAGGAGGCGGAGAAGCTGCTCCACCTGGAGGAGGCGCTGCACGAGCGGGTGGTGAGCCAGGACGAGGCCATCGTCGCGGTGGCCGACGCCATCCGGCGGTCGCGCTCGGGTCTCGCGGACCCGCGGCGGCCCATCGGCTCCTTCCTGTTCCTGGGTCCCACGGGCGTGGGCAAGACCGAGCTGGCCAGGGCGCTGGCGGAGTTCCTTTTCAACGAGGATGATGCGCTGCTGAAGCTCGACATGAGCGAGTACATGGAGTCCCACACGGTCTCCAGGCTGTTCGGCGCGCCTCCGGGCTACGTCGGGTACGACCAGGGCGGACAGCTCAGCGAGGCCATCCGGCGCCGGCCCTACCAGGTGGTGCTGTTCGACGAGATCGAGAAGGCCCACCCGGACGTCTTCAACGCCCTGCTCCAGATCCTGGAGGACGGGCGGCTGACCGACGGACAGGGTCGTACGGTCGACTTCCGCAACACGGTGCTGATCATGACCTCCAACGTGGGGACCGGCAGCGTGGTGATGAAGGGAGGCCAGCTGGGCTTCGCCACCCAGAGCGGCGAGGCGGAGTTCTCGGGCCACGAGGAGAAGGTGAAGGTCGAGCTGCTGGGGGCCCTGAAGCGGGCCTTCCGGCCGGAGTTCCTGAACCGGATCGACGAGATCATCGTTTTCCACAGCCTCGGTCGGGAGCAGCTGGAGCAGATCGTGGAGAAGATGCTGCGCAACCTGCGCGAGCGGTTGGCGGGGCGCTCCATGACCCTGGAGCTGACCGACGCCGCACGGGATTGGCTGGTGGAGCACGGCTTCGACCGGAACTACGGTGCGCGGCCGCTGCGCCGGCTGATCCAGCGGGAGATCGAGAACAGCCTGGCCAGGAAGGTGCTGGCCGACGAGTACAAGGAAGGCGACAGGATCACCGTGGGTGTGGAGGAGGGCCATCTGGCCTACCAGCGGACGCCCGGGGCGAACCCGGTGCCGGTCCACGAGACGGTGGCGGCCTAGAATCACCACAGACAGACAGGGACTGGGCAGCAGGTGTGCTGCCCAGTCCCTGTCCATTTTCCCCTGGCGTTTCCTGACCTCAGCCTTGCTCCACTACACGAAAAGGGCCGGCCGCGCTTGGATCATGCCGTCCACTTTCGGCTTCCGTGACGTACCTGCCTGGACTGGTAGTTCCTTCATCGCCGGAAAGAGACCCTATTCCCACCCTGCATACTGTCTATCTCATCTCTACCCAGTTGAGCGACCCTGCGCGGGAAGGGAGACCATCCCGTCGGTGTTTGCGATCCTCTGTTGCTGCTCAAGCAAGTTGATGGCTTCGCGGACACGGTCAGAGATGTGGTTGCCCGTCCTCTCGTACCGAAGGAGACGGCTCGTTTGTATCACGAGGTCGTCAAGCGGAAGAGAGAAACTCTCCTCGACCACGAAGAGAGCGACTTTCCCCAACTCCTCGAGGGCTACCTCCTCAATTGGTCGAGGCTTCTTCCCTGGCTCAGGCCTACGAGCTGGCACCTGGTCAAAGGTCATGGTTGGCGTCCAAAGAAAGTCGCCCCTTCTCACAACCTGCTTCTCCCGCTCAGCCCAGCGGATCCCCCTGTCAACTACCGCAGCGATCTTACTTCCAGCTCGCTGGAAGCCCCAGCATCCGGCAACCACCGTAGTCACCCTGCCTATGTGCACGGGACTCTCTGCTTCCACGCACGCTGCAACTAGCGAAGGTACGATGCTTGTTGCCACCCATTCCTCGTAGAAGCTCTCAGGCGACCTCTGTCTCGGTAGCCGTGCCCCTTGATACGCCACCATGCGCGCTACAGCTCGTTGTACCTGAGGCTTCGGCACAGTCAGGGTGCGCGGACTTGGCCGATTCTCCTGCTTCGGCTCTCTTGTTGCTTTGGATATATCCTCAGTTAGGGCGCTGCCGCCATGCATCGCTGGCGGCACTCGTCGCGCCTGCTCGATGGCTTCAAGGACTCGCCGTGTCTCCCGATCCGGGTCTTTCACCCAGTCCTGTGACCAAATCCGATGGATCCGCCAGCCTTGGTCTTCCAGCAACTGCTGCCGCAAGCGGTCACGGTCTCTAGCAGTCTTCGATGAGTGATAGGTGGCGCCGTCGCATTCGATACCGAGGATGAATCGGCCCGGGTTCTTTTCGTCGACCACTCCAATGTCGATGCGGTAGCCTGAGCAGCCAACCTGTGGTTCGACCCTGAAGCCGCGTCTCCTGAGTTCATCCACGACCGCTTCTTCAAACGGAGACTCGGGGTCTCTTCCATCGATGCTCACAGCCCCATCGAGGGCACGCAGACCTTTCTGCGCGTACTCCATGTACCGAACCAGCATCTTCGCCCCTTCGCTAGAGCTGCCGGACAGATCGATTTCCTCCGGCCTCACTGAGGCTACAAACTTCACCTGGTTGCGGGCTCGGGTTACCGCAACGTTCAGACGGCGCTCGCCCCCAACGCGATTCACAGGACCAAAGGTAGAGGACATCTTGCCGTTGCCGTCCTTAGCGTAGCCCATGCTGAAAATGATCACGTCGCGTTCGTCGCCCTGGATCTCCTCCAGGTTCTTAATGAAGAAGGGCTCGTCCCTGTCCTCTTTGAAGAAGTCCTCCAGGTCCGACCGAAGCCGCCGCCTAGCCTCCCACTCCTGGTGGATCGCTAGCCATTGGGCGCTGCTGAAGGCGACCACTCCCAACGTCTCCTTAGGGCGTTGCTCGGCGTGCTCCACGATCAGGTCCACGACCCGTCGGGCCTCGATCCGATTGGTCCGGCTTCCGCCCCGATCGTAGATTCCGTCGAGAACGCGAATGAACTCAACGCCTCTATCCGGGGCATCTTGGTGAGAGCTCGGGAAGGTAACCAACTGGTTGCGATAGAAATACCGGTTGGAGAAGGCGATCAATCTCTCGTCCCGACTCCGGTAGTGCCATCGCAACATCACCGACGAAAGTCCCAGGGCTGCACACTGATCGAGAACGCTATCCAAGATCTCCCCATCTTCCGGGTCATCGTCATCGCCTGCATCGTCGAACCGAGCCTTGAAGAAGTCGGTGGGAGGAAGCTGCTTGCTGTCGCCTGCGACCACCAGTTGTCTTCCCCGGTAGATGGCTCCAACTGCGTCCTCGGGCAGTACCTGTGAGGCTTCATCGAAGATGACGAGATCGAACTGTATCCGGGCTGCATCCAGGTAGTTGCTGACCGAAAGGGGACTCATGAGCAAGCACGGCTTCAGGGTGAGCAGGAGATTGGGAATCTCCCTGAATAGACGCCGGATCGGCTTGTGTCGCTTGCGCTTCTGGATCTCGTGGTAAAGGATAGCGGGCTCCGACGATTTGACTCCGCCGACGTCTATGA
>JAMCTB010000043.1 GCA_023380955.1 Chloroflexota bacterium | reverse complement strand
CTGCGAGCGCCGAGCCGTTTCCCAGAACAGAATGCCCAGGTTGGCCTGGAAACGGTCGCGTTGGCAGCCGTTCCAGAATGCCTGGAATTGCTCGATACCACCCTCGAGGGTCTGACCTCGGAGGAAGCTACCCGTCGGCTCCGCACCTTCGGCCCCAATGTTGTCGCTAGGGAAGAGCGTTCCGCCTTCGTCATTCTGAGGGAGCAGTTCGAGAATGGCATCACTCTCATGCTCTTCGGTGCCGGCATCCTTACCATCTTCTTAGGCAATTTCGTCGACGGCGCGATCATCCTGATCCTTCTCCTCCTCAACGTATCCTTGGGCTTTTTCCAGGAGTACCGTTCGGAACGAGCCCTGGCGGACCTCCGCCGACTGGTCCGGGTCTCTGCCCGGGTTTTGCGGGATGGCCGGGAGGTAAAGATGTCGGTCCGTGACCTGGTCCCAGGCGACATCGTGGTGGTTTGCGCTGGCGACCTCGTGCCCGCGGATCTGCGACTAATCGAAGGCGAGAGCCTGATGGTCAACCAGGCCGCTCTCACCGGGGAGTCTCTGGGGCAGGAGAAGGGCCCGGCGCCCCTGCCGGCACCACCCCCCTCGCTAGTAGTCGCTGCGAACCTGCTGTTCTCAGGGACGAGTGTGATGGCCGGGACAGGAAAGGCCGTGGTGGTCGGGACCGGCAGTCACACCGCCTTCGGCCGTGCGGCGTCCCTGCTACAGGATATTCGGGGCGTCGGCAGCTTTCAGCGGAATCTGACCCGGTTCGGCGGCTTTCTGCTGCGCTTCGGCCTCGCCCTGACCGCCCTGGTCTTCATGGTCAACGCCCTGCTGGGGCGAAACCTCATCGCCTCGCTGACCCTGGCCCTAGCCCTAGCCCTCGGATTGATACCCGAAGCCCTGCCGGCAGTCACCATCGCTGCGCTCTCCATTGGTGCCGCTGCCCTGGCGAGGAAGAAGGTCGTGGTCCGCCGCCTGGCTTCCGTCGAGGACTTCAGCACCGTCGACGTCCTTTGCACCGATAAGACCGGGACCATCACCCAGAACAGGATCGCCGTCACCGGCCTCAGGACCGAGATCGCCGAGTCCGAGCTTCTTCGGGCAGCGGTGTTGTGCTCCAGCTTCCCCGAGTTGGGCGAACACCCCGTGGACGACGCCATAATCGAGGCGGCCCAGAAGCGCGGCTTGGATCTGGCTCCCCTGGCAGTGATACACCGGCAGTTCACTCTCGCCTTCACCTCCGCCCGGAAGAGAATGAGCGTACTGGTTGTGAGCGCGACCGAGAGGGAGGAGGAGTGCGAGTTGATCACCAAGGGGGCGGCACTGCCCGTGCTTCAACGCTGCGACCGGATTCGGCGCGGCCACGAGTCGGAAGACCTAGCGCCCGAGCGGGAGGAGGTGGCGGATCAGGCGCGGGCGGAAGCCGAAGCGGGCAACTCGGTGCTGGCCATCGCTTCACGGCTGATCTCGCCTTGCCGAGAGATCACCGAGGCCGACGAGCAGGGCCTGACCCTCCTGGGGTTCATACTGCTGGCCGATCCCCTTCGGCCGGGTGTCGGGGATGCCCTCCGGGGCGCCCACAACCTGGGGCTAGACGTCAAGATAATCACCGGCGATTCTCGCTACACCGCTACCGCACTGGCCAGGGCCCTTGATCTGCCAACGGGGCCGGGCGAGATCGTGGCAGGAGAGGACCTGCGGAAGGTCGAGGACGTCGCCAGGGTGGCCGAGCAAGCCCACGTCTTCGCTGAAGTCGTCCCGGAGGACAAGTTCCGCATCGTGCAGGCCCTCCAGGACAGAGGGCGCCACGTGGCTGTCACCGGCGATGGGATCAACGACGCGCCAGCCCTCAAAGCAGCCGAAGTCGGGATCGCCATGCAGAGCGGCACCGATGTGGCCAAGGATGCCAGCGACCTGATACTGATGGAGAACGATCTCGGCGTGATGGTCGACGGGTTGCGAGAGGGCAGGCGCATCTTCGTCAATCTCAATCGCTATCTGCTCTACACCATGGTCAGCAACTTCGCCAACGTGCTGATCGTTGCCGTGGCGTCCCTCCTGCTGAGCTTTTTGCCCCTGCTTCCGGATCAGGTTCTGCTGCTGACCATCCTGGCCGACCTTCCGATGCTCTCCATAGCCACCGACCACGTCTCCTCCCACCAGTTGGAGAGGCCGCAACGATGGGTCATTCGGCATATCCTCGAGCCGGCGCTCTACCTGGGCATCCTTAACGCCCTCTTTGCCTTCGCGCTGCTGTACGTCTTCCGTGAGGCTCCCGCTCCGGAACTGCGCACGGCCTGGTACCTGCTGCTCGCCGTGACTGCCATCCTGGTGCTGTTTCCGGTTCGGAGCCACTTGCCCTTTTGGAGGGACGTGCCACCCAGCTGGGAAGTGCTGGCGGCAACGGGCATCGGTTTGCTGGTTAGCGTCCTCCTCGCCGAGTTGCCGACATCCCAAGCCGTCCTCGGGTTCGTTCCCCTGCCTGCGGCGACGCAGTTGGCCATCTTTGGCTACTCGCTGCTGTACGTGCTCCTCGCCGAGATCCTCCTGCTCGCCTACTACCGCCACACAGGCGCAGCCTGACACCTCCAGCTAGCCCCCAACGACGGATCAAGCGCAGTACGCTCGACACCCAGATGAACCGAAGTCAGCAGCAGACTGTTATTCGACGGCACGAGCCTTGCCCATCCAACGGTCCAATCCAACTGTGGAGGGTGAAATGGCGCGTGCACTCCTCGTAGTGCCCAATTCGGGCCTGTCCGTCAACCTGTATTGGCGAACGAGGCGACTGCTGGACCAGCAGGGCTTTCAGGTGCAGGTAGCTGCCCCCCGCCGAGAGGAGATCGAGCAGCTAGGTTTTATCCTTACGCCGGACCTGGAGCTCGCCCAGGCGAAAGGCGGGGACTACGACCTGGTGGTCTTCAGCGCGGGGCACGGCAATAGGGATCTGTGGAACCACCCAGAGGCCCATCGGGTGGGTCGAGAGGCCCTGGCGGCCGGCAAAGTGGTGGGAGCCAGCGGGGCTGCCGTGCCCATTCTGGCCTACGCCGGCCTACTTCGAGGCCGTCGTGCGACCGGGCCTCTCTCTGTGGCTGCCGTCTTGAGGGAGGCGGGCGCCGAGTACACCGCCGATCCCGTGACGGCGGACAGTGGCATAGTCACCTTGCGACGCTCTGAGGCCTTCGAGTCCTTTGGGCAGCAGTTGCTGGAGCAGGTGCGGCGGGGAGAAGAGACCCGCAAGGCGGCGTGATAGCTGGACGCCGCTCATTCCGTCGACTCGAGGGGAGGAGAGTGTCGAGAGCTTCGGCGTCGCCACGTTCTGGAAGCGCCCCGCCCAGCCGGCCGAGATCGCGCCAAGCTACGTGTTTCTGGCGTCGGCGGACTCCCGCTATTGCACGGGGGAGATCCTTGCCATAACGGGATCCGCGACGACGACTCACTGAGTGCACCGTTCCTCATGTAGGGCAGGGGTTCATCCCCTGCCGCCCGGTCCTCGTGGCCCGCGAGGCGGCGGGGGACAAGCCCCCGCCCTACGCCACGGACTCGCGGAACGACGCACTTGGAGCTTCCTCTCAGCAGTCCGAGTAGCCGCAGCTGTAGCATGTCCGGCAGCCCTCCTCGTAGACGAGGCTGGCTTGCCCGCACTCCGGGCAGAGGTCCCCGATAGGCGTGGGAACGGCCGCCCCTTCAGGTGCCACCGCCGGGCCCTTCGGTGCCACCTCCACGGAGGGAGCCATCCCGATGTGCTCTGCCAGCACCTGGGCTACCGCATCGGGGAGCGAGCGCACACGCTTTCGGCCGAAGCCCAGCTGGCGGCCACCACCAATCCCCGACAACTGGTCCACGATCTCCTTCACCCGCTCCGTCGGAGAGAGCGGGGACGGCAGTCGCAGGATCATCGAGATCAGCCGGCCGATCGATTCCGACATCGCCGCCGTATCGCTGCCCGCCTTGCCCACGTTGAGGAAGACCTCGAAGGGCTCCCCCGATCCGTCCTCGTTCACCGTTACGAAGGCCGTGCCCAGCGGTGTCTCTGCCCGGTAGGTCACGCCGTGGACGATCCGCGGCCGGGGCTTCACCTTCTCCTGGACGGCCGGAATGGCCTCCCGCTCGGCTTCCGGGGCTCCGGCCTCCCTCCCGGCCTCCTCCTCCGCAGCGCCCACGTGCAGCACCTGGACGCCCCTGCACCCCTCCCGGAACACGGTGATCCCGAGGCATCCCAGCCGGTAGGCCAGCCGAAACACCTTTGCCACATCCTCGATGGTAGCCGAATTGGGGAGATTCACGGTCTTCGACACCCCGTTGTCGGTGTGCCGCTGGAAGGCCGCCTGCATCCGGACGTGCGACTCGGGAGCGATCTCGTAGGCCGTGACGAACAATCGCCGGACCTCCTCGGGCACCTCCTCCAGGCCGTGCAGGGTCCCTTGCCGGACCACCTTCTCCATCAACCCCTCGCTGTAGAAGCCCCTTTCCCGGGCGACCCTTTCGAAATGGGGGTTGACGAAGGTGAGGCGCCTCTCCCCGACTATGTGCCGGAAGACTACGGCAAATAGCGGTTCGATCCCAGCGGAGCAGCCGGCGATGATGCTGATGGTCCCGGTGGGCGCGACGGTGGTGACGGTGGCGTTGCGCAGGGGCGGACCATCCTTGTATATGCTCCGCGACAAATTGGGGAAGGGGCCTCGCTCCTCGGCCAGCCTGGCCGACTCCTCGTGGCCGACCCGCTCGATGAAGCCCATCAGCTGGTCGGCCAGCGCCAGCGCCTCCTCGCTGTCGTAGGGGATGCCGAGCTGGATCAGCATGTCTGCCCAGCCCATGACGCCGAGCCCGATCCGACGATTGGCCTTGGCCATCTGCTCCACGTCGGGCAGCGGGTACGGGTTCACGTCGATGACGTCGTCCAGGAAGCGCACCGAGAGCCGGACCACCCGTTCCAGCCCCTCCCAGTCCACCCGCCACCGGCCGTTCTCCGATTTGCCTTTCCCAGCCAGGACGAAGCGCGCGAGGTTAAGTGATCCCAGGTTGCAGGCCTCGTTGGGAAGAAGGGGCTGCTCGCCACAGGGATTGGTGGCCTCGATCTGGCCGAGTTCCGGTGTGGGATTCGCGGGGCCGGCGTTCACCCGGTCGATGAAGACGAGACCCGGGTCGCCCGTCCGCCACGCCGCCTGGACGATGCGATCGAAGACATCCTCGGCCCTCAGGCTGCTGCCGGTTGGGCCGCGATGAGGGTCCACCAGGCCGTACTCTCGGCCTTCCTCCAGCGCCCTCACGAAGTCGTCGGTTATCGCCACGGAGATGTTGAAGTTGGCCAACCCGCCCTGAAGCTTGCAGTCGACGAACTCCAGAATGTCCGGGTGATCCACCCGGAGGATCCCCATGTTGGCGCCCCGCCGGGTCCCGCCCTGCTTCACCGCCTCGGTGGCCGCATTGAAGACCCTCATGAAGCTCACGGGGCCACTCGCCTTTCCTCCGGTGCTCTCCACGAGGCTATCCTTGGAACGGAGCCTGGAGAAGGCGAATCCAGTCCCTCCCCCGCTCTTGTGGATGAGCGCCGCCCGCTTGATCGCTTCGAAAATGCCCTCGAGAGAGTCCTCGACAGGGAGGACGTAGCACCCCGAGTACTGGAGGCCGCCCTCTCTGCCGGCGTTCATTAAGGTCGGGGAGTTGGGCAGGAAGAGGAGGCCCTGCATCAGGTCCCGGTAGCGGATCGCCACCGCGGTTACCTCTTGCTGACTCTTGCCCCATCCGGCCTCGGCCTTCGCGATGGCCAGCGCCACGCGCCAGCACATCTCCTCTGGAGTCTCCCTGACGCGTTCGCCATCCCGCAGCAGGTATCTCTCCCGCAGCACCCGAATCGCCGATGCCGTCCAGTGGCCCCCCTTCCGGGGTCCCGCCACCTCGGCCATCTCTTTGCTCTCCCCACCGGGCGACCTTCGCGGCGTCCCGAACTCTTCTCGCGGCACATCTACGGGCGCGTTGCTGCTCATGCAGAGTAACAGCATCTAGTATCTGCAGCATACCTTGGGCCAGTATCCTGTGCGCCAGATGGTGACACTCTGCTTCCCGAGGTGGGTGGCGCCGGCCCGGCCCTTAGGCCTGCGTCCGGGTTAACCCTGCAAGCTACACCATCGTGAAGAGGTTCCAGGTACCCTCTCGTTGGTATTGAAGGATTTTCCACTTTCGACTATGATGCGCGTGACAGGGCCAAGTCCACGGTATTGTCGAGAGATCAGGCGAGCGCTGAAGATGCCGCACCTCGTATCTTGGCCAGCCCTCTCCACCTGCAGGCGCGATCGGTAGAGCGGGGAAGAGGAGCATCAGCCTCGTCTACTTGAGACGGTCAGTAGCGCCTTGTCGTGGCGGTCTCGTCGATCTCTGGCATCGTATCGTCCCCCGCCTTCCCCTGCGAGGACGGCCCTGGTCTCGGTTCTGCAGTACCAGTCATTGAGAGCCCTCTGAAGCTGGCCGATCCATCCGAACGCCATCGTCGAGATCCCCTGCCCGGAACGACGCGACAGTTGAGGACCCGCCGCTGCCACCACCCGCTCTGAGAGGTGTCTCATGGGACACGGGAAGAGGGCTGATGACCAGGAGATCGGAGACTTAGCGGAGGCGCGCAGGCGTATTGTCGAGATGGAATCCCAGGTAGCCCGGCAAGAGCGGCTTGTGGAAACGCAGGATTCGACCATCGAGAACTTGCGCCTCTGTGCCGGGCTCGTCGAGAACTCCCCCGACCTCATTTCCGTGGTGGACCGGCAACAGATCTACCGGATGGTCAACCCTTCGTACAGCCGAATGCACGGTAGAGCCCTCGACGAGATCGTCGGCCACTCGGTCCAGGAAATCCACACCCCTGAAGATTACCAGAACTCTATCCGCCCCAACCTCAACCGATGCCTCGCAGGGGCATCGGTGCACTACCAGGCTTGGTTCACCTACGCTGTCACCGGCCGCCGCTACATGGACGTCCACTACTACCCCCTTCGTCGCAACAACCGAGTGGAGTACGCGACAGTGCTGGTCCGAGATATCACCGAGCAGAAGCGGGCCGAAGCAGAGAGAGCGCAGTTAACCAACCAACTGCGGCTGCTCTTGGAGTCAACCGACGAGGGCGTTTACGGCGTCGACCCTCAGGGTCACTGCACCTTCGTCAACAGATCCGCGGCCGACATGCTTGGATACGGAGCCGAGGACCTTCTTGGCAAGAGCGTGCACGGCCTCATCCATCACCACCGTCTGGATGGTTCGCCCTACCCGGAACAGGAGTGTCCCATATACCATGCTTACAGAATGGGGCAGGGAACCCGCGTCGATGATGAGGTGCTGTGGCGGCGAGATGGGAACTCCTTCCCTGTCGAGTACGCGGCTCATCCGATAGTCGATCGCGGCATCGTCCAGGGTGCCGTTGTCACCTTTCTAGACATCACCGAGCGCAAACAGGCGGAGGCGGAGCGCGAAAGGTTGCACGAGGAGGCCGAGCGCCGAGCGGCGGAACTGGATGTCACGGTCGGGTCCATTGCCAACGGGATCATCATCTTCACCCCAAGCGGAGAGATCGCCCGCATCAATTCTGCTGCCGAAAGGATGCTGGGTTACTCCTCGGAGCAGCGAGAATTACCCATGGCTGAGCGAATCGCGCTGCTCCGCATGGAGACTCCTGAGGGCAAGCCGATTCAACTGGAGGAATCGTTCTCTGTAAGGGCGCTGCGGGGCGAGACGGTGCAGGGCGCCGTGGCTGTTGTCCACACACCCCGAGGCAGGACCCTGTGGGTTTCGGCCAGCGCGGCTCCGATCCGCACTTCCGACGGCAAGCTGGTGGGGGCAGTACTGTCCCTGACGGACATCACCCCTCTGCACGAACTCGAAGAGCAGCGGAACGATCTACTGCGTGTGGTTTCTCACGACCTGAGAACACCGGTCACCGTCATTCAGGGACATGCCCAAGTGCTGGAGCGCCTGCTGGAAAGAGCCGGCCAGGATGGTAGGGCGAGGCGCAGTATCGATGCCATAATCGTCGGCGCCCGACGGCTAAACGCCATGATCGAGGACCTGGTCGACTCCGTGCGACTGGAGTCCCATCAGTTGGTGCTTGAGAAGCAGCCCGTGGACTTTAGAGCCTTCGTGGCCGATCTGCTGGAGCGGTCCGAAACGGTCATGGACGTTGGTCGGGTGAGAACGGAGATCCCAGAGGGGTTACCCCCTGTGGATGCCGACCCGAACCGTCTGGAGCGCATCCTGGTGAACCTTCTAAGCAACTCCCTCAAGTACTCCCCTCCCGAGGCCGAGGTGCTGGTGATGGCCAGACGGACGAACGGGGAAATGACGGTTTCGGTGATCGACCGGGGAGTTGGCATATCTCCCGAAGACCTCCCCCACATCTTCCAGCGGTTCTACAGAGCCAGGGGTGGGCGCAAGG
>JAMCTB010000042.1 GCA_023380955.1 Chloroflexota bacterium | reverse complement strand
CGGACGATGTTCGCTGACCGGGCCGAGGTCAGCGTGCGCAGCGGCGACGGAGGGGCGGGGGCCATCTCCTTCCGCCACGAGAAATATGTGCCGCGGGGTGGACCGGACGGCGGGGACGGAGGCCGGGGCGGGGACGTGGTCGCGGTGGCCGATGCGCGTTTGTCCACCCTGCAGGACTTCCGGCGGCGGCGCTTCTTTCGGGCTGCGGACGGGGGACCCGGGCGGGGAGCCCTCCGCCACGGCGCCCAGGGCGAGGACCTGGTCATCCGGGTGCCTCCGGGGACCGTGATCCGCGACCGCCGGACGGGAGAGGTGCTGGCGGACCTGCTTGCCGACGGGCAGCGCGCGACCGTGTGCCGGGGCGGCCGGGGCGGGCGGGGCAACGCGCGTTTTACCGGCCCCAGCCGGCGCGCGCCGCGTACGGCGGAGTTGGGGGAGCCCGGGAGCGAGCGGGAACTGCTCCTGGAATTGCGGGTGTTGGCGGATGTCGGTCTGGTGGGCATGCCCAACGCGGGCAAGTCCAGCTTGTTGGCGGCGGCCACCATGGCGCGGCCCCAGGTGGCCGAATATCCTTTCCCCACGGGCTCGCCCAACCTGGGGGTGGTGCGGCCCTTGGAGGCCGCATCCTTCGTCTTGGCGGACGTGCCGGGGCTGATCGAGGGGGCTCACCGGGGGAAGGGGCTGGGACAACGCTTCCTGCAGCACTTGGAACGCACCCGGCTGCTGGTGGTGGTGGCGGATCTGGCCGGGGAGGATCCCTTCGGCGATCTGGCCGCGGTGCGTCGGGAGATGGGTCTGTACAGCGCGCAGTTGCTGGGCCGACCCTGGGTGGCGGTGGGCAACAAATACGATCTGCCGGAGGCGCAAGGGCGGTGGCCGTCTTTTGCGGCCCGGCTGGAGGAGGAGGGGGTGGAGGCCTTCGCGGTCTCGGCCCGGACGGGGGCGGGGGTGGCGCCGCTCTTGCACCGCCTGGGGGAGATGCTGGCGGCACTGCCTGCGCTGACCCCGACGGCGGCGGAGGCGGTGCAGGAGACCGTGCCCCAGTGGCGGATATCCCGGGAGGAGGATGCCTTCCGGGTGGCCGGGACCGAGGTGGAGCGGCGGGCGCTGATGACCGACCCTCGGGACGCGGAGGCTATGGTGAGGATGCACCGCTACCTGCGGCGCTGCGGTGCGGAGCGGGCCTTGCGTCGGGCCGGTGCCGTGGCGGGCGACCGGCTGCGGATCGCCGACCGGGAGTTTCTTTTCCATACCGGACGATAAGCGGCAGGAATCAGGTGTCGGACGGCGTATATAACCAAGTGCGGGGCTGGTGAATGGTGTTTGAAAGTATTGGGAGTCATGGGCGGGACCTTCGATCCCATCCACTACGGGCATCTGGTGACGGCGGAGGCGGCGCGCCAGAGCTTCGGAATGGAGCAGGTGGTCTTTGTGCCGGCGGGCCACCCGCCGCACAAGGAGGGAAAGCCGATCAGCACCGGCCAGCATCGCTACCTGATGACGGTGTTGGCTACGGTCACCAATCCGCATTTCGAGGTCTCCCGGACCGAGGTGGACCGCCCCGGCCCTTCCTACGCGGTGGAGACCATCCGCGAGTTCCACCGCCGTTACGGGGAGGACACCCAGATCTATTTCATCACCGGGGCGGACGCCATCCTGGAGATCTGCACTTGGTACGACTCCCGCAAACTGCTGGGCCTGTGCCAGTTCATCGCCGCCACCCGACCGGGCTACTCCCTGGAGAACCTGGACGTGCTGCAGCATAAACTGTCGCCGGAATTGGTGCGCAGCATCCACCTGCTGGAGGTGCCAGCCCTGGCCATCTCCTCCAGCGACATCCGGGAGCGGGTCCGCCGGCACGGCCCCATCAAGTACCTGCTGCCGGAAGCGGTGGAGCACTACATCGCCAAGAGCCGCCTCTACCTGGATGCGCCGGCCAATGGCGAGGCATAGGAAACGAGGGGGGTGCCTGGTTCTCTGGGACCACGGCACTTTTGAGTATAGCAAGGGGCCGAGGAGAAGGAGGGTGAGGGCCAGCCTACTGCACAGCGCGAGCGACGGCGGCCGTTAGCGGGATCGGCGCAACACCCGTAGGAGATCGACACAACGGAGACGGTGGGTACCTTCCGGATCCGGCATCCGAGCCCTCCCCAACTGCCCGTCCACGGGCGGGAAATACAATTCCGAAAGGGGCGAAAACCTGGTCAGGGGGAGGACGTGTGGGCAAGCGGTATTGCTCACATCTTTGTGCCAGGTGAGCGTCCTTTGATTAAGACTTTGTTCGTAGGCAATCTTCCCTGGTCCACCACGGAAGAGGGGTTGGCGCAGGCCTTCTCGGTGCACGTTCCCGTGCGGGGCTGCCGCATCATCTCGGACCGGGAGACCGGTCGTTCCCGCGGCTTCGGGTTTGTGGAGGTGGACGAGGAGGACGTGGCCAAGGCGATCGAGGCCATGAACGGCACGGAGTTGGACGGACGCGAGATCGTGGTTAACGAGGCCAAGCCCCGTCCGGGCCGCTATTGAGATCTGACAGCGGAGAGCTGCGCGCCTCCTTGCCTTCCGGCGGGGAGGCCGCAGCTCTTTGGGAGGATGATGCGGCGGTTGCGCGGGTGCGCAGGGCCTTGCCGGAGGAGGTCCGCCGCCATTCCCTGGGAGTGGCCGAGACCGCGGCGCGACTGGCCGCTCGCCATGGGGTGGCCCCGGAGCGCGCCTACCTGGCCGGCCTGGTCCACGACTTGGCCAAGCCATTGCCGGGGGAAGAATTGTTGCGGGTGGCGGCTGCTTCGGGTATAATGGCGGACGAGATCCAGTTCCATGCGCCCTACCTCTTGCATGGTCCGGTGGGCGCGGTGATGGCGCAGCGGGAGTTCGGCCTGGACGATCCGGAGCTGCTCCGGGCGGTGGCCAACCATACCACCGGGGTGCCGGGGATGGGGGACCTGGAGCTGGTGGTGTATCTGGCGGACGCCGTGGAGCCTGGGCGTAGGTACGCGGGGGTGGAGCAGCTGCGGGAGGCGGCACAGGGCGACCTTGACGAGGCCGTGCTGGCCGCGGTGGCCCAGACGCTCGACAGCCTGACCCGACGGCGCATGCTGATCCATCCGCATTCGGTGGAGACCTGGAATTGGCTGCTGCTGACGCGGCGGCGAGGAAGGTGATCGGTTGGAGGCACGGCTCTTGGCGGATCTGGCCGTGCGTACGGCCCAGGAGAAGAAGGCCCGGGATATAATCGTCCTGGACCTGCGGCCCAGCACTTTGGTATGCGACTACTTCGTCATCTGCACCGTGACGACTCCCCTGCAGGGGCGGGCGGTGGCGGACTACCTGGAGGAAGAGCTGCCGGAGCAGCTGCGCCACCGGGAGGGGTACCGGGAGGGCAGATGGATCCTCCTGGACTACGGCTCGGTGGTGATCCACGTGTTTCGGGAGGAGGAGCGGCGCTTCTACGACTTGGAGCGACTGTGGGCGCCACCGGAGCGGGAGCGGCCGGCCCAGATGGAATAGGTGCGACGGACCACCGGAGGGAATATCCCTCCGGTGTTTTCGTCTTGGAGGCAGGAGAAGGCCAATAAGGCATAGAAAGAATAGCAATAAATTTCGCTATAGAAGACGGCCACCGGCGGGAGGGGGATGAAGTCTGATCACCTTGGTGGATGCCACCGCGTTGGCGGAGATCGGACGCTG
>JAMCTB010000041.1 GCA_023380955.1 Chloroflexota bacterium | reverse complement strand
GGAGGCCGCCCCGTCGGCCGCCGCCCACCTGGATGGGCACGGCCAGGAGACTGCGGACCGGCGAGCCGGCAAACTCGGTGTGGAGTCGGGGATCCTCGGTGACGTCGCCGCACAGCAGCGGCTGCCCGGTGGCCAGGATCTCCGCGGCCCAGCTCGACTCCAGGGGGTGGGGCAGGGCAGAGTCGCCGCAGCCGCTGCCGCCGTTGACGCCACCGGCCTGGCCGGTGCAGATCACCTGCCGTCCGCTGCCGTCCAGGAGGACCAGCTCGGTGTCGTCGACCCCGAGGGCCGCATTGATGGCGTCGGCGACCCTGAGGAGGAAGGGTCTCAGCTCCAGGTCCTGGATGCCTGCCAGCTCCAGCAGCACGCCGGCCTGGTGGGCACGCCGCCGTTCCTGACGCAGCAGCCGGTCGTTCTCGATAGCCACGGCTGCGATACTGGCCAGGATCTCCAGGCCGGTCAAGCGGCTCCCGATGGGGGGAGATGGATCCATGCCGGCCGTAGCCAGAACGCCGACCACGTCGTCCCTGAGCTTCATCGGCGCGGCGGCCAGGGCGCGCACCCTGCTTCCGCGACCTGGGAGGTCCCGGAAGCGCCGTTCGTGGGTGGCATCGGCCAGGGCGACCGACTCGCCGTGGTCCGCCACCCACCCCTCGATGCCCTCTCCCGCCCGCACGAAGCTGCGCCCCACCAGCTCCGAGGGGAGGCCATCGGCGGCTCGGAGCATCAGTTTGCCGCCCTCTCGGAGCAGCAGGTAGGCCTCGTCGGCCAGCATCATCTGGCGGGCAGCGCGGGCGACGGCGAGAAGCACCTGGCCGGTGTCTTCCACTTCGGAGAGAACCTGCACCACCTGCTGTATGGCCTCTCCGATGCTGAGACGGCTCATGACCAATCCCTCGTAAGGGCGACGCAGGCGTCGCCCTGGGCGACCGCCGGTCGCCCCTACAGATGGTGGGTCTACTGTGGGTTGCGGAAGTCCACGAACCGGTATCCGAGGCCCCGTTCCGTCAGGACGTACTTGGGACGGCTGGGATTCGGCTCGATCTTCTGCCGCAGATAGTTGACGTAAAGGCGGACGTAGTGCTGCTCCTCCCGGTACTCGTAGCCCCACACCTTGGCCAGGAGGGTCTCGTAGGTGAGGACCCGGCCGGGGTTGCTGACCAGGTGGTAGAGGAGGCGGTGCTCCGTCGGGGTGAGCGATAGCGTCTGGCCGCGAACGATCACCTCGTTGCGAGCGAAGTCGATGGTGAGATCCTCGTCGATCGCCATCTGGGTCTTGGGCACCGAGGGGGGCATCTCCGCCCGCCGCAGCACGGCCTGGATGCGGCTGAGAAGCTCGCGCTGGCTGAAGGGCTTGGTGACGTAGTCGTCGGCTCCCAGTTGAAGGCCCCGCACCTTGTCGGGTTCCTCGCCTCGGACGGTCAACATGATCACCGGGACGTGGTGGGCCTCCCGGAGTCGCTTGAGGGTCTCGAAGCCGTCCATCTCGGGCATCATGATGTCCATCACCACCAGGTCGGGCAGCTTCTCCCTCACCTTCTCCAGGGCCTCGCTGCCGTTGTAAGCGGCCAGCACCAGGTAGCCCTCCATCTCCAGGTACAGCCTGATGGCGTGGACCAGGTCTGGCTCGTCATCCACCACCAGAATGCGTCTCTGCTCGGCCATCGCTTCCTCACCGGCAAAGAGGTCTCGGGGGAGCGGCCTGGAGAGACCGCCCCCGATTAGTGTAACGCATCGGCTAATAGAAGGGTGTAGGAATCTACCGGGGTATGCCCATGGAGCTGTGGCCGCCCTTCCAGTCGGAGAAGTACATGGAGCGCTCTGCCACTACCGGCTGGTCCGACTGGACGCGGGTGGAGAAGGCCGTATCGGGGAGGATGTCGTTCATTTGCAGGGTGAGCCGGCTGGTGGGCTTCATGGCGTACTGCTTCTCCACGGTAGAACCGTCCTCCTTCATGAAGGACACCGTGAGGTTGGCGGCCGCGGTGTTCGGGTTGGCGATCAGGACGTTCTCGGAGAAGGGCTTGGCCGTCGAGCCCTCGGGCAGATACCACTGCTTGCTGAGGGCCGGGGCTGCCATGGAGTTGTGGCCGCCGAGGCCACCGGGGAAGTAGGTGGAGCGCTCGGCCACTATCGGCAGGTCGGCCTCGACCTTCGTCGCCACGCGGGTGTTGGGCGCCTCCTGGTTCACGTAAACGCTGAGCCGTGTCCGGGGAGGGAGCAGATAGCTGTTGCTGGTCGTGGTCCCGTCCTCCCTCATGTAGGTCGCCTTGGCCGTACCGGGCACATCGTGAGGGTTCAACAGCAGGAGCCAGGTGTCGTAGCCGCCCCGGGTTACTCCCTCTGCCATGTACCAGTTCTTGGAGAGGGCCATCGCGCCCATGGAGTCGGTGCCCACCTTCCCCTTCTCCTTGTAGACGGCCCTCTCGGCCACTATCGGCCTGTCGGCCTCGATCTTTGCCCCCACCGAGGCGCCGCTGAACAGCTGGTTCAGCAGCAGGCTGGCCCGGGAGACGTGGGGGATCAGCATCTTGTGGGTGACCGTGCCCCCGTCTTCCTTGTAGAGGGTGATGGTGGCGGTCGTTGGCTCCTTGTTGGGGTTCTGCATCAGCAACCAGGTCTCGAAAGGGGGAACCGTGCTGCCCTCGGCGAAGTACCAGGTGGTGGAGGGCGACATGGTCCCGACGGTATCGTGGCCCTCCTGGTAGAAGTACATGGCCCGCTCGGCGAAGATGTAGCGGTCGGACTCGACCAGGGTCGAGACCTCGGTATTCGGGACCACCGAGTTCAGGTAGATGCTGGTGCGGCTGGCGGGCTTGAGGGCGTAATCGGCGATCTTCTGGCCGCCGTTGGGCAGCATGTAGGTGACCTTGGCGGTCGCCGGGGCCGGATCCGGGTTTTGCAGCAGCAGCCAGGTGTCGAAGGGCTTGGAGGTGGAGCCCTCGGCGAAGTACCAGCGCTTGGGCAGGGGTGTTGGGGTTGGAGGCGGCGTCGGGGTTGGAGCCGACTGGAAGATGGGCTGCGGAATGGGGCCCGACTTGGGGACCACCCTGGGCATCGCGACCAGCGGCGGGGCGGCGGCGTCGACCCAGAGGAAAGTGACGTCCACCCAGTCGGAGCCGGCCATCCCCAGATCGTCCCAGAAGGTGCCGTCGGCAATATCGATGGCGGCAGGGTAGAGCACCGGGCGGCCAAACTGGTCGTTGCCGCTGTTGTGGTTGTTGAAGAAGGCCGCGTTGACCTGAGGGGTGAAGCGGGGCAGGTCGTTGAACATCTCCCGCGGCGAGTCCCAGAAGTTGTCCTTGGTGTTCCACGGACCCACGTCCCAGACGGGGGCAGTCGCCTTCTTACCCTTGTAAGAGATCTCCACCTGGTAGTCCTTGCTCTCCTTGGGGTTGAGAGGCTTCTTGGAGGGCAGCGCGACGAAGTGGTCCCTCTCCACGATCTTGTGGCCGTTGGCCGTGGTGCGTCCCACCAGCCCCTCCCTCGTGGCGTACAGCCGGACTGTGGGGTGGGAATCCATCGCCTGGAATTGGGCGGGTGCCGCTGCCTCGGCCGGCTGGGTTTCGAGGCGAACCTCCCGCAGGGAGGCCGAGGCCGTCGGCTGCTCGGCCAGCAGGGTGGCCCGGTACTGGACTCCGACGCCGGCAGCGGGGCTGGAGAAGGCCTGTTCGGACGCCTCCACCTCTTGCCAGGGGGACCATTTGCCTTCGGCCGTCTGCACCCTTACCTCCAGGGAGAGGGTAGATCCCGGGGAGGTCGAGGCGTCGAAGCCGACGCGGAGGGGGCCGAAGGGGGTGTCCGTCCCGATGGTTGGGGAGGAGTACACCCCAAAGAAGCGGAAGGGGGCGTGAAGGTCGCTCTCGAAGCCGTCATCCCCTGCCAACTGGAGGGTCTCACCCTCCAGCTGGAGGTTCTGGAATTCCCCACTCTGGAGGTCGCGCGGGGTGTGGAGCGCCAGGGTGCTCCAACCCTCCGCCGAGGGGGAATCCGACGGCTGTGAGAAGGCTACCGCGGGCAGGGCGGCGAGAATCAGCAGCAGCCCGAGAAGGAGCCAGAGGGGGCTCCGGCTGGAGGTTTCGGTGCAGGTGCGATCGGTGAGCCTGGACAAAATCGAGCCTCCAAGGCAGAGCGTTGGGAACGGATCGGGAATCCGGCAAGGTCGGTGTGGCACAAAGGGAAAGTCGCCGGCCACCGGACCCTGGAAAGTAGTTCAGGTTGGCGGCGAGGGCAGCTTACAACAGGTTGTAGAGGATGGGCAAGGGCCTGGGGGTTACTTCGACAGCAGATCGCGGAGGCGGAGGGCGTCGTGAGGGGCGGCGCCGCCGACGTCGTTGTTGAAGTAGACGTATCCGTCGGGACAGAGGGCCTTCAGCCGGTCCGCCCAGTACCTCAGCCCCTCATCTCCATAGGAGCCGAAGTAGCGGCCGCTGGTGCCGTGGAGACGCAGGTAGACCCAGTGGGTGGTGGCCACCTGGGGTATGGGGAGCTCCTTGAAGTCGGAGAGCACCAGAGCCACACGGTGTTTCCTCAGCAGGTCGTACACCTCCTCGGCAAACCAGCCGGCGTGCCGGAACTCGATGGCCAGCGGGTGACGGGCGGCTATGGGCTGCTCGAGAAAGGCAGCCAGCCTGCCGTCGTCGCGCCCCAAGGAGGGCGGCAGCTGGAGAAGGAGGGGGCCGAGGGCAGCCTCCATCCGCTCTGACCGGCGGACGAACTCCGCGAAGAGAGGGTAGGCCAAGGGGTTCAGCTTGTGGTACTGGGTGATGGCCCGGTTCACCTTGACGGCGTAGAGGAAGCCCTCCGGGGCCTTGCGAGCCCACGTTTGGAAGTTCTCCTCGCTAGGTGTGCGGTAGAAGGAGTTGTTGATCTCGACGGTATCGAAGACCGAGCTGTAGTGCTGGAACCAATCGGCCTGGCGGAGGCCATGGGGATAGAAGACATCGCGCCAGTGGGGGTAGGACCAACCCGAGCAGCCAATCCGATAGCCCATAGCGGTCTCACAGTCTCGCAACAGGTGGCCTCAACAGTGTAGGGCACGTGGCGCGAGCGAGCGCAGCGCCACGCCTGTGCCCCGCCGCCCGGCTGGCGATTGCGTCGACAACGTAGGGCGGGGCCCTGTGCCCCGCCGCCCGCGGAACAACATGCACCACCAAGCGGCAGGGCAGAGCGCCCTGCCCTACGTTACCGGTGCTGTGAGCCTGACATCTAGGGCTCGGCGCCCGACGCCGGCGTTCCGCCCTCGGCCGGAGTCCCGGGCTCGGCATGGACCTGGGTGTGAACCCGGCCCTCCTGCTCGGCCCTCGCCTCTGCGTAGATGTCCTGCAGTCCCTCTCGGGCTCCGGAAGCAGCCCGACGCATCCCTTCCGAGGCCGTCAGATAGCCCTTGACCGCATGCTTTGCCAGCGGCCGGAAGTTGCGGGTAAACAGCAGGGCAACGCCGACGCCCACACCGACGACGGCGGCCCGGCCACCCGTCGCCATCGCCTCGATGATTTCCTCCACAGTGAGCACCTCGCCTTTCTCGGTCGACCCGGCCCGGCAGCCCGTGGCGCCCGGCCGTGGAGCCGTCTTCTCGAGACGGCTGCAGCTCAGCGCTGGCCCTCTCCGGCTGAGGGTCGACCCTCTTGGACGTGAGGCTCACCTGGGGCATCTTCCGTGCCGACGGCTCGAGTCCGCAGAGGCGCGAGATCTCGCGTCTCCAGGAGGATCTCGCGTCTCCACGGGGTTACCTTCCCCGAAACAGCTTTGCCAGCTTCCTCGGCGATGGCTCGGCAGCCGCGGTGGACATGCCTCCCATCTTCCTTCCGAGCCGCTTCATCCACAGGAGACTGAAGGCTCCCGCCGTCAGGGCCGCCATCCATATCTGGGTCATATCCAGGATCGGTTCGACGGAAACCCCCTGGGGCCCGACCACGATGGCTGCCACCGGCCTGGTGCGGGTGCCTCCGCCGCCACCCCCTCCGAAACCGCCGTCGGCCGACTCGGCACCGGGACCACGGCCCGGGCCGGATCCCATGCCAAATCCGAAGCCGTGCATCACTTCGGCCGCCGGAATGACGGTGCGATCCCCTATCGTTCGGGGTTCACCGAAGGCCGCGTTTACGCCTCCTGAGGTGAGGAGCTGCCGCAGCAGCTCCGCCATTCTGTCCATGGGGTCTCGAGTCGCCGCAGCGGCCTCGCCGCCCGGCACACCACCTTGCACGGGTTCGCTCATGTTAGATCCTCCTCAGCCTATGCTCGGGCGGCGTGACCGCCGGAGACCCAGCATCCACAGTAGACCCAAGCCCGCCCCCAGCCCGATCATGAACGTCCTGTTCGGGCTGGGGATGGCCACCCGCCGCGGGCCCGCGGTCTCAATCACTTCCACCGCTATGGGGCGCGTCCAGACTATGCCGCCCGCCCCGGGCGCCCCGCGCCTGCCGAGCGACAGCTTCAGAACCCGGGCGACGGGGACGAGTTGGCGGCCCGCCACGGCCATCGGCTCGCCGCGCACCGTGCCCAACTCCATGAAGGGACCGATCCTGAGGGTCATGCGTCCCCTCCTTCTCGACCACCGTATGAGGGCATTATCCACCATCAGGAGCTTCCTGCACCATGCGGCACTCAACGAAAGCGGGATCAGCCCTCTGCGGCGCTACCCGGACCCGGCATCTCCGGATTGACGGCTGCCCTTCTCGAGTTGAACTTGGTGAAGCTCTCGAAGGAGTACCAGAGAAGGACGTACCAGGGGGCAGCGGCCAGGTTGCCGCCCGAGGTCGCGATCTGGCGAAGGGCGGCGGTGGCGAGCCCCAAAGGGAAGAGAGTCCGAAGGTCGAGCTTACCCCCCGTGAAGCCGAACACTGTCTGGTCCAGGCGGCCGATGGCGGAGTTGATGCGCTGGGCCAGCGGGGTCAGCTCCCCTGCCGAGTCGGGCCCCGCCGGGGTGCCGGGAATAACCAGCGTCACGTCGGCGGCGCGCGCCGCCTGGTAAAGCTGCTCGAGGCTCAGCAGCTGGGGATCGTACAGCAGGAGCAGGCTACCGGTGGAGGGATTGGCCTGGACCCTGCGCACGCCCTCGACCTGGGACAGGGCATCGACCAGGGTGCGCATGAAGACCGGAGACCTCAGCGAGCGGTCGAGTCTAACCCGCACCCTGCCCGGGATAGCGTGAACTATGGTGGCCTTCCTGTCGCCGCTGCCCTGCATCACTGCCTCCTGCGGATGGGGGTCGGGGGCTCGTACAGATCCTCCAGGCGTGTCGTGGCGTCGATAGCTCTCTCCCGAGCCCGGGCTGCAGCCCCGAGATAGCCTCTCAGGGCTCGGCGGGCCAGGGGACGCAGGGCAGGGCTGAGGACGGTGGCGGCGGTGGCGGCGACTCCGAGTCCCAATCCCCAGCTGCCCCCTATCAATATGGGTCGAAGGATGCCGGCCACGTTAACCTCCTCTCGGTGGTGGGAAGGGATCGCTACTGGCCTGTACCGGGCTGTCCTTCCGACGCTGCCCTGGCCTCGGCCTCGTGCTCGGCCCTGGCTTCCGCGTAGAGGTCCTCCAGGGTCTCGCCCATTTCGGCCGCCATTTCCCTGGCCCGGTCTGTTGCCACCAGGTAGCTCTTCATCGCCCGTTTTGCCAGCGGACGCATCTGCTGGGCTCCTGCCAGGGCCCCGCCGACCCCCAGGACGAAGCCTATGCCGGCCGCCGTGCCTCCGAGCAGCATCTCCAGGAAGCTGGCCATCTCCACCTCCTTCGGTTGTGGACGAGCCCGGGTCCTCGCGTCGAGGGCAGGCCGGAGTATCCATGTAGAAGTATAGAAGCGGGCCGCAAGTTTCGTACCATTTCCAGGTTGACCTTCGTTGCCGTGCGACGCTACACTAGAGCCACGTTGACAAAGGGCGCAAGGTCCATTGAGGGCTATGGGCTCAGCAGATACCCGGGAGGCAGTCTGTCGTCGTGCGGTTGCGGTGGTTCAAGTAAGGAGGAGACCCAATGTCACTGAACGGCAAGCGTGTGGCAGTCCTTGCCGAGGCCAACTTTGAGGATCTGGAGTTGTGGTACCCGCTGCTGCGTCTGAAAGAGGCCGGTGCCGAGATCTTCGTGGTTGGGACGGGCAGCAGCGATAGCTACCTGGGGAAACACGGGGTTCCGGTGAAGGTCGATGCCGAGGCGGACATGGTGGGCGCCAGCCAGTTTGACGCCATCATCGTTCCTGGAGGATGGGCCCCGGATCGACTCCGCCGCTATCCCTCGGTTCTGCGGCTCGTGAAGGAGGCCGACGAGCAGGGTAAGATCATAGGTAGCATCTGCCACGGCCCGTCGGTGCTGATTTCCGCGCAGATCCTGAAGGGTAGAACCCTGACCTGCGTGAAGGCCATCAAGGATGACGTGGTGAATGCAGGCGCCAACTACGTGGACAGGGAAGTGGTTCGCGATGGAAACCTGGTGACCTCGCGGACGCCGGAGGATCTTCCGGCCTGGGGTGCAGAGCTGGTATCGGCCATCGCTGAGAGCCCGGCTCGCTGATCCCTCTTCCATCGAACGCGAGCTGTTGAGTGAGACGCCGGCGGCTACCGCCGGCGTCGTGACTCACTTCATCCTCCCTCCGTGTCCTCTCGTTTGCAGGAGGTCCTCTAGTGGATAAGAAGAAGCTGACTATTCAGCTACTGTCGGAGATGAAGCGACAGGGGCGGAAGATCAAGATGATCACCGCCTACGATTACCCTATGGCGGTGCTGGTGGACCAGAGTCCAGTGGATATGATCCTGGTGGGGGATTCCCTAGGCATGGTGGTGCTGGGGTACGACAGCACGGTACCGGTGACCATGGAGGAGATGATCCATCACACCAGGGCCGTGGTGCGGGCGGCCAAGAACACCTTCGTGGTGGCCGATCTACCTTTCATGTCCTACCAGGTGAGCGTGGAGGAAGCCATCAGGAACGCCGGGCGGCTGTTGAAAGAGGGTGGAGCCGACGCGGTCAAGCTGGAGGGCGGCTCTTCGGTGGCCGAAACCGTCCGGGCCATCGCGGTCGCCGGCATTCCCGTGATGGGCCACCTGGGCCTCACGCCTCAAACGGCCACTATGCTGGGCGGACTGAAGGCCCAGGCCCGCGATGCGGCGGCTGCCAGGGCTCTCGTGTCCGACGCCGGGCAGCTCGAGGAGGCAGGCGCCTTCTCGCTGGTGCTGGAGGCCATCCCGGCCCAGTTGGCGGAGGTGGTTACCAAAGAGCTCTCGATCCCCACGATAGGGATCGGCGCCGGCCCCCATTGCGACGGGCAGGTGTTGGTGCTCCACGACGCCCTCGGGCTATTTCAACGATTCGTTCCCAAGTTCGCGAAGCAGTACGCCAACCTGGGTCAATCGGTGGCCGAGGCCCTGTCCAGCTACTGCGAGGAGGTGGCCGAGAGCAGCTTCCCGGCGCCGGAGCACTGCTTCAACATGAAGAAGGAAGAGCTGGACAAGCTCCTGGAGGGATAGTCTCCGTTGAAGGTACTGGTCGTCGGCCCCGGCGCCATGGGTACGCTGTTTTCGGGGATGCTGGCCCTCGGCGGCCACGAGGTGTGGCTGTTGGGGCGGCGGACCGAGGTGGTGGCGGCCATCGCCCGGGAGGGGGTGACTGTGGTCCGCGGCGACACCCGGCGGACGGTGAGGGTGAACCCCACCGTCAGGGCCGGGGATGCCGGACCGGCCGAGCTGGTGATCGTCTTCGTGAAGGGCTACGACACGCTGCAGGCGTGCAAGGATGCCCTGCCGTCCGTCGGGCCGGAGACGGTGGTGCTGACCCTGCAGAACGGCCTCGACAACGTGGAGACCATCGCCTCGGTGGTGGGGCGGGACAAGGTGCTGGCCGGAGTGACGGCCCACGGAGCGACCTTGCTCGGCCCCGGATTGGTTCGCCACGCCGGGGAGGGCGAGACCGCCATCGGCGAGCTGGACGGCAGGGAGACCGACAGGCTGCGGCGAGTGGCCGCCGCCTTCCGTCGGGCGGGGATCGAGGTGGAGTTGTCCCAGGCGGTGGACTCGTTGATCTGGGGCAAGCTGGTGGTGAACGCGGCGATAAACCCCTTGACGGCGCTGTTGCGGGTGCCCAACGGAGAGCTGCTGGCCCGGGAGGATGCGCGCCGGCTGATGAGGGCCGCCGCCCTCGAGGCGGTCGCGGTGGCCCAGGCCCTCGGCATCCCCTTGCCCTACCCCGACCCGATGGAGAGGGTGGAGACGGTGTGCCGTCTCACCGCCTCCAACCGGTCCTCGATGCTTCAGGACGTGGATCGAGGCATACAGACGGAGATCGACCTCATCAACGGCGCGGTGGCCCGAGAGGGGGAGTCTCACGGCGTGCCCACCCCGGTCAACTGGACCCTGACCCACCTGGTGAGGGCGCTCACCGACGCTGCATCTCCCAAGGCGAGAGGGTCAGCTCCCGACTCCAACAGGTAGTGTAGCCCGATCGTAGGGTGACGTCGCGACCGGCCCGGTAGCCATGATTTCCCATGGTGCGGGGTCGGGGCTGGAGGGCTATACTTTAGCGGCGCCCTTTGGGGTGTCTTTCCCTCCTTCCGCCGAATTCGCGACCTTGGGGGTACCGATGGATTACGCACTGCCTGCCATCCTCTTCTTGCTGGGGTTTGCCGGGGCCCTGCTGGCCAGCGGGGTTTGGAAGTGGAATCTCGGGAGCCAGAGGACGGTTAGATTGCCGGTGGAGGATGGGGCGGTGCGCCTCGATCTGGTGGCGAAGGGCCGGCCCGAGTCCAGGGGAGCGAATGGTGGAGCCGGGCCGCGGGAAGCCGCCGCGCCCCAGCCGTCTGCCGCCGACGCCCCCTCTACCGGCAATCGTGCTGGAAAACCGCGGGCTCGCGGTCGCAAATAGCCGCCTTGAACGCAGTGGATGCGGTCTCATCACCCGAGGGCCGGCGCGCGCTCCGGCTGCCCGCGACGGGAAGCAGCCGGTACTCCCTGCTGGTGGCCTTCGCCTGCGTGGCCGGCGTCCGGCTGTTTCTCACCCTCTACATGGCCGCCGTGGCCTTCTACGTCCACCGACCGGACCTCCAACAGCACTACGCCCCGGTCGGAGTGGACTTCTTGGATTCGGGCTGGGAGAGGCTGTTCCTGGGGGTGTGGCAGCGGGAGGACGCGCTGTGGTATCAGAAGATCGCCACCGTTGGCTACACCGACGGCGACATGACCACCCAGTTCTTCCCGCTGTTCCCTCTGCTCATGAGGGCTGTGTCGCTGGTCACCGGGCTCCACCCCATTGCCGCGGGACTGGTGATCTCGGACGTCGCGCTCCTTGCGGCGCTCTTCCTGCTCCATCGCCTGCTGCTTCCCCGCTTCGGTTCCGGCGTTGCCAACCGGACCCTCGTGTATCTCAGCCTGTTCCCCACGGCCTTCTTCCTGCACGGCCCCTTCAGCGAGAGCCCGATGCTGATGCTGGCGGTACTGGGGTTCTACCTGGTGTCACGACGCCGCTGGGCAGGGGCGTTGGTGGTCGCCTATCTGGCCGGGCTGGCGAGACCCCAGGGGGTGCTGCTCGGGATGCCCCTGGCCGTCCAGTGGCTGAAGGGTGGGGGAAGATGGCGGGACCTTTTGAGCCACCGCCGCAGATCGCTTCCGGGCGGGTTGGGGCTGCTGACGGCCTCCCTGCTGGGGCTGGTGACCTTCCTGGCCCTGGTGGACACACCCTGGCGAAGGCCTGGAACGCCGGCCGGTGAAGGTCCCATGGCGACTCAGTGGCTGGCCGTACCCGGGACCGACCTCCTTTTCGCTGCCCAACGCATCCTGTCCGGCGCGGCATACCACATAGACTTCTTCGGCCTCCTGATGGCCGTAGCCTTCCTGCTGTTACTGGTGGTTGGCTTCGCCAGGCTGGAGGTGGGGTACTCCCTCTATGCCCTGCTCTTCTTCCTGGCCCCTCTCTCCAGGGCTTCACCTCTCATACCCCTCATGAGCTTCTCCCGCTACCTGCTGCTGCTGTTTCCCTGTTTCGTGGTGTTGGCCATTTGGGGGAAGCGCCGATGGTTCCATCTCACGGTGGTCCTGTTGTCGATCTTGCTGCTGCTCTACTGGAGCGCCGTGTTCAGCTACGGGGTCTTCGTGGCGTAGCTGCAGGATCAGCAGCCCCATGGCCAGCAGGTAGTAGATCGGCTTCAGCCGTTCGCACCATTTCTGTGGTCGCGGGACGAACGACTGAAGTCGTTACCACGGGCCATTGACCTTGGCCCTCGCAACCGTCGGCGCTGTGCGGCGGGCGCAGTTATGAAGGCTCAGGCCTCTGCCGCCCACGCCTCAGTGGTCGCCAACAGCCGGCGGCTCTCGGCCAGGGCCTCCCGGACCCGGTTGGGCGCGGTGCCGCCGGGGACGTCCCGAGCCTGGACCGAGCTATCGACGGTGACGGAGTAGACGTCCTCCTGGAAAAGGGGGGAGAACCCCTGAAGATCGGCCAGGGGGAGGTCGGTGATGTCGCAGCCCTGCTCTAGGCAGTGGCGCACCAACCGTCCCACCACCTCGTGGGCCCGGCGGAAGGGAAGCCCCTTACGCACCAGGTAATCGGCCACGTCGGTGGCGGTGGAGAAGCCTCCTCCGGCCACCTGCCTCATTCGGTCCTCCCGGAAGCCGGCCGTGGCCAGCATCCCCGCGAACATCCGCAGGCAGGTGGACACCGTATCCACGGCGTCGAAGAACTGCTCCTTGTCCTCCTGGAGGTCCTTGTTGTAGGTGAGGGGCAGCCCTTTGAGAGTTGTCAGCAGCGCCAGGAGAGATCCGTAGACCCGCCCGGTCTTGCCGCGGATCAACTCGGCCACGTCCGGGTTCTTCTTTTGAGGCATGATGCTGCTGCCCGTGGAGTAGCCATCGTCCAGGGCGAGGAAGCCGAACTCCTCGGTGGACCAGAGGATCACATCCTCGGCGAAGCGGGAGAGGTGGGCCATCACCAGACTGAGTGCGGCTGTCTGCTCCACCAGGAAGTCCCGATCGGACACGGCGTCCATGCTGTTGCGGCTGAGGGCGTCGAAGCCCAGCTGATCGGCTACAAACTGCCGGTCGAGGGGGTAGGTGACGCCGGCCAGGGCTCCGGAGCCCAGGGGCATCACGTTGGTTCGGCGATAGCAGTCCCGCAGCCGCTCCAGGTCGCGCTGGAACATCTCGAAGTAGGCGAGGAGGTGGTGGGAGAGGAGGACGGGCTGGGCTCGCTGCAGGTGGGTGTAGCCGGGCATCACCACGCCGAGCCTGGCCTCCGCCAGGTCGAGGAGAACCCGCTGAAGGGCCGCCAGCCGGGAGGCTAGCTCCTTGAGGCTGGACCGGGCGAAGAGGCGGGCGTCCAGGGCCACCTGATCGTTGCGGCTGCGAGCGGTGTGCAGCTTCCCCGCCACGTCGCCCACCAGCTCCCGCAGGCGGCTCTCCACGAAGGAGTGGATGTCCTCCCATCGGAGGTCCGGCGTCACGGCGCCGGACTCGACCTCCTCCAGGATCTGCCGCAGCCCCTGCACCAGGGTGGTGCCCTCCGCCTCAGACAGGATCCCCTGCCTCGCCAGCATGGTGGCGTGGGCGATGCTGCCCGCTACATCCTGCCGGTAGAGGCGCCGGTCCACCGGAATGGAGGCGCCGAATGCGTGCACCTCGGCATCCATCTCCTTCTCGAAGCGCCCGCCCCACAGCTTGTCTTTAGCTCCGCTCATTGTCTGCACCTGCCTCCTGTTCCCGCCAAGGGACGGACCCCACCCCCATCCCCTCCCCGCTGCGGGGAGGGGCCGGGGTGGGGTCTTATTTCTCCTCTTTCACCTCGGGCGCCGTCAGCCGGAGGATCTCGTCGGAGGATTGGCCGATCCACTGCACCCGGGACTGGGTGCGGAGGGGCAGACCCCACAGCTGGATGAAGCCCACGGCGGCGGAGTGGTCGAAGGTGTCGCCACGCTCGTAGGTGGCCAGGGACATGTCGTAGAGGGCCTTGGGTGACTGGCGGCCCGCCACTCGGGCGACACCCTTCAGCAGCTTCACCCGGATCGTGCCACTGACGTGGCGCTGAGAGCTGGCGATGTAGGCGGCCAGATCCTGGTGCAGGGCGGAGAACCAGAGACCGTTGTACACCATGTCGGCGAACTCGGTCGCTATCCTCGCCTTGAAGCGGGACTGCTCCTTGGTGAGGGTCATCTTCTCCAGCTCCGCATGGGCCAGGTGGAGAACCGTCGCGGCCGGAGTCTCGTACACCTCGCGGGACTTGATCCCCACCAGCCGGTTCTCGATAGTGTCGATGCGGCCCACACCGTGCTGGCCGGCCAGGTCGTTCAGGCGGCCGATCAGCTCCACCCCGTCCATCTCCTCGCCATTCAGGGCGACAGGAATACCGTGCCGGAACTCGATCTCCAGGTAGGCCGGCTCGTCCGGAGCCCGGCGGGGATCGACGGTCCAGAGGTAGGCGTCCTCGGGGGGCTCGATCCAGGCGTCCTCCAGGATGCCCGCTTCGATGCTGCGGCCCCACAGGTTCACGTCGATGCTGTAGGGGCTGGCGGCGGTGATCGGGATCGGTATGTCGTGCTTCTCGGCGTACTCGATCTCCTCATCCCTGGACATCCGCCATTCCCGCACCGGGGCGATGATCTTGATATTCGGCGCCAGGGCGGCCACCGATACGTCGAAGCGCACCTGGTCGTTGCCCTTGCCGGTGGACCCATGGGCGATGGCGCCGGCGCCCTCTTCCCGCGCCACGTCCACCATGATCTTGGAGATCAGCGGCCGGGCGAGAGCCGTGGCCAGTGGATAGGTGCCCTCGTAGATGGCGCCCGCTTGCAGGGCAGGGAAGACGAAGTACTTGACGAAGAGGTCCTTGGCATCGACCACCATGGCCTTGATGGCCCCGATCTTCAGGGCCTTGTCGTGGATGGCCTGGAGGTTCCGCTCGCTGCCCACGTCCGCGGTGACGGCGACGACTTCCACGTTGTACTTCTCCTGCAGCCAGCGGATGGCTACGGAGGTATCGAGGCCGCCGGAGTACGCTAAGACTACCTTGTCCATTTCCAGTCTCCAGTCTTGGTGAGTGCGAAGTGCGCGGCGCGAACTGCGCAACGCCGGCCGCGGGCTTTCAGATGGTGATGGGTGATCGCTACGGCAGGAGCCCTCAGTTTACCACCTGGGCTTCGCGCGGTACATTGCCATCTCCCGACGCGCTGCTTCCGGTCGGGCCGAAAGCGGTGGCAGGCCACCGCACTCCAAGTCGCGACCATGGCGGACGGTTCGCGCCCTGGAGGACCCTGCGACGGAAACGGCTTTGCCGGAATCGCGACGGGCGCCCCCGGCGTGCTAGCGCAGCGACGATGGCAGGATCTTCAGCTGCATCCGGTACTTGGCCACGGTGCGGCGCGCCACGTGGATGCCCCGCTGGGCCAGCCTTTGGGCGATCTCGGCGTCGGTCAAGGGAGCCTTCTCGTTCTCGATCAACTCCTCGATGACGTCCTTGATGCTCAGGGATGCCGTGAAGAAGTTGCTGAAGGGAATGACCTCGCCGCTGGGCAGCATCACGAACTTGGAGGCCGTGGCACGGCTGACGGTGGACTCGTGAATGCCCAGCTTGCTGGCAACGGCGGCGCGGGTCAGCGGCTTCAGGTGCCGGACCCCCTTGGAAAGGAAGTCCTGCTGGCACTCCACCAGGCAGGTAGTGATCCGGTGGATCGTCTGCCGTCGCTGGTTGATGTTGGCTATGAACAGCTTCGCGCGGGCCACGTACTGCTGTATGTGGCGTTTCTCATCGTCGGAGTAGCGATCGCCATCCCGCTCCAGGTCGGCGCTGATCTGCGAGTAGACCGGCGACACCCTCAGCAGGAAGCGCTTCGACTCCACCACCTCCACGTCGAACTGCCCGTCCCTCTCACTGATGATGACGTCGGGCAGCACGTAGGAGGAGCGGGTTTCCCTCCCATCCTGCTGGCCACTGGAGGAAGAAAACTCGTGAGCCGGATGCGGGTTCAACTCCCGCTTGATGAAGTCCCAGACGTCGCTCACCACCTCGGAGGATATCCGGAGGTCCTGAGCGATCTTGCTGAACTTGTGCTCCCCCAGCTCTGTTGGTGGAGTGCCGATGATCTCCTTGGCAAATGCCTGATGAAAACCCAGGGTTTCCAGGTACTCCAGCTGTATCAGGAGGCACTCCCGAAGATTCCGGGCGCCGATGCCGGGCGGCTCCAGGGTCTGGAGCAGCTTCAGGACCAGATCTACCTCGTAGTCCTCGACGCCGCACTCGAAGGCGGCTTCCTCCAGGGAGCAGGAGAGGTAGCCCTTCTCGTCCAGGTTCCCAACCAGGTACTCGACGACCTGCATCATCTCCGGCTGCACCACCGCCCGCAGCTCCGTCAGCAGCCGCTCCGGAAGGCTGACCTC
>JAMCTB010000040.1 GCA_023380955.1 Chloroflexota bacterium | reverse complement strand
GTGGCCTTCGTGCCCCACGGCTCCATGAGCCGCAACTAGCGGTCCCGGTGGTCGCCCCGAAGGCGGGGACGTCGAGGTGCCAGGAGATGCATTGGGCGGAGCAACGGTCCCAGTTATGGCGCCTGACATTCGAAAAGGCAGGAGTGTTGAAGGAGGCAGTCCCGTGCAGCAAGGGCCTTAGGCCAGAACCACCACGGGGCTGCCTCCCTCAAATCCAGAATCGCCAACGGCTCGATCTCTGCCGTTTAGAGCGGGTATCGAAATTACCAGGACCGAGTCGCGCCACCGCCCCCACCGTGTATTGCCTCAATCGTGCAGCGTCACACCTGATGGCCCCTTTCGCCCCGTTACGGAGTGCGCGTCTTCTTTCGGGCATCACCGGCTAGTGCAGCCCCAGCCCTTTCAGGGCGGCGGTGAGGGGGTCGGAGTAGAAGATGGAGTCGACCCGCTCAAGGATGTCGGGGGAGACGTCAAGGAATTGGCGACGGTTTTCTAGTGGGATGAGTGCGCGCTTGGCTCCATTGTCCATGGAGGTTTGCAGGATCTCGGCCAGGGAGCGGAGGGGAGAGATGTTCCCCTGGATGGTGACCTGACCGAGGATGACCAGGCTGGGGATGACGGACTTGGCCTTGATGGCCGAGTAGAGGGCGACGAGGAAGGGCATGCCGGCCTCGGCGCCTTCTCTGCTGGAACCGAGGTCGATGACCTGGACGTGGTAATCCTGGGCGTCCAGTTCGGCGTCGATGCCGAACTCGCGCCGTCGGCTGCGGACGTAGTCGAAAGCTGTGGTGATGGACTCGCGCAGCGACCTCGGGGGCATGCCGGCGATGCGGAGCTTGCCAGAGCCGGGAAGGGCAGTGACCTCAACTCGGAAGAGGGCCACTTTGTCATCGGGGGTGATGGCTCCGCCATAGACCGCGCCCGCAGGCAGCGGGTCCGTCGAGATGAGATCACGGCCACCCTCCTCGGGGACCCCCACGAAGTGCTCGTCGCGGCTTTCCAAGTCCGTCATCCCCAGCCTGGTCTGGTAGTACTCGAAGGCCCCCATCTTCTTCAGCTGCTCCTTTACCCTGCGGCGACCCTCCAACGCTAACTCCAGGTACTCGGCCAACTCCTCCTCGGTGACGGTCTTGTCGGGATGCAACAGCTTCACGAAGCCGGCAACGGTCTTTCGTACGGCCTTCACGTCGCGGGCGTTGAGGTGGGAGCCGAGTGAGAAGTGTTGATCCAGGAGCTCAGTGTAGTTGCGTTTGCGAAGCTCCCGCAGGGCCTCCGCCAGGTAGTCAACGACAAATCCGTAGCCCAACGTGAAGTGCTCGGTGATCATCTTGGGCACCTCCCAGCCGGGGAGGTAGAAATGGAAGCGATCTATTAGAGCCATGTCCTGCATGGCATCCGGCAATGGCTGGAACAGGTGACCGGTCTTCACCAGAACGTCGACGGCGACGTTGATATTGCCCAGGAAAGCCATCGACGCCTCGGCGACGATCTCCTCACGACCCCGGCTGAAGGAACCGGCCTCCATGTAGTCCTTGAGGATCTGGACGGCAGTCTTGTCGTCGAACTGGATCCCCGCTACCTCGTCGAAGGCCACGACGTCCCATAGGCCAACCAGACCGACCTTGTTGCTGGCCATGTTGTAGAAGAGGTTGGCGACTGTGGTCTTGCCCCCGGAGACCAGGATAGAGTAAGGAGAGACCTCGCGGTAGACGAAGGACTTGCCAGTGCCGCGGGGGCCGAGCTCGACGAGATTGTAGTTTCGCTCGACCATGGGGATGAGCCTGGTCAGGAAGAGCAGCTTGAGCCGACGGCTGAAGAAGGTAGGCTCCAGGCCGACGGAGCGGACGAGCAGATCGATCCACTCGTCGGTCGTGAACTGCGATCGTCCCTTAATGTACTCTTCCAGGTCGAAGGTGGCGAGTTGAATTGGGCGAATATCGGTGATGTAGAAGGGCCGGCTCTTGCCCTCCTTCTCCGAGTCCTCGTCTGGTCGGTACTCCAGGTCTACCTGGGCCCAGACGCCGCCTTCGAGGAGCCGGGGATACATGCGGATGAGGTTATCGGGGACGTGGAGGAAGCGGTTGCCGAAGTTGGAGAGCTCAGCCCAGTCCCTGTTCTCCAGGGCGCGGACTCGGACCTTGTCGATGAGGGTGGCCCTGCCCTTGTCTTTAAGAGCGAATTGGGCCTTGTTGGCCTCGTCGGGGCGGATGAAGTTCTCCGCCAGGGTGAAGTTGACTAGGCGCAGGCCGGCCTCGATGGCAGCAGCATCATCCGTAGCGCAGTACTTGCCGAGGAGGTACTCCAGAACGTAGACGGGGACGTTTGCCCCGACCTTGACCTTGCGGACGAGGTCTTTGCGGACTACTTTGCCGGCAAAGACGTCTGTGGCTTTGCGATCTAGAGACATTCTTGTACCTCCTGCAAGGTGGTTTACCATCCCCCCCGGCCCCCTTCCATAGGGAAGAGGGAGAACACGTTGATTGATGATGATTGTTTTTCGGGGCACATCCCCGAACCTCTGCCAGAAAGGGCTTGCGGCCCTCTCTGGACTCTCCCGCGCTAGAACGCGAGGGATACCTCGATGGGGTCGGTGTGGGCGAGCTCGCGGCCGCGGGCCGCGTCGATCAGGTAGGCGATTACCGTGGTCCGAGAGACGGCCGTCTTAAGCATTAGGGTTATCGTGTTGGGATCGATCTCGCGGTCATTGTCTTCCTTGAACTTGAGCTGGACGTCACCGGTGGCCTGCTCGAAGCCGTAGGACGCCGATATCGGGGTAGAGACCACCGCCGACTTCTCGCGCAGCTCGATGCGGACCCGCAGAGGCGTGCCACGGAAGAGCCCCGCGACTTCACCGGCGACCTGGACGGAGAAGTAGGGGCTGGTGATCTTCTTGCTGCCGGGATGAAGCTCCCAGGTGAACTCTGCCCCCACGCCC
>JAMCTB010000039.1 GCA_023380955.1 Chloroflexota bacterium | reverse complement strand
GGTCTCCGGCCTGGAGGCGGTGGAGGCTAAGATCGGCGTCAGGGTAGTCTACGACCTCTCGGCCACTCCCTTCTTCCTGCGGGGCTCCGGCTATGCCGAGGGGACGCTGTTCCCCTGGGTGGTGTCCGACTTCTCCCTGATCGACGCCATCGAGTCGGGCATCGTGAAGGTCCCGCGGGTGCCGGTGGAAGACAACACCATGAGGGGGGAACTCCCCACCTATAGAAACCTCTGGCCCCTCATCCGCGAGCATCTGCCCAGGAAGGGGCGCGGGACCGAGGCCGTGGCCGGCGAGCCTAAGCTCCCGGCCGAGCTAGAGGGCGCCCTCCACAGCCTCTACAGTAACTACGAGAAGTACTACCAGCAGTGGGAGAAATCCGCTCCCACCGGGGATCATCGGGTGACTCCGCCGGTCTTCATAGTGGTGTGCAACAACACCAACGTCTCCAAGTTGGTCTTCGACTACGTCGCTGGGTGGGAGAAGGAGTTTCCGGACGGCTCCAGGCTGCTGGTGCCAGGCGCGCTATCCCTCTTCAGCAACATGGCCGATGGCTGCTGGCTGGACCGGCCCAACACCATCCTGGTGGATAGCGAGCAGTTGGAGTCGGGTGAGGGTATGAGTCCGGAGTTCAAGAAGATCGCGGCCCGGGAGATCGAGGAGTTCAAGTCCGACTACCGCGCCCGATTCCCCGGTCGCGACACCGAGGATCTCACCGATGAGGACCTGCTGCGCGAGGTGATGAACACCGTCGGCAAGCCCGGCAAGCTGGGGGAGCAGGTGAAGTGTGTCGTGTCGGTGTCCATGCTCACCGAGGGATGGGACGCCAACACCGTGACCCACATACTGGGGGTTCGCGCCTTCGGGACCCAGCTGCTGTGCGAGCAGGTGGTGGGGCGCGGGCTACGCCGCATAAGCTACGCGGTGAACGACCAGGGGCGCTTCGAGACCGAGTACGCCGAGGTGTACGGGGTGCCCTTCTCCTTCATCCCCTGCTCCGGGTCCAACCCGAACCCGAAGCCCGGGCCGATGCCTACCCGCGTCCGCGCCCTGGAGGACAGAAAGGACTGCGAGATCACCTTCCCCCGGCTGCTGGGGTACCGCTACGACCTGCCCGGCGAGAGGCTCTCCGCCCGCTTCACCGAGGATTCGAGGCTGGCCCTCTCCACAGCCGACCTCCCTACCCGCACCGAGAACGCCCCCGTCGTCGGGGAGTCCAGCATCCACACCCTGGACGACCTCCGGGCGCGCCGCCCCCAGGAGGTGGCCTTCCTCCTGGCCAAGCACACCCTGGAGAGGTACTTCCGGGACGACGAGGACCACCTGAAGCCGTGGCTCTTCCCCTCGCTGCTGGGCATCGTCAGGGAGTGGCTGGAGGAGTGCGTCACCTGCAAGGACAACACCTTCCTCCAACTGCTGCTGCTGGCGGAGCGGGCCCACGACGCAGCCGACCGGATCTACCGGGCCATCGTGGCCTCGGACGGGGGTGAGAGGGCTCTCAAGCCGATCCTCCGACCCTACGACACCCTCGGCTCCACCCGCCACGTGGACTTCGACACTATACGCCCGGTCTACCCCACCGATCCGGCTAAGTGCCACATCTCCCACGTGGTGGCCGACACCGGCTCCTGGGAGCAGAAGATGGCCCAGGCCCTGGAGGAGATGGTGGAGGTAGTGGCCTACGTCAAGAACTACAACCTGGGCTTCACCATCCCCTACACCCTCAACGGCGAGGAGCGGAACTACCTCGCCGACTTCATCGTGAGGGTCAGGGACCCGAGGGATGGTAGCCAGGACCCGCTGCTGAACCTGATCGTCGAGGTGTCCGGCGAGAAGAAGAAGGACAAAGAGGCGAAGGTATCGACTGCACGGACCCTCTGGGTGCCCGCGATCAACAACCACGGCGGCTTCGGCCGCTGGGCCTTCCTGGAGATCACAGACCCCTGGGACGCGAAGAACGTCATCCGGGCGTTTCTTCGAGCATCTTGACAGCGGGGGCGGACCCGGTAGAATGCATATAGAACAAGCGTTCGACTGAGCTGCGTACTGGAAAAACCGGTCGAGGGGGGAGAAGCTGGAGTGATTAACCAGCCCTACGACAGGATCGGATACTGGTCCGAGATCAAGCTGGACATCGTCCGAGAGTACGCCAGCGCCTATTCTCGCAACCTGAGCGCCCAGAAACAGCTCGGGCTCACCCACGTGTACATCGATGCCTTCGCCGGAGCCGGGGTGCACATCTCTCGAACCACCGGTGAGTACGTGCTCGGCAGCCCGCTGAACGCTTTGCTGATCCAGCCACCTTTTGCCGAGTATCACCTCATCGACCTGGATAGCAAGAAGGTGCAGTCGTTGCGGGACATGGTGCGGGACCGCCCCGAAGTCACCATCTACGAGGGCGACTGCAACACCAAACTGCTGAACCAGGTCTTTCCCCGGGTCAGGTTCGAGGATTACAGGCGGGCTCTCTGCATGCTCGACCCTTACGGGCTGCATCTTAACTGGGAAGTGATGCAGGCTGCCGGACGGATGAGGAGCGTCGAGATATTCCTCAACTTCCCGGTCGCGGATATGAACCGCAACGTGCTCTGGCGTGTGCCCGAAAACGTGGATCCCAAGCAGGCCGCACGGATGACCGCCTTCTGGGGAGACGAGTCCTGGCGCCAGGCTGCTTACGACACTCAGGGCAACCTGTTCGGCTGGGAGGAGAAGACGGACAACCAGGCGGTCGTCGACGCCTTCCGGAAGAGGCTGCAGGCAGTGGCCGGGTTCAAGCACGTTCCGGAGCCCATACCGATGCGGAATCTGCAGGGGGCTACGGTGTACTATCTCTTCTTCGCCTCTCAGAAGCCGGTCGCCGCCAAGATCGTCGAGTACATCTTCCGCAAGTACCGAGATGCGGGGAAACCCTGATGGCTGCCAGATCTTCTATCGAATGGACCGAGTCCACCTGGAACCCGCTGACGGGCTGCACCAAGATCAGCCCCGGCTGCAAGCACTGCTACGCCGAGAGAATGGCGAGACGGCTCAAGGCGATGGGCCAGCCAAACTATGCCAACGGCTTCCAGTTGACCCTCCATGAGTCTGCTCTGGGACTGCCTCTCCGTTGGAGCAAGCCTCAGAACGTCTTCGTCAACTCCATGAGCGACCTGTTCCACGATGGAGTGCCTCTGGAGTTCATTGTCCAGGTGTTCGACGTGATGCGCCGCGCCCACCGGCACCGCTTCCAGCTGTTGACCAAGCGCTCTCACCGGCTGTCGGAGGTGCACGCGAGCCTGCCGTGGCCGGAGAACGTGTGGATGGGGGTCAGCGTGGAGTCACGAGAGTACAGCTTCCGGATCGACCATCTGCGATCGACTCCAGCAGCAGTGAGGTTTCTTTCCCTCGAACCCCTGCTTGGACCGCTGCCGGACCTGGATCTGCAGGGTATTGACTGGGTGATCGTGGGAGGGGAGTCCGGCCCTGGTGCTCGGCCACTGGATCCGGCGTGGGCGATCGATCTGCGGGGACAGTGCCAGCGCTGGAGAGTCCCCTTCTTCTTCAAGCAGTGGGGGGGCACCAGGAGAAACAGGTCCGGCCGTGAGCTGGAGGGCAGAACCTGGGACGAGTTCCCCGAGGTCTCGCCAGCCAGGTCACCGACACCCGGGTTTGCGGCCGCATCGTGACCAGGCGCGCCCCGGGTCTCTCCGCGAGGAGACCACCACGGTGGTCATGGCAGAGTGCAGCGAGGAATACGCTAGGGAGAAGTTGCGGACCGACGGCATCCAGGTCCCCGTACTCTACCGGAGCTGGAGGAGCCTCTACCAGATCGCGTCGACCAGCGCTAGAGCTGCAAACCACGCCGAGAAGCGGCTGCTTAGGGAACTGATGCACTACCTGGAGGGGCTGATGACCATGCAGGACCAGGAGTCCAATCGGGTCTACGTTGTCTCGCTCGCCGGAAAACCAGAGTGGTCGGCGATCTCCTTCATCGACATCGTCGAGAAGGGAGGCCACTACTTCCATCCCGTCAGCGGTGGTAGCTGGCCGAAAGTGCCGCCCAACTACCTGAGGTTCAGATACCGGGGCAGGCTCCAGAGCATTCGCCACGTGGACAGCTACCAGATACTCCGGTTTGCCGACGTGGCCGGCTCCATTCCCGAGATCGATCCCACGAGGATCCTGGAGCCGCTGGCCAGCACCCCCCACTTCCTCTACAACCTGGGACAGCCAATTATCCTACCGTGCGTGGTCAAGCCGGGGGCAATCTTCCGCAACAGTCGGGTGTGGGCGGCCTTCGATCTGCTGCTCACCTGTAGCACCCTTTCGGAAGCCGTAGAGAAGACGAGGGCCCGAACGAAGGGAGGCAAGTGAGCATGCCGCGGACCGCCAAGGATCCAGTCTCGGTTCCCGTCGACAGCCTCAAGCACAGGGACAAGCGAGTCAACATACCCACCGAGGAGCTGAGGGACTTCGTGGCCGAGGACGAGAGGGAGCCGAAGACCCTGCTTTACCCTCGCGACCCCTCCCTCGATCCGCAGCTGGTCTGGAAGGGCAAGGACGAGCAGGACGCTCAGGACCTGGCGGTCCCCTCGGTGCCCATCTACATCCAGGAGAAGATCCACCCCCAGGCCATCGTCGAGAACGTGCGGGCCGAGGCGAAGAAGGGCCGGCCTCAGCAGACGTCCCTCTTCGCCGACTTCAACGGGATAGCCTTCGAGGAGATGGTGGACTTCTACCGCCACGAGCAGAACTGGACCAACCGGATGATCCTGGGGGATTCCCTGCTGGTGATGGCCTCCCTGGCGGAGAAGGAGGGTCTAAAGGGAAAGGTCCAGACGATCTACATCGACCCCCCCTACGGGATCAAGTTTGGCTCCAACTGGCAGGTCTCCACCCGGAAGCGGGACGTGCGGGACGGCAAGGCCGAGGATCTGACCCGCCAACCGGAGCAGGTCCGGGCCTTCCGGGACACCTGGAAGCTGGGCATCCACTCCTATCTGGCCTACCTGCGCGACCGATTGGTGGTGGCACGAGAACTCCTCACCGAGAGCGGTAGCGTCTTCATGCAGATCGGGGACGAGAACGTGCACCTGGTGCGGTGCGTCCTGGACGAGGTGTTCGGTAGTGAGTGCGCGGTGACCACGATCCTCGTGAAGAAGAAGGGGAGCCAGAAGAGTGACCTGATCGACCCCGTGAACGACTACCTACTCTGGTACTCAAGGACCTCTCGCCACGATCCTCACGGTGGCCCGAAGTTCCGGCCGATGCTTGAACCGAGGAAACTAGACGAGGAGACTCTGAATGAGTTTCGGACTGTGGAGCTGCCCGACGGTGCGCAGTATCCTCTCGGCGCTGTGAAGATTGGAGGCGACATTCGAGACTACCGAAGCCTTCCCGCTGCCCTGTTCCGCGACATCCCTAATGCCCGTCTTTTCCGCCCCTGGCCCATCACCAACGGGGGGGAGCGCGCCAACCAGAACGGTCCTCTAGCATGGGGCGGCGTGACGCACGATCCGCCGAAGGGCCGATGTTGGAGCCACACCATCCGCACGGACGACGGGTCGATACCTGGAATGATCCGAGTCGCCATGGCGGGTCGTCTTATCGACAGCGGGTCGTCGTGGGACTACAAACGGTATCTCGATGATTTCCCGTTCAAGGAAATCGCCAACTGGTGGGACGGCTTGGGTGGGGCTGCCGATCAAGTCTACGTGGTGCAAACCAACCCCGAGATCATTAAGCGCTGCATCCTCATGACGACCGACCCTGGGGACCTGGTGCTGGACCCCACCTGTGGCAGCGGCACCACCGCCTACGTCGCGGAGCAGTGGGGACGCCGCTGGATCACCTGCGACACGAGCCGTGTCGCCCTGGCCTTGGCCCGCACCCGTCTGATGGCCGCCAAGTATCCCTACTACCTCCTGGCCGACTCGCCCGAGGGCATCAAGAAGGAGGCGGAGTTCAGTGGTAAGGTGCCGCCCGAGTACCGTACCGGAGGCGATATCAAGAAGGGCTTCATCTACAAGCGAGCACCACGGATTACATCCGGAAGCATCGCCAACACCCCGGACATCAGGGGAGGCATGAGTCGGAAGGAGATCGACGCCTCCATCGCCCGCCACGCCGATACCGAGACCCTGCACGACCAGCCCTACGAGGACAACAAGAGGATTCGAGTCGCCGGCCCCTTCACCGTGGAGAGCCTCTCCCCCCATCGGGTCCTTTCCACCGACGAGGAGCGCCCGGCCTCTGAGCGGGAGGCCCAGCAGACGGCCGCCACCGGCCAGTTCGAGACGATGATCCTGGCGAACCTCGAGAAGGCCGGCGTGCAGAACACCCGGAAGAGCGAGAGGCTGAAGCTCGACCGGTTGGAGCCCTACGCCGGGACCTGGCTGAACGCCGCCGGAGAGTACACCGACAGCGAGGGAATCGCCCGCCGGGTGGCCATCTCCCTCGGACCGGAGCATGGCACGGTGGGGCCGGAGCAGGTGAAGGAGGCGGCCAAAGAGGCCCTCCGGGGGATCGGCTTCGACCTGCTGGTGGTCTGCGGCTTCGCCTTCGACGCCCACGCGGGGGAGACGGCCAGGGAGTTCAGCCCGGAGCCTCAGGGAAAAGATGGCTTCGTGACGGAGGAGACCCGGCAGTACGGAAGGCTCCCGGTGATGTTGGCTCGGATCAACCCCGACCTGGCCATGGGCGATACTCTGCTGAAGAGCACCGGAGCGGGCAACCTCTTCATGGTCTTCGGGGAACCGGACATAGAGATGAAGAGACAGCAAGACGGCCGTCTGGTGCTGGAGATCAGAGGGGTGGACGTCTACGACCCCACCACGGGCCAGATCCGCTCCAACTCTACCGACGACATCGCCTGCTGGTTCATCGACACCGACTACAACGGCGAGAGCTTCTTCGTCCGGCACGCCTACTTCACCGGCGCCGACGAGCCCTACGAGAAGCTGAAGAGGGCGCTCCGCGCCGAGATCGACGAAGCCGCCTGGTCCGCCCTCTACTCCACCGTGAGCCGCCCTTTCGATCCGCCGCAGAGCGGCAAAATCGCCGTCAAGGTGATCAACCACTACGGCGACGAGGTGCTCAAGGTGTTCGCCGTCTGATGCAGGGAAACCATGACCAGTCCGCAGATGGCGCAGACTTCCCTGATAGGAGTGAGAAGGTGCGGGTTCCCCTAGATAGCCAGGATAGGGGCCGGGCCGGGTCAGCAGCCCTACTACCCAAGACGCGGAAATAGCTATATGCTATGAGGTGATCCCTTGCTCTGGAGAAGACCGCCTTCCTAGAGGGGTACGGCATGTACGACACTCAAACGTGGGACAGCCAGCCGGCCCTGGACACTTTTCGCACCGGTAAGGCATATACGGCCGCTCGGGCCGCACGGTTGGCAGGAACGACCGCTGCCACCGTGCGACGATGGCTCTTTGGCTATGAAGCCCCTGGCCATCAGATGGCTCCCGTCTTTGGCGCCGGCAGAGCCACGGGCGAGGATGGTCCCCTCGTCGTGTCCTTCCTGGAGTTGGTGGAGATCGCGGTGGTAGCCAGATTTCGGTCTGCCGAGTCCCGTCACGGCCGAGTCAGTCTGGAGCGACTGCGCCGGGCACACAACTTTGCCCGCGAACGGCTGGGCTTGCCCTATCCCTTCGCGACCCTCAACCTCTTCGAGTTCGGGGGGCACCTGCTCCACGAGTTCGACACCCAGTACCCGGGCCCTGGCATCCTCGCCCTCGACCTGCAAGGCCAGTGGGCCCTCCCGGGGCTGGTCCGCGACGAGATGGCGCATCTGGATTTCGGTGCCCGCGATCCCTTTGCGGTTCGGTGGTTCCCCAAGGGGCGCAACGTGCCCATCGTGATCGATCCCCACATCGCCGCCGGGCGCCCGACGATCCTCGATAGTGGCGTGACCCTCGAGACCCTCAGCCGTCGATGGCATGGAGGGGAGTCCATCAAGGATCTCGTCCTGGACTACGAGCTGGTTCCGCGCGTCGTCGAAGAAGCCCTCAAGTATGTTGCATGAAGCTGTTCGTCGACGAGGACACCGGCGCGGGCCTGGGTAGGGCCCTGGCGGCGGTGGGTGTCCAAGCACGCTACGTTGCCAAGGGCATGCCCATCGTTCCCGGCACCAAGGACGAACGGTGGATACCCTGGGCCGGCAGGGAGGGCTCCATCGTCCTTTCGCGGAACCTCGGCATCCTGGAGGCCGAAGCTCAGAGAAGCCTTCTGATCGTGTGCGGCGTGGGTATCGTCTTCCTACCTCAGCCCCTCAGCTCCTTCAACCTTCTAAGATTGACCGTGAAGAAGTGGGAATGGCTCGAAACGGTGGATGCCACAGTCCCCCGCCCGTTCGCCTTCAGAATGGCCCCCAGCGGCCGGACCTCTCACCTTCAATTCCCCCGCACCTCTCAGCGGGCTCTGGATGGAGCCGCGGCCCTGGCAGGCACGCCGCAGGTCCTGCACTCCAGCATCCACTGGGCCCCGACCCCACGCGTTAAGAAGTGATGACTACCACGGAAAAGCACAGGGCGGGGGATAGCCCCCCGCCCTAC
>JAMCTB010000038.1 GCA_023380955.1 Chloroflexota bacterium | reverse complement strand
CTCCCGCTTCGGGCTGGTGGCCTTCGCCTCCTCGCTGGATCAGATCGGGCCGCTGACCAAGGACGTCACCGACTGCGCCCTGGTGATGAACGCCATAGCGGGCTACGATCCCCAGGACTCCACATCTCTGAACTTCGCGGTGCCCGACTATACTCAGGCCCTGGCGCCGGAGCTGAAGGGGGTTAGGGTGGGCGTGCCGCGGGAGTACTTCGCCCAGGGGATCGAGCCGGAGGTGGAGAAGCTGGTGCGGGCGGCCATCGATCGGCTGAAGGATCTGGGAGCCGAGATAGGCGAGGTCTCCCTGCCCCACACCGGCTACGGGCTGGCCTCCTACTACATCATCGCCCCTGCGGAGTGCAGCGCCAACCTGGCCCGCTACGACGGCGTCAAGTACGGCTACTCGGCGCCCGACGCTGGGAGCATGTGGGACGGCTACTTCAAGACCCGGCAGCGGGGCTTCGGCCCCGAGGTAAAGCGGCGGATCATGCTGGGGACCTACGCCCTCAGCTCGGGCTACTACGATGCCTACTACCTGAAGGCCCAGAAGGTTCGGACCCTCATAAAGCGGGACTTCGACGAGGCCTTCGAGAAGTTCGACGTGCTGGTTGCTCCCACCTCCCCTTCCGTGGCCTTCAAGGTGGGGGAGAGGACCGACAACCCACTGGCGATGTACGCCTCGGACGTCTGCACCATCCCGGTGAACCTGGCCGGGCTCCCCGGCATCTCGGTGCCCTGCGGCTTCTCCCAGGATCTCCCCGTGGGGCTGCAGCTGATCGGAAGCGCAAACCGCAGCTCGTCTAACTCCCTCTCCCTCTGGGAGAGGGGCGGGGTGAGGGTGTCAGACTCAACTAGGCGTAGTCACACCACGAAAGTGGAGTGCCACGCCGGCCGCCACTATCCGGACCGGCCCCTGGCCTTCCAATGGCAGGGGAGACGGCTGGAGGTGGAGGAGGTCGAGCAGCAGTGGCGCAGCCAGGAGGCGGCCTACGGCAGCTCGATCCTCCACCATTATCGGGTCCGCACGGCCGAGGGCCGCTTCCACCTGACCTACGACAGCAAGAACGACGACTGGCAGGTAGCCAGAGATTAGGGGAGTTCAGGGCCTCCTCACATCTGGCTCACACAGGAGCGAGATCATGGAATATGAACCGGTAATCGGCCTTGAGGTGCACGCTCAACTGCTCACGGCCAGCAAGATGTTCTGCCGGTGCAGCGCGGACTACGCCGGCGCCGCGCCCAACACCCACGTGTGCCCCGTCTGCCTGGGGATGCCCGGGGTGCTGCCCGTCATCAACCGGAAGGCGGTGGAGTACACCGTCATGACGGCGCTGGCCCTCAACTGCCAGATACCGGAGTTCAGCAAGTTCGATCGGAAGAACTACCCCTATCCCGATCTGATGAAGGGGTACCAGATCTCCCAGTACGACATGCCCTTCAGCCACGACGGTTGGGTGCAGGTGGAGGTGGAGGGGGAGATCAGCCGGGTGGGCATCACCCGGGTCCACCTGGAGGAGGACACGGCCAAGCTGCTCCACGTCACGGACGAGAACGCGCTCCGGACATCCGCACGCCCCAGCAGGCTCGAGCCTACCTGGTCAAGCTGAGGGCGATCCTCCAGGCCCTCGGGGTCTCCACGGGCAACATGGAGGAGGGTTCCTTCCGCTGCGACACCAACGTCTCCATCCGTCCCAAGGGCAGCGACCAGCTCGGCGCAAAGGTGGAGGTGAAGAACCTCAACTCCTTCCGGTCGGTCCAGCGAGCCCTGGAGTACGAGATCCCGCGCCAGGCAGCCGTCCTGAACCAGGGCGGCCGGATAGAGCAGGAGACCCGGGGATGGGTGGAGGAGCGAGGCGTCACCGTGAGCCAGCGCACCAAGGAGTTCGCCCACGACTACCGCTACTTCCCGGAGCCCGACCTGCCGCCCATGATCCTGACCCGGGAGTGGGTGACGGAGGTTCGCGCCGGGCTGCCCGAGCTGCCCGATGCCCGCAGGGAGCGGTTCGTCGCCCAGTTTGGACTGGACCGGGAGAGCGCACGGTTGCTGACTGAGAGCAGGGCGACCGCGGAGTTCTTCGAGAAGACGGCGAGCCTGTACCCGAACCCCAAGGCCGTGTCCAACTGGATGCAGGGGGAGCTGTTCCGGCTGCTGAAGGACGGCGAGGGCGACGTGAGCGGCACCAGGTTGACGCCCGAGATGATGGCCGAGCTGCTGCGGATGGTGGAGAAGGGAACCATCAACGCTCGCACCGCCAAGGAAGTCTTCGAGGAGATGTTCAACACCGGCGCCGCCGCCGGCGAGATCGTCAAGGAGAAGGGTTTATCCCAGATCAGTGATACCGCCCATCTGGAGCTGGTCGTCGACGACGTCATCGAGAACAACCCCCAGGCGGTAGCCGACTTCAGGGCCGGCAAGGGCCCGGCCATGGGCTTCCTGGTGGGCCAGGTGATGAAGCTCACCCGCGGCCAGGCCAACCCCGGCGTGGTGAACAAGCTCTTGAAGGACAAGCTGGGGTAGGGAAAGCGGCATCGACCAACGCTTGCGCTGTCTGGCGGATGCCAATCCTGTAGCGTCGGGGCTTGTCCCCGACGGTGCGGCCGATATGTGGGACCGCCGGAGAAGTATCCGGAACGTAGGGAGGGGCCCTGTGCCCCTCCGCCCGCCCTTCGTCAGGGGGCAAGGAAGCTCTCTTGCCGGACCAACTGTATCCTGATCGCAAGAAGATCCGCCTCGATCCGCGGATCTACGCTGTGCAGGGCACGATATGCTCCATCACCGTTTGCTCCGCTGATCGTGCCGCGGTCTTCTCCGATTCGGCCCTCGCGGAAGGCTGCATAACCCTGCTTGTGTCGCGAGCTGAGGTCACTGAGGTTGCCATCCACGCATACTGTTTCATGCCTGATCACGTCCATCTGCTAATGAGCCCGTCGTCGACGGTATCCATCGTGGATTTCGTTCGCGATTTCAAGTCGCGGAGCACGAGGCTCGCATGGCAGTATGGCTACAAAGGCGCCATTTGGCAGACCAGCTACCATGATCGTTTTCTCCGCAAGGACGATGACGTCCAGGTAGCGGTGGAGTACATATTGAACAATCCGGTGCGCAGGGGGATTGTTGCCGAGTGGAGGCAGTACCCCTTTTGCGGATCGTTGGTATGCGAGTTGTAGGCGTCACCCTCGGAGTTCGCTGGGCGGCAGGGCACAGGGCCCTGCCCTACGTTTTACCAGCATCGAACTCTCCCCTCCCCGCGTCGGGGAGGGGCTGGGGGAGAGGTTGACACGCACATGGCTAAGAAAGAGCGCAAGGTCGTAGGGCCGATTGAGCTGACGGACATGGCCTACGGCCGTGAGGCCGTGGGGCGCCACGAGGGGATGGTGATCTTCGCCTACCTCGGGGCGCCGGGCGACATCGCGAGTGTGGACGTCACCCTCACCAAGAAGAGCTTCGCCAGGGGCAGCATCGTCGAGCTGATAAAGCCCTCGGATCTGCGCACCGATCCCCCCTGTCCCTATTTCGGTAGCTGCGGGGGCTGCCAGTGGCAGCACGTCCGCTACCAGGAGCAGCTCAACCTCAAGACCCACCTGGTGGCCGAGGCCTTCGAGAGGATCGGCCACCTCCCCACCGAGGTCCTGCCCACCCTGGGGATGGAGGACCTCTGGCACTATCGCAACACCATGGAGTTCGGCTTCACCTTCGAGGGCGAGCCCGGGCTCCGCCGGCTGCGGGGGCACCGGATCGTGCCGATCAGCGAGTGCATCATCTCCCAACTGGAGATCAACGAAGTGGTGGACCTTCTGTGGCGGTGCTTCGTTCAGGACAAGATGGCCGAGATCCTTCCCCACAACGCCTTCATTCGGGTAGGGGACGGCCCCGGACCTCAGACCGTGGTGGGGCTATTCGGCCACGGCGACTGGCCGGAGATCGCGGAGCGGATGGTGCGGGAGCGGCCTGACCTGATCGCCGGGGTCGTCCAGCGGAAGGGGCGAGGCTCCGAGAAGGGCCGGGTCCTCTTCGGCCGGGAGCACACCGAGCACGAGCTGCTGGGCAAGCGCTATCGGGCCAGCATCGCCTCCTTCTTCCAGGTGAACCGGACCCAGGTCGAGCTGCTGATCCAGACAGCCCTGGGGTGGCTGGATCTCCAGCCCGGCGAGGTGATCCTGGACGCCTACTCCGGCGTGGGCACCTTCTCTCTACAGCTGGCCGAAAAAGTCGCCAGAATCATCGCCGTAGAGGCCAGTCCATCGGCCAATGTAGATGCTAGAATAAACGGGGCGGGATTGGCCAACCTGGAGCTGGTGGAGGGGAACTTCGGCGAGGTGCCGCTGCCGATGGATCGGGTCGAAGGCGTCGTCATCGACCCACCCCGGGGAGGGATCTCCCCCGAAGGGATGAGCGGCCTTCTAGCCTTGTCGCCGCGGCGGATCGTCTACGTCTCCTGCGATCCCACCACCCTGGCCCGGGATGCGGCCCTGCTGGTGGGCGCTGGTTACCGCCTGGAGCGGGTGCAGCCCATCGACCTCTTCCCGCAAACCTATCACGTAGAGACGGTGGCCCTTTTCCAGAGCTGAGGGTGGCAGGACTATCCCACATAGGTATACTCCATGATATGATACTCCCGCATAGTGGAGTATGATCGGAGGGAGTCTATGGCAAAGGCGGCCGCGAAGAAGGCTCAGGTGGTCCTCAGCGAAGAACAGTATCAGCTCCTCGATGAGTACGCTCAAGCGCAGGGAATGACGGTGAGTTCTCTTCTGCGAGAGAGCCTGGAGCGCACCCTCATTGCATCGCTGCAACGCAGACGCCGCGAGGCCGCTTTGAGCAGGCTTACCGGGCAGCAACTTCCCACTGCTAATTGGGATGCCATCGAACGCGAGTTGGAGGAGCGCTGGACCGGCCATGACATCCCCTGAACTCGTGATGCTGGACAGTAACATCCCGATGTACGCCGCCGGGCAGGAGCACTCCTACAGGGATTCCTGCCAACGGGTGCTCGAACGGATAGTGGCTGGAGAGTTGGAGGCTGTGACCAACGTCGAGGTCCACCAGGAGATCCTCCATCGATACATAGCCCTTGGCCTGGCAGCGAAGGGGCGTGAGGTCAGCCAGGATTTCCAGTATCTCGTGCCCCGGGTTCTGCCGGTGAGTCTGGAAGAGATCGAACTGGCCAGGGACCTCTCTGCCAGGTATCCCGAGCTACCCGCTCGAGACCTGATTCACCTGTCGGTGATGCTGAACCACGGCATCGAGGTCGTGGTCAGCGCGGACCGGCACTTCGATCGCTTCTCGGAGATCCATCGTCTCGATCCCTCGTTAGTGGTGTAAGCTGTTCCTGCTTTCCTCGAAAGGGTGGCCCTTTTTCTGCGTTAAGCAAGTTGTAGCTGCTCGCAGCCGTAGGCCCATAAACGTAGGGCAGGGGCTTGTCCCCTGCCGGTACGGGTGTAGTTCATCAGGCGGCGGGGCAGAGCGCCCCGCCCTACGTTGCCTGGTCCTTTGAGCCACGACAGCTAGCACTGTCCGTTGTGAGGTTCGTTCTGTATGAGTTCCGCTGAGGCGCCTGCCGGCGCCGGCAACCAAGATTTCGTTCATCTCCACGTCCACTCGGAGTACTCCCTACTGGACGGATTGGGGAAGATCAAGGACCTGGTAGCCAGGGCCAAGGAGTTGGGCATGCCCGCCCTGGCCCTCACCGACCACGGCACCATGTACGGGGTGATCGAGTTCTACCAGGCGGCGAAGGCCGCCGGGATCAAGCCGATCATCGGCCTCGAGACCTACGTGGCCCACCGCAGCATGTTCGACAAGGACGCCGAGGATAAGTCCTCCAGCCACCTCTTGCTGCTGGCCAAGGACTTCACCGGCTACCAGTCGCTGGTGAAGCTGGCCAGCGCCGCCCAGATGGACGGCTTCTACTACAAGCCCCGCATAGACAGGGACCTCCTGGAGAAGTACCACGACGGGTTGATCATCTCCGCCGCCTGCCCCTCGGGCGAGGTGGCCCGGGCTATCCTGCGAGACGACCCGGAGGCCGCCGCGAAGGTGGCGGGTTACTACCGCGACCTGGTGGGCCAGGAGAACTACTACCTCGAGATCCAGGACCACGGCCTGGCCGACCAGCCGAAGATCAACAAGGGGATGCTGGAGCTGAGCCGGCGGATGGGCATTCCCGTCGTCGCCACCAACGACGTCCACTACGTGCGCCAGGAGCACGCCGAGGCGCAGGAGATCCTGCTCTGCATCCAAACCAACACCACACTGGACGATCCCAACCGGATGCGGTTGGAGACCCCGAACTTCTACCTCCGCAGCGCCCAGGAGATGGCCGCCGTCTTCGGTGAGGTGCCCGAGGCCCTCGCCAACACCCTTCGGGTGGCGGAGCAGTGCGACCTCCAGTTCGACTTCAACCGGGTTATCCTGCCGGAGCTGGACTTCATCCCGGAGGCGATGACCCCCATCGAGTATCTGGCCAAACTGTGCTGGAAGGGGTTGTACGAGCGCTACCCCAGCGTCACCGACGAGATCAAGCACCGGCTGGAGTACGAGCTGTCGGTCATCGACAAGACCGGCTTCCCCAAGTACATCCTGCTGGTCTACGACTACGTCAGTTGGGCCCGGAAGCACGGCATCTTCTGCCAGCCCAGGGGCTCGGCCGCCGGCAGCATCGTCCTCTACTGCCTCAACGTGGCCGACGTGGATCCCCTGGAGTACGACCTGACCTTCGAGCGGTTCCTGAACCCCGACCGCGCCCAGATGCCCGATATCGACATGGACTTCCAGGACGATCGCCGGAACGAGGTGATCGACTACGTCACCCGCAAGTACGGCGCCGACCGGGTGAGCCAGATCGTCACCTTTGGGCGGCTGGCCGCGCGGGCCGCCATCAGGGACGTGGGCCGGGCCATGGGGCTGCCGCTGCCGGAGGTGGACAAGGTCGCCAAGCTGGTGCCCACCCTTCCGGTTGGGATGACCATCGACAAGGCGATGGAGGAGAACCCCGACCTCCGGCAGATGTATGGCACCGAGGCCCACATCAAGCGGTTGATCGATGCCGCCAAGAGCATCGAGGGGGTCGCCCGCCACGCCTCCACCCACGCCGCCGGCGTCGTTGTGTCCCGGGATCCCCTCACCGAGATAGTGCCGATCCAGAAGGCCACCAAGGGCGAGGAGTTGGTGATGGCCCAGTACTCCATGAAGATGCTGGAGAAGGTGGGCCTGCTCAAGATGGACTTCCTGGGGTTGAACAACCTCACCATCGTGGCCAACACCCTGAAGCTGGTGGCCGAGACCCGGGCCAAGGAGATCGACCTGGCCACCATACCCCTGGACGACCAGGCTGCCTTCAAGATGCTGTCGGACGGTGAGACCACCGGCATCTTCCAGCTGGAGGGCACCGGGATGCGCCGGTGGGTCCGAGAGCTGAAACCCAGCACCGTCCGGCACCTGATGGCTATCGTGGCCCTCTACCGCCCCGGTCCCATGGCCTACATCCCCGCCTACATCGCTCGCAAAGAGGGCCGGGAGAAGATCGAGTACATCCACCCGAAGCTGGAGCCGATCCTCCGGGAGACCTACGGGGTCATCGTCTACCAGGACCAGGTCATCAAGAGCGTGGTGGCCGTGGCCGGCTTCTCCATGGGGCAGGCCGACATCCTGCGCAACGCCATGAGCAAGAAGATCAAGGACGTCATGGCGAAGCAGAAGGACCTCTTCATCGAGGGGGCCCAGAAGAACGGCATCGCCGAGGCGGGCGCCCAGGCGATTTGGGAGCAGATTGAGCCCTTCGCCGGGTACGCCTTCAACAAGGCCCACGCCGCCTGCTACGCCATGCTGGCCTACCAGACGGCCTACCTGAAGACCCACTTCTCCGTGGAGTACATGACGGCCCTCTGCACCTCCTACGTGTCCGATACCGACAAGATCGCGCTCACCCTGGGCGAGTGCCGCCGGATGGGGATCCAGGTGCTGCCCCCCGACATCAACCGGAGCCAGCTTCAGTTCAGCGTCGAGCCGCTACCCGCCGCGGGGAGCCCACTCAAACCCACCAACGGCTCCTCCAAGGGTCAGCTGGCGATGCGCTTCGGCCTGATAGGGGTGAAGAACGTGGGCGAGGGGGCCATCGAGAGCATGATCGCCGAGCGGGAGAAGAACGGCCCCTTCCGCTCCCTGGCCGAGTTCTGCAAGCGGGTCGACATGCGGAGCCTCAACAAGAGGGTGGTGGAAAGCCTGATCAAGTGCGGCGCCATGGACGGCTTCGGCGAGCGGGCGGATCTGTTGAAAGGGCTGGACCAAACCCTGGAGGTGGCTCAGCAGGAGCAGCGAGCCCAGGAGGTCGGCCAGATCACCATGTTCGACAGCATGTTCGACGCCCTCGCTGCCCCCGTCGCTCCCCGGGCGCCCGCTGCGGCGACGAGCTCCGCTCCCCCAGCCACCCTGAAGGAACAGCTGGCCTGGGAGAAGGAGGTGTTGGGCATCTACATCTCCAGCCACCCCTTCCAGCACGCCGCCGCCTGGCTGCAAAGCCGGGTGACTGCCAACAGCGGCCAGATCGGCGAGGATCTGGAGGGCAAGAAGGTGGTGGTGGCCGGGGTCATAGCCGGCGTCAAGGCGCTGACCACCAAGAAGGGGGACCGGATGGCTGCCGTCCAGATCGAGGATCTTCACGGGAGCCTGGAGGTGGTCGTTTTCCCGAAGAGCTACGAGAAGACGCGAAGTCTATGGCAGCCCGACGCCGTGGTGGTGGTCGAGGGGAAGGTGGACGCCAAGGACGACCGGAAGAAGGTGCTGTGCGAGAAGGCGGAGCTGTTCGTGGTGCCCGAGGGCACGCCCCCGCCGATGGTGGAACTTCCGGCCGCGGGTTACGATGGGGATGCCCCGGCCGGCTTCGGGCCCGAGGAGTTCCCCGGCGAGGAGCCGGGGTACCAGTGGGAGGAGCTGGCGGAGGAGGCTCCGATCCTTGGCACTGGCAGCCGTAGTGTTGCTGC
>JAMCTB010000037.1 GCA_023380955.1 Chloroflexota bacterium | reverse complement strand
CCATGTTTAGGGTATTCACGAACACCTCCGAACTGCCCAATACAGGACAGGCAGCCTTAAAGTCTACCATATTCCATAGGAGAGATCCCTCTTCGATGCACGGTGTATAATCTCAAACGAGAACGCCGACGGCTGACTGCTGAAAGCTGATGGCCATCGATGAAGCACTATCTGATCGGACTCACCGGCAATATCGGCTGCGGCAAGAGTTCGGTGGCGGCCATGTTGGCCGAACTGGGGGCCGAGGTGATCGACGCCGACCAGCTGGTGCACCAGTTGATGGAACCCGGCAGCGCCGGGTGGCGATCCATCATCCAGCGGTTTGGCCAGGGGATCCTCCGGCCCGACGGCACCGTCGATCGAGCCCGGCTGGGGGAGATCGTCTTTCGGGATCGGGTGGCTCTGGCCGACCTGGAGGCGATGCTGCAACCGGCCGCCCGAAAGCTTGCGGATGAGCGGATCGCCCTCTCCAAGAGGCCTGTGGTGGTGCTGGAGGCCATCAAGCTGATCGAGGCGGGGTGGAGCCGGCGAGTGGACGCCGTGTGGGTGGTCACCTGCCGTCGGGAACAGCAGGTCGAGCGGCTGAAGCGCGCCCGGGGGCTGAGCCATGCCGAGGCCGAGCTGCGGGTGGATGCCCAACCCCCCGCGGCGGAGAAGCTGAAGCACGCCGACCTGGTGATCGACAATAGCGGCACCCTGGAGCAGACCCGCCGTACGGTGAAGGCCGCCTGGGCTCACCTCGGCAGCATCGTGGTCAGTCGGGACCGTTCAGGGTCCTGATCTCCCGGCCAAGTAACGCCCGCCCAACTCTCCTTCACGGCTTTTCCTCTCCCGGTATCGCTGGTGGCAGCCAAAGCGGTACCTTTTTCTTATAGACAAAGGGTACCAAGTGATGGAAGATGATATCGTCTCCCCTTTTGGGTTGCGATACCAGTAGACGCCGGACAGTCGCGCCGCCCCTGACTCGAAAGGATCGGGCTCCGGGAGGGATCGATGAACGACAACGTTGCGGCTACAGGGATGGAAGCCTCGGATGAGGAGAGACAGGGGCAGTTGCTGGAGAAGCTGCGAGAGGCAAACCAGCGGCTTGTCCTTGCCGGCCTGGAGCAGGAGCGGCTGATCCGGGAGATCGAGACCCAGCGTCGGCTCCTTCGGGCGGTGGTGGATAACGCCCCCGCGGCCATAGCGGTACTGGATGGCCAGGGGCTGCGGGTGAAGCTGGCCAACGAGGCCTTCCGGCAGTTCCTGGACGAGCCTCATCGGCAGGTCGACATCACCGGTCTGCCTATCCACGAGATCATCCCGGAGGCCGCCACCTGCGGCGTCCTCAAGGTCTTCGGCAGGGTCGCGACGGCAGGCCGGCCTTTGGTGGATGCGGCCCACGAGCACGTCGGCTTCGCACGGGGTGTCACCTACTGGAACTGGACCGTGCTCCCCATCCCAACGGGCGAGTCCGGCGACCTGGACTTCATGATGCTGGTCACCGAAGTGACCGATCACGTGCTGGCCCGGAAGAGCACGGAGGAGGTGGCCGCCCAGGCCAGCCAACGGGCCCAGGAGCTCCAGGAGTACATCTCCCTCATCTCCCACGACCTTCGGAGCCCCTTAACGGCGCTGATGGGCCAGACTCAGATGCTGCAGCGGGACCTGGTTCGCCACGGCCAGGAAAGGGAGGCCAAGAGCGCCGAGTTCATCCTGAAGAGCGCCAAGCGGATGAACGGAATGATTCAGGATTTGGTGGAGTCCGCCCGCCTCGAAGCGGGACAGCTGGAGCTGCAGCGGCAGCCGATGGACGTCTGCCATCTGCTTTCCGACCTGCTCCACCGGATCGGTTCCCTGGAGGAGCAGGCGCGTCTCCGATTGGTGCCCTGCCAGGGGCTGTCCCTCGTGATGGCCGATGCCGAGCGGGTGGAGAGGGTGCTGACGAACCTGATCACCAACGCCCTCAAGTACTCGCCTCCGGAAACCGAGGTGCTGGTGGCGGCCAGGGCGGAGAAGCGCGAGGTGGTGGTGTCCGTCACCGATTGGGGCGTGGGGATATCCCCGGAGAGCCTGCCCCACATCTTCGAGCGCTTCTATCGGGCGGAGGGCAACCGAAGGACCGCCGGGCTGGGGCTGGGCCTCTACATAGCCCGAATGTTGGTGGAGGCCCAGCAGGGCCGGATCTGGGTGGAGAGCGAGCTGGGGAAGGGGAGCAGCTTCCATTTCAGCCTGCCGGTGGTATCAGAGACCTAACCCCCCGCCACCGGCGGGAAGGCCGCCAAGTCGTCGCCCTCCCCCAGCCGGTAGCCGAACTCCCGCTGGATCCCGTTGACGAAGCAGGTCTTGGTTTCGGCCCGGGGGATGCCAAGCTCCTCCAGCAGCTCGGCGATCGTCGCCTCCGGCTGCAGCCGGACCTTCACCGACTGGCCCAGCGGCACCCCCGGCAGGTGTCGGCGGAGCCCCGCGTACACCCGCACGTTGACCTCGATCACCCTGCCACCCCTCTGCTCGATTGCCACCAGGACCACCTCAGACGTAGAGCAGGCTCATGTTGGGCGGAAAGAGTCCGAGCCTTCGAGCTCCGCCCGGGGACGCCTCCAGCCCTTCCCGCATCCAGTGGCCGTCCCGAAACACGCTGGCCACCTCCAGCGGGGGAATCCCCAGGGAGGCGATCAAATCCCCCACCGTCGGATGCTCCTCGCCGGCCTCGGCCAAGAGCACGCACTCGGTTGTCGGGTCGCCGGCCGGACCGTACCGCCGCAGCCGGCCGTAGAGATAGACTTCGATCATGGGTCACCACCTGTCCCCGCACCCCAGGGGAAAGGCGTGGGCGTGCCGGAGGGCAGGTCCACGGTGTGAGGGCGAGTTGGTCGTACTGCCGGTGAGCCCGCAGGGGCAGACTCCGCGGAGTCTGCCCCTACCCCTACCCCTACATCTACTGCTCGGTCCCCGCTTCAGGCCCCGTGGACCGAATCCAGCTCCGCGTCGCTCACGTCCCACACGACGTTGTGAGGCGGCAGCGGCTCGTACTTCATGAACTCGGGCATCCGGTCGTCCAGGTTGGTCATGCCCGCGTCCAGGTTGAACTGCCGCTCCCTCTTCACGATGTCAAAGCCGATCCTGACTATGTCGTCGGCGGTCCAGTTGGTGCCCAGGACGCCGGCGCACTCCTCCACCATCCCCTCGAAGCCGCTGGCGATGTCGAGGATGGCGAAGGCGATGAAGAGGCAATGGCCCGAGCTGTCGATGAAAGCCGTGGTCGCCTGGAAGTTGCGGGACAGCTCCCCCTTGTTGGTGGCGAAGGGATCCACCTTGCCGCTGACCCCCAGGATCTCCGGCGCGATCGTGTAGCCCTGGGTGTGGTCGGCGCCCATGGTGCCGGTGGCATAGGTGACACCGATCCCCTTGACGACCCGAGGCTCGTAGGCGGGCATGGACTGTCCCTTCACCGTGGGGACTCTCACCACCCCAAGGGCCCGGCCGGTGAAGGCTGCGCCGTTGCCCAGGATCCGGCCCAGGGGAGTCCCCTTGCCGATCTCGTGCATCAGCCTGATGGCCGCCCCGCCGTCTCCGAACTGGGCCAGGCCGCCCTCCATGGCTACCCCAAGGGTCACACCGGCCTCGATGGTGTCCAGGCCGTAGTCGTTGCACAGCCGGATCAACTCACCGGTGGTGTCCAGGGAGTCGATGCCGCAGTCGGCCCCCAGGGACCAGACCGACTCGTACTCCTGGCAGGAGACCTGCTCGGTGCCGTCGGGGTTGTGCCAGACGTTGGAGCACTGGATGATGCAGCCGGGGCTGCAGGCGTGGTTGTACAGCTCCTTGCCCGTCCGCTGCTTGTTTCCCTCGAAGAGCGCCTCGCCGGAGATGGAAGCCGCACCTTCGAACCTTCCGGAGGAGAAGTTCCGGGTGGGGAAGCCGCCGGCCTCGTTCATGATGTTCACCAGCACGGCGGTGCCGTAGGTGTTCAGCCCGCCCTTCGGCTTGGTGATGTCGTGGGACTGAAGGGCCTCGGTCATCTTCTTGCGGCCCTGCTGGAAGAGGGCCTCGTTGGTGATGGGGATCGATGCCGGGGCACCGGAGCCATCCACGACGAGGAACTTCAGCCCCTTGGAGCCGAGCACGGCCCCCAGGCCCCCCCTGCCGGCGTAGCGAGCGGGGCGGCCCTCCTGGTCGTTGAAGCAGACTCCGGCGTTGGTCATCAGATACTCGCCCGCGGAGCCGATGGCCATGACGTCGGCCTTCTTACCGAATCGCTCGAACAGCTTGGGGTACACCTCGTACAGCCCCTTGCCGGCGAACTCGTCGGCGGCGAAGAAGGTGGCGCCCTCCTTGGTGACGTGGAGACCCCACAGCTTCCCCTTCTGGGCGGGCCGTCCCTCCACGATGATCGCCTTGATCCCCAACCGGGCCACCTGCTGGCCCCAGCGGGTTCCGGCGTTGGCCTCCTTGATGCCGCCCGTCAGGGGCGACTTGCCGCCCACGGAGACGCGGGCCGACGTGGGAGCGGAAGTGCCCGTGATGATGCCCGGGGAGAGGATAACCTTGTTGTTGGGCCCGAGGGGGTGGGCCGTGGGAGGGACCTCGTCGGCCGTCAGGGTGCTGGTCAACCAGCGGCCGCCCATCAGCCGGTACTTCTCGGGTACCTCTTCGTACTTCGCCGTGCCGTTGGTCATGTTCACGCGCAGGAACTTCGCCATCTTGGCTTGCCTCCTTCAGCGAACGCGATCTTTCCAACCCTAGAAAGGAGAACCTTACCCGGCGGTTGTGGGGACTGGCATCAGCCACTGGAACGGTCCTGGCACCACCTCCTTCGTGATGATATCACTCATTTTGTAGTAACGGCTTCAGCCGTTAGTCCTTGCCTGACACACCGGGGACGAACGACTAAAGTCGTTACTACAGGCGCTTCGGTTGTAGTAACGGCTTCAGCCGGCCGCGCCTGGGTCATCGGCTGGAGCCTCCACTCCTCGACGTGGAGATCACCGCGGCGACGTGCTAGGTCCCGGGCGAATGATGGAGGGCTCCTCCATCCCTCCGTTCCATCGCCTCTCGCAGCTTCGGACTCAGGCTGGCTCCGTGGCGGTACTGGAAGGGCCACATGCTCCGGCGGTGGAAGAGCCCCACTCGATCGCCCTGCCGTAGCTCCCAGTCAAGGTCGGCGGCGAGGCCGGGCATGTCGGTCAACTGGGCGTTGATGAAGGTGATCCCCTTCTCCTCCAGTGGCATCCCCAGCCGGCCCAGGAGGTCGGCCATTCTCGATCCCTCGGGGAGCTGGAGGAGAAGATGCGCGTGGCTGCCCTGGCTCCGGTCCCCCGCGTAGCAGGCCAGGGGGCCGTACAGCCATACCTCGACGGTGATCATTTCACCCTCCGCCCTGGTTCCCCGCCGGCAAGGGGGCATCAGACCTTGGCAGTCCTCGCGTCAATCGGCTCAGGGTGTCGCGCCCCAGATACTGAGGCTCAGCCTCTTGCACGCTCCACCGTCCTGGGGGAGATGCAGCTGCAGATCGCAGGCGACTCCGCCTGCAAATAGTAGTATACGAGGCTAGAGCGGGAAGTCAATGTCGAAAAGGGCAGGCGATGGAAGTCGCCAATACGCCTGTGCTCGACCGAGCGGGTAAGCCGCGTCTGCGCTATAATCGCCCCCGGGTAATCGTTGACATAGCTCTGGCCCTCGTATAATGTACCGGGCCGTCTGTGCAGTGTCCTCACTAGCTCCAACGTCACCTGGGTTCAGCCCGCGTGCGGGCACCTTCTTCCGACCGCAAACGGCCGGGTCAACAGCCCGACAGTCAACCCGGCCCTCTTGGGGCCGAGACGCGAAGCGCCAACATGTAAGGAGGGCCATTTGAAGACCGCCCTGATAACCGGAATCACGGGGCAGGATGGGACCTATCTGGCGGAGTACCTGCTCCAGCAAGGCTACAACGTCTACGGCCTCATTCGGGGCCAGAACAACCCCAAACGTGAGATGCTCGAGCAGATCGCTCCCGACATGGAGCTGGTTCTGGGCGACGTGCTGGACCAGGCTTCCCTGGTCAGGTCGCTCGAGTACACCAAGCCGGACGAGGTTTACAACCTGGCCGCCATCTCCTTCGTGCCCCTCTCCTGGAACCAGGGGGAGCTGACCGGCGAGATCACCGGGCTGGGCGTTCTCCGGATGTTGGAGGCTATCCGCATCGTGGGCGGCAGCGGAAAGCGGAACGGCAGCCGAAACAACCCGATCCGCTTCTACCAGGCCAGCTCCAGCGAGATGTTCGGCAAGGTGCGGGAGATGCCGCAGAATGAGAAGACGCCCTTCTACCCCAGGAGCCCCTACGGCGTCTCCAAGGTGTACGGCCACTACATCACCGTCAACTATCGAGAGAGCTACGACCTCTTCGCCTGCAGCGGGATCCTCTTCAACCACGAGTCGCCCCGGCGGGGCATGGAGTTCGTGACGCGCAAGATCTCCCATGGGGTCGCCAGGATCAAGCAGGGCAAGCAGCAGGAGCTGCTGCTGGGCAACCTGGACTCCAAGCGGGACTGGGGCTACGCCGCCGACTACGTGCGGGCGATGCACATGATGCTCCAGCAGTCCGACCCGGACGACTACGTAGTCGGGACCGGCGAGTACCACAGCGTCGCGGAGTTCTGTGAGATCGCCTTCGCCCACGTGGGGCTGGATTGGCGGAAGCACGTCCGCACCGACCCCCGCTTCATCCGGCCTGCGGAGGTGGACCACCTGCTGGCCGATCCCGCCAAGGCCCGCACAGAGCTGGGCTGGAAGCCGTCGGTCACCTTCGAGGAGCTGGTGAAGATGATGGTCGACTCCGACCTGGCACTGGAGTCGGCGAAGGGATGACGCAGGAGCCGGCTCCTGCCGGCGATCCCCTTGGGCAAACGTAGGGAGGGGCCCTGTGCCCCTCTGCCCGGCGGGCGATCGCAGGGTCGGCGGCGGGGCAGAGCGCCCTGCCCTACGCCATTGCTGTTGGGGCGGGAGGTTTCGGCTCCCACGGCCACCAGGATCACACCGGCGGCCTCAAGGAGGTGCTGGCACAGACGGGTGAGGTGACGGTGTATGCCCACACCGACGTCTGGAGGCCCCGCTACGTGGTGCGCAAGGGGGAGAAGGCCCGGTACGCCGGACTGACGTTCGTGAGGGAGCAGTTGGAGTCGATGGGGGCCACCTTCCAGCTGTCCGACGGCCCGGCCCACATCACTCGAGAGGTGATGACCACCGGCCCGGTGCCGAGGGTTACCCCCTTCGAGAGGCTGGATGCGGAGCTGGTGGTGAAGATGCCCCACGGCTGGCAGCAGGACCAGATCCCGGACGACCAGGCGCTGGTGGTGAAGACCCCCAGGGGGCTGGTGGTGCTGCTGGGCTGCGCCCACAGCGGGATCGTGAACACCCTGCTCCACGCTCAGCAGGTGGCCGGGCAGAAGAGGATCTTCGCCGTGCTGGGCGGAACCCACCTGGGCTTCTCTACGGAGGAGCAGCTGGAGGAGACGGTGGCCGCCCTCCGGCAGTTCGACATCCAGAAGCTGGGGGTCTCCCACTGCACCGGTCTCGCGGCCGCGGGCCGGCTCGCCCGGGAGTTCGGCGAGCGCTTCTTCTTCAACAACGTCGCCACCGTTACCGAATGGGAGCTCTAGAGCCTACAGATGCTCCTTGATCTTCTCGGCGGCCTGGCGGTTCATCCCCGGCACCCCCAGCAGCTCCTCGAGGCTCGCCTCCCTGATCGCCTTCACGCTCCCGAAATGCTTGATCAGCGCCTGCTTCCTTCGGGGACCGATGCCCGGCACCTCGTCCAGGGCGGAGCCGAAGCCGCGCTTGCTGCGCACCTTCCGGTGGTAGGTGACGGCGAAGCGGTGGGCCTCGTCCCGGATCCGCTGCACCAGGTAGAGTGCCTGGGAGCTCCTGGGCAGCATCAGCCCCTGGGAGATGCCTGGCTGGAAGATCTCCTCGTTCTCCTTAGCCAGGCCGACCACGGGTAGATTGGCCAGCCCCAGGTCGTCCATCACCTCCAGGGCGGCGTTCAGCTGCCCCTTCCCGCCGTCCACGATCACCAGGTCGGGCAGGGTGGCCCAGCCGGCGTCTTCCGTGTTCTGCGTTGTGGGTTCTGAGTACTGAGTGCTGGGTGCTGGGTGCTGGGTTGTGGACTCCTCACCCCTCCCCCGGCCCCTCCCCGCTGCGGGGAGGGGTTCTCTCACACTCTCCCCGTCTCCGACGCTGATAGCTCGCTTGAAGCGGCGCCTCAAGACCTCCTGCATCATGGCGAAGTCGTTGGCGCCCTCCACCGGCTTG
>JAMCTB010000036.1 GCA_023380955.1 Chloroflexota bacterium | reverse complement strand
CGCCATGGCGTATGTGGTCGACGGGATCGTGGCCAGCGGATGGGTGCCGTAGCTCGGGGGGTACCGGGGCCATCATCTGGTGCGACGCTACCACACAAGGCATGGTCGACATCTTTGTACGGGATCTTCCCGCAATCCCGCAGCCGGCTGTGCTGGCAGCTCCCCTGGCGGCCACGGCTTGGGCCTGATGGTTGAGGTCCGTCTCTCCGTACCCGTGGAGGACGAGGCCTCGACCGGACGGTGGAGATGAGGAATAGACCCATGTCGTCTTCCCTACCCGCGCGGAGAGCCGGGCGGTTGCCCGTTTCCGCCGGCCGTCGCGCTGCTGCTACCACCGCCCTGGGCATCTTTGCCCTGGTGGTGTCGTTTAGCTATCTCGGGCTGCTGGCGGGCGCTGACGTGGCCGTGGCCGGGGCCAAGGACCGGTCCGTGGGCCGCCTGATCGACAGCTTCTTCCCCCTGGTGGCACTGCTGTGGTCGCCCGAGCTCTCGGTGCTGCTTGGGATGGCGGCAGCGGCGCTGCTCTGGAGGGCTGGATTCGGGGCCAGGTCGGTTGCACCACTAGGGTTCCTGCTGCTCATTCCGGTGGAGGTCGCCGTGAAGGCCACCCTCCACCGTCCGCCGATGCCGCCCTTTATGAAGCCGTGGGCCTCCTATCCGCTGGTGAACCCACAGTTCCAGGAATCGGTCCTCAGCGGCTCGGCGATCCGCACCGGCTTCCTGTGCTTGCTGCTGGCGGCGGCGCTGTGGGATCGGGGCGGAAGGGTCGCGCGGCTGGGTGCTTTTCTGGCGGTCGCGGTGGCCGTGGGGTCTGCCTTCGTTCGGGTGTACGGCCGGTACCACTGGCTGTCGGACGAACTGGCGGGGGAGCTGCTGGGCGCGGCGCTGGCGATGGTGGTGGCGCAGGCCCTCGGGCCGAGCTACTCGCGCGGAGGCCGGACCGGGTTTGCCCGCGAGGCCGGGGATGCTGGTGTGGCGGCAGCTGGAGGCATGGAGCCATCGGGAGACCGTCGGAGGGATAACGTGGCGAGCTGAAGACTCGACTATCCACCCAATGTCGTCGGCCGTAGGTTAGGTTAGAAACAGACGCTGGAACTCGGCGGGGAGGAAGAATGAAGCGAGTGATCCTTGTGGTTTGCGTAGTGGTGCTTGGCAGCGCGGGCTTCGTGGCCTATCAGGTTCTAAGCCCCCAGCCGCCCGTGGCGAAGCCGATGCCGCCAGCAGATGCGGCGCGCGAGGCCGCCAGCTTCGACCAGAAGTGGGATGCGCTCCACTCCAAGGCTCCCGACTCGAAGGGTGTGACCGTGCAAGTGAGCCAGGATGAGGTGACGGCGAAGGTCAATCAGATGATCGGCGGTGGGGACAAGCCTGTGAAGAACGTGGCCGTGAAGGTGGAGCAGGACGCGGCGGTCGTCTCGGCCGTGGTCCAGGTGGGGGGACAGGAGATCCCCATCGAAGCGACGGTGAAGGCCGCGGCCGACGGGGGTCTCCTCAACCTGGACGTCACTTCTCTGAAAACGGGCAACCTGCCCCTGCCCGACGCGGTGAAAGACCAGATACTGCAGCAGGCGAAGCAGGCTATCGGCAAGGGGGGACTGAATGGGATCGATCTCGGCGTCGACTTGAAGAATGTGAAGCTTGTGAACGGCAAGGTCGTGATCGACGGCCAGGCCAGGTAGGTGACGAGGCGGCGCAGGAAGCAGACGCCGTTCTGACGCAGCCCTGCCTGGAGGACTCACCCACGGGGCCGGACCTTCGTCTAAGATAAAGATACGGCACGATTTCTGCGTTTCTACGTGGTGCGAGTTACTCGACTGTGGCGCCCCTCCCTTTGGTCGGCTCTCGTCCGCCCGTTAACCGCGGGCGGTTTTCAACCTTGAACGAATACACTTCGGGCGCCCAGGATGCAAGAAGAGCAACGGTGATCGTAGCACGATCAGGGCGGCCGCTTCCCTCCAACAGGCTGGCGCCAACCGATCATTAGTACACCCAGCTGGTCATCGGCCACCACCATCTGGCAGACCACTCGACCAAATCCTGGGGTCGCGGATTCGAAGAGGCCACCTTTGCCAGATGGCCTGCGATCTGGCAAAGGTGGGGATCGGCAACGGCAACAGACGGATTAGGGCCATCGCCCTCACCGACAACGCGCCCCTCACGACGGCGTGGGCCAACGACTCGGCATACAAGGACGTGTTCGCCGAGCAGCTCCTGAACCTTGTGCAACCGGGTGACCTGGTGATCGCTATAAGCCGCAGCGGGAACTCCCCGAACGTCCTCAAAGCGGTGGAAGTGGCGAAGAGGGCCGGGGTCACGACGGTGGGCTTCACCGGCCGGCCCGGCGGCAGGCTCAAGGATATCGTGGACATGAAGGTGGTCGTCCCCAGCATGCGGATCGAGCGGGCCGAGGACGGGCACCTGATCCTCGACCACGTGATCGCCGTGGCTCTGCGGGAAGGGGTGGCCGGACGGGGTGAGGGGGAGACGGGGGGATCAGGAGAGGATGCCGGACAAGGTGATGATCCTCGCGGCTGGAATCGGGACGAGGCTGAGACCACTCACGGATCGTCCTCCGAAGGCGATGGTGGCGGTCGCAGGTAAGCTGGCGCTGCAGTACGCGGTCGAGAGGCTCCGCGACAGCGGTGTCATGGAGATCGCGATCAATCTGTGCCACTGCCGTGGGTGGTCATGGACCACTTCGGCGATGGAACCGGATGGGGTGTGAAGATCCGCTACTCGGTGGAGGAGAAGGCACTGGGGACGGCCGGCGGCGTGAAGAGGGTCGCGTAGCTGCTCGACGGTCCCTTCTTCGGCTGGTACGGGGACAACCTGAGCAGCATCGACCTCGCCAGCCTCTACCGGTTCCACCGGACCAGGGGGCCGTTGCCACCATGGCCCTCTGCCACTGGGAGTACGTAAACGCCAGCGGCATCGTGGGGGTGGATGCGGATGGGCTCATCACCAGGTTCCTGGAGGAACCGAGCCCCGAGCAGGTGTTCTCCCACTGGATCAACGCCAGCATCTACGTGTTGGAGCCCCACGTGCTGGACGCGATCCCCCCTGGGAGGTTCTACGACTTCGGTCGCGATCGGTTTCCGGCTCTACTGGATCGTGGTGACCCGTTGTACGGCTACCAGATGGGCGAGGGTGAGCGCCTGTGGCTGATCGACACGCAGCGGTACCTGGAGCAGGTGGAGAGGGGACTGAACGCGGGTGGCGAATTCACTTCCTTTCAGCCCCGCGTGCTAAACTTGCCTCGCTAGGCTGTGCGTCCGGCCATTCGCCTGCACGACACGCGAAAACCGGACTCCGAGCCCGAAGCAGATTTCGCCACTGGACCGCGAGGTGAGGTGTAACGTCGCCACCGATGCGTGGGATACCCTGCTACGCGAGGCGGAGGACTTGCCCATGCTTCTTCTTGAGGAAGTGCTGGATTTCATCCGCTTCCTGAAGATGAAGGCGGCTCAAGAGCGCATGGCAACCGCTATCCTGAGCGAGTGCGCTCTGGAGAAGGACTGGCTTCGGTCGGAGGAGGGCGAAGCGTGGCGAGATTTGTGAAGGGGGACGTGGTCGTTGTGGCCTTTCCCGTGCGACCCAACCGGTTGTTCAAGGCGGACACTCACGTCATCCTGTACCGGGTGGGACAGCTGGCGGCATCGAAAGTGGACGAGATCATCGGGAGGGTGGTCGAGATCCTGCGGCGCGGGTAGCACCTCCACGACCTGTCCCGCGGGTCAAGGTCAATTAGCGGCGATGACGAGCGCTCAGCGCGGCCCGGAGCCCGTGCTCAGGGATGCGGGTTTGACCTCCGAGTGGCTAACTGGTCGAGGTGGTGCAGTGGGGACCGCGACCGGCCCTCGTGGCGTTGCTATCGAGGTCGCGATTCCTCTGCTGGCCACCCCGATGCCGCTTTTCCCGCGTGGCTTCCTGCCGCTGCTCGGTCTCGGGGCTGCACCCGGGAGCCCTGGGTGGAATTCTGGCATTCATGCTGCCCATGCCGGCCGGCGTGGCGCTGTGGGCGCTGGGCAGGGGCGCTCGGAAATCGCCGAAGGCAAGTGCCGCCTACCGTCCCTCTCACGGCTTGATGCTCTTTCTGGGACTGGCGGGCATCGTGGTCGCGTCGCCGACCATGGTCCTCAGCTGGTCGCGCAGCGGCCTCTTCGCCTTCGGCGTCGCGGCTCTCACGCTGCTTGGCCTCCGCTGGCACCGGCTGGGACGTACCGTGGGCCCTGAGTCTGATCGGGATAGTCACGGTGGGTGTGGTGGTGGCGCAGGACCCATCCCATTGGCTGGTGCGTCTGGATAAGGCGAGCAGCGATTCCGCGGATGCAGCGAGCCGGATGGAGGTCTGGAACGAAGCCACCTGCATGATCCAGGGTTGCCCCTTCACCGGCACAGGCCTCAGCGCCTTCCCAGTGGTGCTCGATGCCCTCTATCCGTCCTTCCTGATGGGTCCCGATGCCCGCATTCCGCACGCCCCACAACACCCACCTGCAGACGTGGTGGACCTCGGGATTGGGGGGCTGATGGCCTTCGTGAGGCTGTGGGTGATCGTGGGCGCTCATGCGGTCCAGGCATACAGGCGGGCGAGGGATCCCCTGGTCAGGGGCGCCGTCGCGGGGCTGGCCGCAGGCTGCGTGGGGTACCTGGCCTACGGGCTCACGGACTCGATGGCCCTGACCGAGTGGGAGAAGCCGATGCTCTGGGTGATGGTGGGGCTGATCGTGGCTGCGGCCCGGCTGGCGACGGACGGGGGGACGAGGGGGGAGTGGGAGACCGAGAACCCAGAACTCGGACCCGAGAACTCAGCCCTGAGCCCTCAGTCCTCAGTACCTATCCCCCATTCCCCATCCCTCGCACAAAGGGGTGGGCGTTGGAGATCGGGAGAGCGCTGTGGTGGACGTACTGGACGGTGACGATTGCATGCGTCGTCATGGCCTTTGTCGTGGGCGGGATCGTCGCCAGCGGCTGGGTTCCGTAGTTCACGGCTCGGGGATCACCAATATTTGGCCCGACCGGATGAGGTTCCGCGCTCCTGGAGGACCCGCAATTGACGTTCTGGTGGGGCTCGGTGCCAGCATGAATTGTTGTAGAGTGCTGCAAGTATGATAATCCGACAGGCAGCGGGAGCGCTGGGTTTCGTGGGAGACGCCGCGAAGGCGCCTGCGCCTTCGCGGCAGCGCGTAGCAGACGTTCACGTTGGTGGCGTGTGCGGCGCACCGAGTCAGGGTCCTTGGTGCAGCCCAGGAATAACCAGAACTGTCGAACAGAGGCCATCGCTGGTCACTCCTGGCAGAAGGTTGGCGAGAGATGCCGGAATTGGGTGAGGAGACGGTGCCGCGAGCGTATCTGCGTCGTGTACACGAAGAGCAGCGCAGGGGCCGGCGGCCTGTCAAAGGGGCTTTGGTCCTGGTTCACCGGGCATCGCGCGCCCATGAGCGGTTACAGGCACTCTCGAGTTGTTTCGGAGGCAGATGGACGTGACTGATTCCCAAGACACCGCGAGCCCCGTGGGGGTCTGTCCATATCTCGGGACAGTCCACGACCCCACTACCCCCTGCATGTTCGTGACTACCGCCCACCGCTGCTTCAGCGGAAAGGGTGCTGGGTCGATCTCAGCAGAGCATCAGGCCGGCTACTGCATTTCAGGCGAGCACATGAGGTGCGCCCGATTCGTGGACACGGGCGGCGTGCCTGTCCGTGCCAGGT
>JAMCTB010000035.1:1959-3679 GCA_023380955.1 Chloroflexota bacterium | reverse complement strand
GGTCGGATCCTCGCCGAACATCACGGAGCCAATCTCCACGCTCCGGATGCCACCCTCCAGATAGAGAGCAGTGGCGAGGGCCTGCCCTGGGAACTGGGCAGGTGGGATGTGGGAGAGGAACTCGCCCGCGTTGACGAATACGCCGTGCCCGCCGGGCGGCTCCACCATGGGCACACCCAGGTCGCGCAGCAGATCCGCCAGGAATCCAACCTGCCCGATGCGGTGGGCCAGGTATTCCTCGTCCAGCACCTCCCGCAGCCCGACGGCCATTGCATCCAGGTCGCGTCCGGCGAGGCCACCGTAGGTCGGGAAGCCCTCGGTCACCACCATCCGTCGCCGGATCCTTTCAGCCAGATCCGCATCACGAAGGACGATCAAGCCGCCCATATTGACGAGACCGTCCTTCTTGGCGCTCATGGTGATAGCATCGGCGCATTCGCCTATGGCTCGGACGATCTCTGCGACGGACTTGCCGGCGTAGCCCTGCTCTCGCTGTTTGATGAAGAAAGCGTTCTCGGCAATGCGGCTCGCGTCCACTATCACGGGGATCCCGTGGCTCTGGCACAGCTCACGCACCGCTCTGAGGTTGGCCATGGAGACCGGTTGGCCGCCGCCCGCGTTGTTGGTGACGGTCATCACCACCCCGGCGATTTCCCCGGGAGTGGCCGCCTTCAGGGCATCGGCCAGGAGGTCCAGATCGACGTCGCCCTTGAAGGGTGCAGGGGCTCCGGTGGCGTGATTCGACGGATCGGGAAGGTCCACAGCTTCCGCACCAGCGTCCTCGGCGTTGGCTCGCGTAGTGTCGAAAAAGGTGTTGGAGAGGACTCGCTGCCCCGGGTGCACCAGTTCGCCGAATAGCAGATGTTCCGCAGCGCGACCCTGGTGGGCCGGGATCACCTCCGGCAGCCCAAACAGCTCGCGAACCGTATCCCTGAGTCGGTAGAAGCTTCGAGCTCCAGCGTAGCTCTCGTCGCCCTGCATCAGGGCCCCCCACTGGTGGTGGCTCATGGCGCCGGTCCCCGAGTCGGTCAAGAGGTCGATGAAGACCCGCTCGGCCGGAAGCAGGAACAGGTTGTAACCGGCCTCCGCCAGCCACGCCTCGCGCTCGACGCGGCTGCTGGTCTTGATAGGTTCGACCATCTTGATGCGGTAGGGCTCTGGAGGGCCGAAAGATCGGATCCTCCCCATTGCTTCCCTCTTCTGATCCATCCTGAACGCTCCATCGGACAGTGATCTGAGGCCGACAGCCGCTATGCCTCGGGGGATATTGATACTCTTTCCCGGCCGGGGAGTCAAACGAGGGGACTGTCTCTCCTGGGGGTGCGGCGGTTTCGCGCCGTTTGCAGGCCGGATGCGCCTTTATCGTTCGTAGGGGCGGTTCGCGAACCGCTCCTACGGCATGTCGTGGGCCCTATCCCTCTATCGGCAGCAGCTTGCCAGGGTTCAGCAGGCCATCAGGGTCAAAGACCCGCCTGATGAGGCGCATCGCGGCCAGGTCCGATTCGTTGAATAGCAGCGGCATGTAATCGCGCTTCTCAAGACCTACGCCGTGCTCACCGGTGATGGTTCCTCCCATCTGGACACACAACTCCACGATCTCGTGGTTGGCCTGACGAGCCCGCGCCGTCTCGTCGGCGTTCTTGGGATCGTAGATCACCAGCGGGTGGAGATTGCCGTCGCCGGCGTGGGCTGCGCCCCCAATCCGCACTCCGTGGTTCAC
>JAMCTB010000035.1:1102-1940 GCA_023380955.1 Chloroflexota bacterium | reverse complement strand
GAGCCTGACCCTCGCGCTGTACGCTGCCCTCCGGCCCTGCCACAGGTGATCTCGCTCCTCCTCGCTGCGCGCGACGCGGATCTCCCGAGCTCGGTTCAGCAAGCACAGCTCCCTGATTCTTTCCTCCTGTCGCTCCTGTCCGTCCCGCAACCCGTCCAGCTCGATCAGCAGAACTCCGCCCGCGTCCACGGGATACCCGGCCCTGTTGACGCTGTCCTCCACGGCCTTCACAACCGCCTGGTCCATGATCTCCAACGTCGCCGGGATGATGCCGTCGGCGATTATGGCGGAGACGGCGCTGCCGGTATCCTCCAGTGTCTCGAAGATGGCCAGCATGGTCTTGATAGCCTCGGGGAGGCGCATGATCCGCAGGATCATGGATGTGACCATGCCGAGTGTTCCCTCGGACCCCACCAGGAGCCCGGTGAGGTCGTAGCCGGGCGTGTCCTCCACGTAGCCGCCGGTAGTGACCACCCGACCATCCACCGTTACCACCTCCAGGCCCAGCACGTGGTCAGTGGTGATCCCGTACTTCAGACAGTGGGGACCACCAGCGTTCTCGCCCACGTTGCCGTCGATGGTCGAAACCTTTTGGCTGGACGGGTCCGGCGCGTAGAGGTAACCCAGGGGCGCCAGGATATTCTGGAGTTCCAGGTTCACGATGCCCGGCCCCACTACCACGCGCTCGTTCTCGACGTCCGGTCCCACGACACGGCTCATGCGGGTGGCTACGACCACGATGCCGCCTTTCAATGGCACAGTCCCGCCGGATAGGTTGGTGCCGGCGCCCCTGGCCACCACTGGAATGTGCTCTGCGCTGGCAACGTGCATCACGGCC
>JAMCTB010000035.1:0-1092 GCA_023380955.1 Chloroflexota bacterium | reverse complement strand
CAAGATGAATCGCATACTCGAGGTGGATCTGGCGAACCTTCGGGCGGTGGTGGAGCCCGGCCTCAGGTAGGAAGGTCTCATTCGCGGCGTCGTATTCGTAGACGAGCAGGTCCCGCCGGGTCGAGAGGAGGTTCTCCTTTCCCACGATGCGACCCAACTCCTCGAGGCGGTCGTTGCGGTTCATCTGAGTCTCCAGGACAGAGCTTTCGGCATTCGCGGATTGTACTACATAAGGTCGCGCCCCGGCGCCTCAATGCGGTAAGATTACAATATACGCGAGGAGAAACCGGTGGCTTCTCTCGTCTTTACGTAGGAGCGAACTCCCACTGGCGATGGGTCGCCGGTAGGAGCGGGCTCCTGCCGGAGATGAGCGAAGCCATTCGTCTGAACGGCATAGGCTGGATGGAAGAACACTACCTGCAAACCCTGGAACTGAACAAGGTGCTGGAAAGGCTGGGCCACCACACGTCCTTCTCCGTCTCCCACGAGAAGGCTCTGGGGCTGCGCCCCGCGACAGAGATGCCCGAGGTGATGCGGCGCCAGGCGGGTACGCAGGAGGCACGGCGGCTTCTGGATCTGAAGCCGAACTTCACCGTCGGAGGCGCAAGGGATATCCGTGCCCAGCTCCAGCGTGCATCGGTGGGCGCCGTGCTCATGCCTGATGAGTTGCTGCTGGTCGCGTCCACCACCGCCAGCGGCCGCATCGTCCGCGGCACCATCTCCAAGCTGGGCGACCAACTCCCAACCCTGGAGGAGGTCACGCTCCCCATCCGACCGCACGACGAGGTGGAGACCGAGATTCACCAGGCGATCTCGGACTCGGGAGAGGTGCTGGACAGTGCCAGCCCTGCCCTTGCCCAGATTCGCTTTGGCCTGAGGCGGGCTTACGAGCGGCTGATGTCGAAGCTGAACGAGATCATCTCGTCCTCGGCATACCGCCAGGCGCTACAGGAGCCGATCATCACCCAGCGCCAGGGTCGCTATGTGGTGCCGGTGAAGGCCGAGTTCAAGGGGCAGGTTAAGGGGATAGTCCACGACCAGTCGGCCTCGGGAGCCACCGTCTTCGTCGAACCGCTGGCGGTGGTGGACCTG
>JAMCTB010000034.1 GCA_023380955.1 Chloroflexota bacterium | reverse complement strand
AGGCATACGGGTGACGGCCAAGGCTCCTGCGGGGATTAGGGTTGCCGCACCTCTATGCCGGACAGGGAAACGAAATTAGTGCCATCCGCCTGGGATAGCCGCCCCCCGCTGATCGGCTCATACAGGCCGATGATCAGCGTGTAACGCCCCGGCGCCAGATTGGCGGGCAGGGCAATAGTATGCAGGTCCTCGATCACTTCGCCGCTGACCAAACTGGTGGTCAGCCGCGCTCCCCCGGCGGGGAAGCTGTCATGCTGGGCCACGACCCGCCCCTGCCCGTCGAGGACCTGGGCGAACACCTTGTAGCTGGTGTCCGTCTCCCCAAGGGCCTTCCAGTAGAGCTTGAGGTCCAGCCGGGTGCCCGGCGGTACCGATGCGGAGCCATCGGGCGCCACCTGTCCTCCAGGCTGGACATCAAGGCCGTATCCCAGCAGGCGCATCACGCTGCCAAGGTCCGTGGACCGCTCGAAGCTGGGCGTCGCCGAGTAGGTGCGCTGTACCTCTGGCACCCTGATTTGGTCCAGTCGAAAGAGGACGGGCTCTGTCACCTGGGGCTGGTCCATCCAGACATACAGGTCCAGCGGGCCGGCGGGCGCCCGGGGAGACACCGGCAGGTGGTACTGGCCGCGCAGCACCTCGCCGGCATGCCAGCGAGAAGTTGGATAACCATCGCCGACGGGCCGGCCCTGGTAGGCGGCCCACGCCTTGCCCGAGGAGTCGCGCAGCTCAGCCCGGAAGCGGTAGTCTGGCAGCGCCCCGGCACCAGTCTGCCAGAAGATGTCCAACTGAACGGGCGTACCCGGCTTGGCCTCGGCCGGGCCCACCTGGTAGCCTACCACCTTCAGCCCGTCGGCAAGCGCCAGGTCGACCGAGCGCCGCGGGGTATCCCGCCCGGGCCGGGGCGGCCCCGCGGGCCGCACCACGCTCACTCTGCCAAGGTCGAGGAAGGGATTCGTGCCCTTGCCCTGCGCATCCAGGGTATTCAAAGGACCCCTCGCGGAGACCAGCTCGAGCCGCAAAGTGTACTCCCCCGGCGGCGTCTCCGGACGGACCAGTATGTCGAGCTGGTCCTTGACCAGCTCGTTCTGCTTCCACAATGAGCTCGGATAACGCCCATCGGCAGAACGGCTGTCCCGCACTGCCCACAGGAAGCCCGAGTCATCGACCAAGCGCAGCGCCACAACCACATCGGGCAGCCGCTCGGCCATGCTGCGCCACAGCAAGTCCAGATGCACGATTTGCCCGGCCTCGGCCCTCAACGCTTTGCCATCGGCAGACCTGGGGAGTTCCTGCCCCGGACGTCCGGTCAGGGCGGACTCCCCATCGGTGACCCGTGCCTCCAACAGACCCAGTACATTGTCGAAATTCGCCAAAGCCTTGGCGGAGGCGCCGGCCGGAGACTGGCCGGCCTCCGTAATCACCACCGGTCCCACCAGAATGCGATTGTCCATCGGCATCAGCCGGACTACATATGACCGGCGTGGCTCCAGGCGATGGCCCTCCCGGTCCAGAAACCCCATCTCCAGGCGATAGACGCCCGGTGGGGTGCCAGTGGCGATCGCGAGTCGCATCGGGCTGTCGAGGATGGGCCCCTGCCCGGGGACCTCTCCCGCAATGTCGGCCTCACCCTCGCCGTAGGCCCATACCTGATTCGCCGCATTGATCAGGGCGGCGAACGGGCGATACTCGGTCCGAGCCGCGTCGGCATTCCGTGCTGTCCAGTACATTCGGGCAGTGACAACATCCCCTGGAGCAGCCCTCGGCCGCGGGCCGGGCAGCACTTGCGGTCCACCCAGGTCGTAGCCCACGACGGTTACAGGCCCGAAGTCCACCTGGAGCGGGTGCCCGTAGCCCAGGCTGCTGTAGCTCTGATCGAAGGACACCTTGAAGAGCCACCATCCAGTGGCGACCAGAGCAAGCAGTGCCATGTTTGCCGCCAGCGTCCGCCTGGGAATCTTTAGCGTCCAGGGCCGCCTGTGTCTTCGGACGGCGGTGTTCAGCGTTATGGCCAGCAGCAGCAAGACGGGCACCACTGCAGCGAGAGATAGCATCTCGGCGGCCCGGCGGGCGGCAGTGCGCTCCAACGCGAAGCGTACCTGGTGGTCGCCGGAGGGCACGGCAACCGTGCAAAGCCCCTGGGAGGGACTGCTGCTGACGGTGACCGGCTCGCCGTCGAGCCAGGCGCGCCAGCCCGAGAAACAGAGCAGGTCAAAGGTTACCTGCTGACCCGTGGCGGCTTTGACGGCATATGTTCGGGACTCCGCCCCCCGCTCTAGCAACTGTACATCGGTGTCGCCCTGCTTCCGGGGTCCGAAAGCACTCTCGGGCATGCCAGTGACCGTCGCCAGGGCGTAAGTCGAAATGGTCGGCGGGTTAGTCGACTGTCGGGGGAGGTACTCGGCCGCGACCGAGGTCCCGAGGGCCCCATCCGTGAGCTCGAACTCCATAGCCGTAGGCACAACCATCTCCTCTTCCAGCCACGCGGTCATCATCGGCCGCATAGCCAGCACGGCCGACGCCACGAAGGCGAGAGCGAGGCCGAAGGCCAGGGGCTGCCGCAACCTGGGTGCTATCGCCTCGACGACCAGACCGGCCAGGAAGGCGCTGGGCAGGGCCAGATAGGCCAGGAACCGCCAGGGAAACTGGGTTAAGCTAAGCAGAGGTAACGCTTCCCAGACGGAAGCCGAGACAGGGAAGATCAGAAACAGCGCGATCGCAGCTACCAGCAGGCTGTAGAGGGCATCCCGGCGCAGATCTCTCCGGAGGCCGCGCCAGGCCAGGACGGTTGCCACCAGACCCAGGGCCAAGAAGACCGCTTGGAGCAGTCCCAGTCTGTACCCAAACACCTCTGCTCCGCGGAACACGATTCCGTACCGGTGAAGCGGGTCGGTAGAAAGAAGGTCGGTCGGTGCCGGGAAGTGGTTGCGGTAGTTCATGGCCTGGAGAAGTCGGCCCATCGAGATGTCCGCCTGCTCCCACATTGCGGGCACCCAGAAGAAGGCGCTGAGAGCGGCCCCAAGCGCCAGCGTGCCGCCGATGCGACAGCAGCCCGCCAGAGTCCCCCGATAATTGCGATCGAGCAGGCTGGTGAGGGTAAGAGCCATAACGTACAGCACCAGGAGGGGAGCGAACAGGAAGGCCGAAAGGTTATGGGTCAGCATTAGACCGGCGAATGAGGCGGCAGCCAGCAACACCACCGGAGGCCGCGGGCGTTCCCATATCTCGCCGACCCCGTACAGAATCAGCGGGTACCAGACGAACGCGAGATACTCCGGAAAATCCCCCCGGAAGTAGAGGTTGACCAGGTGGTAGGGAGCGAACATATAGGCCGCGGCCACCAGCAACGAGGTGGGAGACGACAGCAGCCGTCGTGCATACAGGTATGCGCCCCATCCTGACAGGACCATCCCCAAAGCCGCCAGGACGCGCATCGTATCGAGGAAGGGGAAGCCCAGCAGGTGAACGGCGACGCCTAGGTAATAGGTGAGCGGCGCGTAGTAGTTCGGGAGCGGGTACCCCAGGCCGAGGAAAAAGTCGGGCGCCCATCGAGGCACCAGCACCCCCTGGCGCATCACTGAATCGTACTCTACCAAGCGGAATAGATGGAACTGTCCATCGCTGGAGGAGAAGAACAGGCTCTGAGTCAGTGGGACCAGCCCGAAAGCCGCCAGGACTACCACCCAGAGCGGGCTCCACGGGAAGCTGCCTTTTGCCGGAGCCTGCAGGCGGGACGGCAAACCGATCTTTCGCGCTCGCGTCAGCAACACACTGCCTGGGCCATATCACACGAAGCACGGGGCCGTCGAAGAGACGCGCTTTTGAAATGGCAGCCGCTTTTTCGTTCTGTTGCGATAATCTCTTCCACCGTCAATTGGCATTCGCCCGCCACGTAGCCGGCACAAGCATTGCCCCGGGATCATCATTCATTGCCGGGGCCTCGGCGCACCGCCTGCATTTTAACACTCCACCGCCACCCCCACAACACAGGGCCGTGGACGTCGTCGAACGGGCCACCAGGCCAGGGCCCGGCGACCCTGGTCCGCCTCCTACGCTACGGCCAGGGTAGCTCGACAAACGTCTTCTCCCCCACCGGCAGCCGTTCCATTGTTTCCAGATCGTACATCCCCACGATAAGCGATGCACCAGCCCTCCCCTCTGTGCTCAGCGGCAGCTCGAATGGGACCTCCACTATCTCACTTGGACTCCAGAGCGAGGTTGGATATCGGCCGCCCAGGGGCTGCGCATCCCACTGAGCGGCCAGCTTCCCGTCCCGCAGGGCTTGCACGAAGACCGTGTAGTCTCGCGCCGGCCGCTGCCCCACCGCCTGCCAGTACAGCCGGCCCCGCACTTTGTCGGGGTCGCTACCGTCTAGCCGATACCCGACCAGCATCACCTGTCCCCCGAGCTCCGTGCTCAGGGCAGTTGCGCCCCGCAGGTCCGGCGTGGGCCCCGGCACGGCCAGCCGAGTGATCATCGGGCTGCTCCCCAGCTTGATTCCCTCGAGCGTCGCGGCCGGTTGCCGCTGGGAGTCGGCGGAGCGGTACATTCCAACCTCCACGCGGACCAAAGTGGGCGTCGCGACCTCGGTCGACAGCGGCACCCGATAGGTTTCCGCCGTGATCCGGCCCGGCTCCCACATTTGAGTTGGGTACGTCCCCATCTGGGGCACACCATCCCAACCTCCCAGCGTCGCATTGTCGCTGTCCAGCAGGTGGACGAATACAGTCTCGGACTCATCGATGTGGACCCGTGCCCTCCAATAAAGAGTCAATGCCAGACGGTCCCCCGGCCGGAGGACCTCTTTGTCCGCGCTGTAGGCCAGAAGCTCGATACGGTCGTCAAACACCATCGATAGAGGATGCGCCCTTCCGGCCGTCAACTGAGCTTCGAGGGCGGGCGGCGCAAACAGGGGCGGGACGCCGGCTCCGGGCAGCGAGACAGCCCCGTAGGCGAGCGCGGCGAGCGCCAGGACCCCCGAACGCGCTGCACCGCGGCCCGGCGTCCGTCTGGATGAGAGCAGCCACGCCAGCAGGCCGACCCCCGCTACCAGAGCCAGCGGCGCCAGGCTGGCCGCGCCTTCCAGGCCGTAGCGCAGCGTCCCCCAGGTGACGGTCACCTGGCCGAACCCGAAGTGCGTCGACCAGCGGCCCATTATCGCGGACATGTCGGGGTGATCGCTGAGAGGGAGCCGGCCGCCGGTGATCAGCATCAGGGCCGACGCGGCCTCCTCCATTTTCGGATCACCCGGGTGAGCGGTTTGCAGCGCCGCCATCGTCATCAGCATCATTCCCGTCGAGACCAGGACGAGGGCACAGGCCAGCCACCAGCCTCGCCACGGCAGCAGCGCCAGCCCCAGGACCAGGAACGGCAGGCTGGGGACCAGGAACCGCGGCCCCACACCGTAGCCGCCCAGAGGCAGGTAGTACCCGGCGTTGTACAGGAGGAAGCCGATGCTGATGGCGAGGCATAGCAGCGCCTCCCTGCGGAACTGGCCCCGTCTCCACCAGAAGACGAAGCCTGCCAGGGCCAGCAGGAGAAACGGCGAGCGGCTGAACAGGCCGGTCCGTCCCATCGTGATGTCCAGCAGCGCGCTCAGCTTCGGCGTGGTCACCCCCATGATCCCCATGCCCATCGCGGCGAAGGCCGAATCGCCCACGAAGCCATATCCCAGCCGCCAGGGAGCGCCGAAAGCCACCATATTGTAGATGCCGAGTGGCAAAAGGCCGACCAGTCCGCCGAGGGCGTACGCCCACCAGGATTTCCTGCCCTCGGAGAAGCTGAGGATGTAGACGGCGGCCACGGCACCGATTATGGCTGCGGGGTACTCGGTGATGGCCGCCCAGCCGGCGAGGAAGCCGGCCAGTCCCAGGAGCCACGGGGAAGAATGCGCCTGTCGTCGCCAGTAGAATGCCGCGGCGAAGGCGGCGAACCCGAAGATGGCGGCCGGTTGGTGGCCGTAGAACATTGTAGCGAAAGGAAAAGCGATGGTAGCGAAGCCGAAGGCGCCCGCCGTGAGCAAGGCGCGGCCCAGGCTGCCCGAAAGCGTCCGCGCCACGCAGTAGACCAGCAGGACCAGCAGCGCCGACGGCAGCGAGACCGCCCCGACGGTGGCCGTCCAGAGCTGGAAATCGGCGCGCACCTCGCCGTACTGGCCGAAGCGGTAAATCTGATCGGATAGCAGCCACCACGGCAGGCCAAGCAGGCTGGTACCGATAGCCTTGTCGGTGTAATAGTGGCCGCCAGCGGACGCCTTGTCGATGGTGTCGCGTGCCAGCGCCAGTAGCAGGTCGTATCGACTAAGCTCGTTTGGCCCGGCCGGCGGCACGAAGAACGAATACGCGGTGAAGACCAGGACAAAGGCTGTTGCCCAGGGGGCAGCCGCCGTCAATCGAGCCACCTCACGCTGCCTCCAATGTGTTATGTCCAGCGCCGCGCTAATGCAGACAACTGCATGCCCGTTGATGATGCCGGTCTTCAGGCCCGGTGTCGGCCCTCTCAACCGCCAGGCTGGCCCGCAGCCTGGACTTCGGTCCCATTTGCCCCCACGATCACGGTGATATCGATGTCGTCAGAGGCTGGCGCCGGCCTTATGTTGCGGGCAGGCACCTTCAGCAGCGCGGCTAGCCCGGCCAGGGTCGCCTTCTTGCTCCTGGAGTGGTCCAGGATCAGGGTCTCGGCATAGTCGTGGCGAGATGCGTCCTCGACTCGAGACACCACATACCCGTGCTTCTCGACGAAGTCGCCTACTTTGGAGGCCACGCCGTTGCGGTTGGTGCCGTTCTGCACCACGATCCTCGCGTTTTCCTTCCGCAGGGTTGGATCGGCCAGCAGTTGGGCCACCAGCTTAGCGATTTGGTCACGCTTGGGCACCAGGTCGGTGGACCCCGGATACCGCTCGCTTACCATCGTCGCATCGATGCCAAGGCTGACGATGTTAGAGGAGTCGATCTCGGATGCCAGCCGCACCAGTCCCGGCATAGCCGTGACAGGTATGTCGGTGTCCACCGCATTCTTCGCCGCTCCCAGAAGGGCCGGCAGCCGGGGAAGGACGTCGATCCTCATTAGCTTATTGCGGGCAGCCAGCAAGACCTGCTGCTGGCGCTTATTGCGGTAGAAATCGTTGTCATCGTGGCGAGTGCGGGCATACTGGAGGGCTCGCACCCCGTTCATATGCTGCATCCCCGGCATGAACTCCACCGTCATGTAACCGTAGTCCTGTGTGGGATACTCACGATCGAGGATATGCTTTTGGACGTCGATGTCCACGCCCCCCAGAGCGTCGATGATACTCTCGAAGCCGCGGAAGTTTGCCCGCACGTAGTAGTGCACTGGCAGGCCGAAGTTCAGCTCGACCGTCCGCTTGGCGAGGGCCGGTCCACCGCCCGGCAGCTTGTCCATATCTCCCAGGAAGTTAGCCACGTTGATCTTGTTGTCCTTGTATCCACCCGGGATGGCGACCCAGAGGTCACGTGGGATGGAGAGAATACCCCCGGACCTAGTGGCCGGGTCCACGCTCACGAGGATCATCGTATCGCTGCGGGAGGGCACGCCTCGCTGTCGCTCATCATCTCGCTGGTCTATTCCCAGCAGCAGGATGTTGACCCGTCCCCCCGGCAAGGGGGCCCCCTCGGCAGCGCTCGAGCCGAAGGCCGTATCGGAAGATACACCCATCGGGTCGAGGAAGGGAGGCTGGGGCAGCGGGGCCCAGTTCAACGCGAAGGCGGCACTGAAAATGGTGATGGTTGTATGGACGAAGACGTAGCCGAAGTACAATCCGCCTGCGACGAAAAAGGCCAGGAATATGACGGCTACGCGCGGAACTGGGCTCTGCCGATGTTCTTCGTAGAACTCTTCTTCCTTGAGTTCCTCTGCCAAGAAAATTTACCCCAGGGCTGACACCGCAGAGACCGACCGGTCCGGTCGGTCTCCATTTTCTTCAGGCAGTTGTGCCTGCCCAACATGTGTGCTGATGGATCTGATGGATATAGGACACACCCATCAGCCACTGCCCGCCTGAACACACCCGCTTGCCAAACGAGCAACAACAGTTTAGCACGCCTGTCAACTTTTCAGCCGTTCAATTGCGCCTCAGCCGGCGAATTGCAGTCCCATGCTGGCGAGCTGGTCCTTCACCCGCAGGTACTTCTCATAGTAGGCCGGGCTGGGCCGGTGGTGCACCCAATCGTAGCAGTCGCGCACGTCCTGCGCCGGCTCCGCCTCACGGCCCGTGGCCCAGGCCGCAAGCTTGTCGTAGAACGCATCGCACTGGGCCCGGGTCATCTTCATCCGCATCACCGCTTGCGCAATCTCCCAGGCGAACTCCGCCTCCAGCGGCGTCTGGGCCGCGTTGACCTGCGCCCGGGAGTGGCGCGGGTAGCTTACATTGCAGCCGTTGATCGGGATGCGCACCGAGAACACGGCCCGCTCCACCAGCGCCGTCTCGGTGCCCGGTCCAGACAGCGTATAGCCCCCGCTGTAAAGTATGGTGTGGAACCTGGTGTTGAGCACCTGGCACACCACCGAAGAGGCCCAGCTCGACTGCCGGTCCACGCCCAGCCTGGTGGCCATCTTCGGACCCACCTTGCTGGCGCCGCCCCCGTTGATGACGTCGTGGTAGCACATCCAGCCGGTGATGCCGCGGGCGACCCCTTCGATCATCGCTCCCTCCAGCCCGCCGACGAACCCGCCCGCCGTGCCCCCGGCGGCGCCGATCACGAAGCAGCCGTAGTCGTTGTAGACGATGGCCGCCGTCAGCATATCCTGTTCCACCTTCAATTCGGGCAGCACGGTCAGCAGCACCCCGTCGGTGCGGCGCAGGCCGTAGTCCGGGTCCATTGGCGCCACCAGGACGGCGGCGCGGGTCGTGATGGGATAGAAGGCGATGCCCATGCCGGGGCGGCCGGCCTTGCGGATGCCCTCCCGCAGCCAGGCCACCTCACGCCGGGCGGCATATGCCTCCATCGGCAGCCCGAAGATCTCCCGCCCATCCGTGACCTTGAAGTTGAAGCCTTCCAGATAGTCGGCGGTGGCGATCTGAGCGTAGTTCTTCACCGCCAGAGGCGCGAGCTCCTCGCTGTAGGGAGCGTGCAGGGCCGGGACCTGGTTCAATTCATCGTGCTCTTCGATGCGGCGCTGGCGCATCACCCGCACGTCGCGGCCGCAGCCCACCGGCACGGCGGGAATTGATTCGCGAATGGCCTGGAGTACCTCATCGCGCGTGAACTGGATCACACGGCTGGTGGTAACGCAGTACACCCCGCGCTCCACCAGGAAGTCGATGCCGGCCTGGAAGACCCGGTCCAGTATGGCCTCGTCCTCGTTGAAATACGAGCAGTCGGAGGGAACACAGATATCGTACCGCCTGGCAAGCTCGTTCATCTTGTGGAAAAGAGACATGTTCCACGTCATGTCGTCCATCTTGGGACCCTTCTGGGCCCGCTCGGCAACGTCCAATAACGAGATCACGATATATCCTCCTAGAGTCAGAGCTCATTGACCGAGAGCCAGTCCTATCGCACGGGCTGTGTCGCCTCGGAGCATTATAGCGCAAATGCTTCACCTCCGGTCCCTCCGTGTCGACGAAGGCCCTGTCCAGGCGTCTGTCGAAAGACCAATGTCGCCGGGAGGGACCGGAGGGCGGGACGGCTCTGCTACTTGTCCAGCCAGGCCTCCCGGAACTGCCAGATGCGGGTGCTGTAGTTGGCACCTACTCCCTTGAGCTCCTTGCGCTGTACCCAGTTCCACGGCTGATACCACGGAGTGGCGTAGTATGCCACCCGCTCGAAGTCCATCGTCTGGCAGCGCTTCATGATGTCCTGTCGCTGCTTGTTATCGTAGGTGGTCTTGGCCTCCTCCAGGCACTTGTCGATTTCGGCGTCCTTTTCGTGGGCAGGGTTGCCCGTGGCCTTGCTCCACCAGTTGCCCTGGACGGTCAGCACCGGGTCGGTGAGGCTGGGGTTGCGCCAGCTACCGGCCTGAAGCTTCGCATTACCCGCCGACTGGGTGAACTGGGACATCCAGGTGGCCCGGTCCAAGACGTCGATCGTGGTCCTGATGCCCACGGCGTCCCACATCTGCTTGATCATCTCTCCCTGCCGGCGGTCCACTTCTCGCGACATCACGCTGTACGTCAGGTCGACGCCGTTCGGGTAACCGGCATCCTTCACCAGTTGTGCCGCCTTGGCCTTGTCGTACCAGTAGTACGGTATTGACTCGTCGTAGCCGATCTGTCCGGGCAGGATCATGTACTTACTGGCTTTGCCTGCCCCCAGACCCAGCGTGTTCGCAATTGCCTCCCTATCCACCGCATACCAGGCCGCCTGGCGCAGCTTGTAATTACTAGCGAAGGGGTCGGATTCGGCGCTCAGCATCACCCGGTACATATTGCCGTTGTAGGGCCCATCCAGGAAAATCAGGTTGGGGTCGGCCTTCACTCCGGGGATATCTTTGCCCTGGATGAGCTCCGTAAATTCGATATTGCCAGACTTGATCTCCAGCAGCCGCACAGAGTCGTCGCTTATCCAGCGGAACAGAATGCCGTCGAGATAGGGAAGCGACTTGCCGTCGGCACCCTGCATCCAGTAGTTGTCCCATCGTTTCGTAGTCACGCTGTCGCCGGTCTTCCACTCAACAAACTGGAAGGGCCCGGTCCCCACAGCGTGCTGTTTGAGGGCGTCGGGGCCGTTCTTTTCCGCGTAGGCTTTGGATGCCATCCAGTAGTTCTGCTGGTCGTCCGAAAGCACCTCCAGCAAGGGCGCGTAGGGGATCTTCAGGTTGATGCGGATGGTGTAGTCGTCCACGATGTCGACGCTCTGGGCAGCCTCCTTGAAGTCCGGGCTGACGGACTTTGGTTGCAGGAGACGGTCGAGATTCCACTTAGCAGACTCGGCGTTCCAGTCGCTGCCATCGTGGAACTTCACACCCTTTCGCAGCTTGAAGGTAGCGGTCTTGCCCTGCAAGTCCCACTCGGTGGCCAGCCCGGGGGTCGGCCCCCAGATGCCCTTGGCATCCGGCCGCCAGAAGACCATGGCCTCGTACATCATTCCGAAGGATGGGGAGTCCACGGTGGTGGCCGCTGGGTCCTGGCCCACCCAGTCGTTCTGCACGCCCACCCGAAGCGTGCCGCCTCGCTTTATGTTCGCAGCGGGCGCGGCGGTCGGCGCTGCCGGCTTGGAAGTGGCCGCCGGCTCAGCTTTAGGGGCTGCGGTAGCTGCCGCCGGCTTGGTGGCGGCTGGCGCCGACCCGGCAGGCGTGGCCGTCGGTGCCGACGAGGCACAGGCCACTAGCAGTGCTAACACAGCGATGATCGTCAGGTAAAAGATCGCTCTCATTGCCTTTTCCTCTTCTCTTGTCCGAGCTTCACGTTTAACGATATTTAGGCCGGTCAAAGGGGATGATGGCTACCATCCGGCAGATATGTCACGAATGGCAATCTAAGACACCGATACAATCTCCTTTCTGGTCACCCATACCATCCGAAAGCGGCTATTGCTTAGCAGCCCCGAGGCCGCCGTGACTTGCCACGATGGACTACGTTCACACTGTCTGCTCCCTCCAATCAATAATGAAACCAGCATCAAGCAAAAGGGCAGCCCGCCTCGCTACCTCGAGGTTGACTGCCCTGTCCTGGCCAAGACACACCCATCCCGGCCCTTCGTCTTGCCATCACAGCCGAGTGGAGGCAAGGCCACTATGAAGAAGATAATGCACAAGCTATCGCCTTATTTGACAAGCATAATAGACTCTGTAAGGTTCATTGTCAAGGGCTATCGGCGGTCCTGCCTTACGCCATGGTCACAATTTGACACGGAATCTTGCTTCAAGACGTTGACAAGCGCGGCGGCCTCGTCTATACTGATGGCGCTGGTATTACGGCATTATGACATTGTCTATTTAGCATACACTCGTCGACACAGGCCCAGATCCGGTCGATCAGGCGGGGAAATATGCAGAGCGTAGACTTGCATGACACCAAGACCACACTTGCTGACCTGGCTTACAAAGCTCTTCTAAAGAGCATTGTTTCTCACGAGCTCAAGCCCGGCGACCCCCTTCGTGCCAAAGACCTTGCCGCTATCCTGGGCATAAGCCGCACCCCCGTCGAACGCGCCCTCGAACGGCTCTCTGGCGAAGGGCTGGTGGAGTTCAAGCCGGGAATGTGCCCCCGGGTGTTCGCCCCGACGACTGACGAGGTGCTCGAGCTGTATGATATTTGCTCGACTTTAGAAGTCCACGCCGTCCAGCAGGGCATTGATCGCGTCGACGACGAGTTCCTGGACCAGCTCCGTCGCCTTCTGGAGGAGTACGAAGCCAGCTACACTGCTATTGACGCCAGGAAAAGCGACCACGAGTTTCAGTTGAGGATAAGGGAGGCCGACAGGGCCCTGCACGAATACCTGGTCTCCCTATGGCCCAACCACAGGGCGCAGGCGCTGTATCGCCAGTTGAACGTGCACGTCAAGGCATTTCTAATGGTGAACCGGATCATTGCATACTCGCGCGAAGGCCCAATCCAGGAGCACCGGCGAATCTACGAGGCCCTCAGGGCGAGAGACGTCGCCGCGGCCGTCGATGCAGTGCGGCGGCACGTCGCCGGCATCAAAGGAGCTTTCATCGCGAAGATAAAAATGGACGGCCATCAGTGACCAGCAGAACGCAAGAAAAATGGAGGGCCAATTTGCCCTCTCAAACGCTTCAGGTCCCGTAGCTGCCGGATGGCTCCGCCCTTCCGGCACGTTTGTTTGCCATATTCCATCTAGGGAGTTCAGGTAAAAGAGGGAAAAGGGATGCGAGTAACCATTGGTCTTAAGACAATCGTAGCGGTAATACTCTTAGTTGCGTTGGGGGCTTGTGCGCCGGCCGGGCCGGCCACGCCACAAGCCCCGCTTACCCCTTCAGCGGCGCCCGCTGCGCCTAAGACGTCGGCTCCCACAGCCGCAGCGCCCGCGGCTTCCCCTACGGCCGCGGCCCCTGCCGCCAACATCAAGCGGGGCGGCACACTGAATGTCAACGAGATATCGGCCTGGATCACGATGGACCCGCACTACCAGTCCGGCACTTCCGGCGTGATGCACCTGATGTACAACTCGCTGCTGGGCTACGTCAACGAGAAAGGCGACAACTTCGAGCTGAGGCCGGAATTGGCCGAGTCGTGGGAAATCGTCAACCCGACGACCATCGTGCTCAAGCTGCGAAAGGGCGTCAAGTTTCACGACGGCAGCGACTTCAATGCTGACGTAGCCAAGTGGAACATTGAGCGCATGCAGGGTCCCAAGTCCGGCGCTAAGATCCACGTGGCCAACATCAAAAGCGTAGATGTGGTCGACGATTACACCATCCGGCTCAATCTGAGCGCCCCGACGGCCCCCCTGCTTACGAACCTGACCGCCACAGATATGTTCCCCTTCATAGTCTCGAAGGCGCAGGCGGAGAAGTATGGCGATCAGTTCGGGCAGCACCCGTCGGGCACCGGCCCCTTCCAGTTCGTCAACTGGGTGAAGGACCAAAGCGTCAACGTGAAACGCTTCGACGGATACTGGGAGAAGGGGGCGGATGGCAAGCCGCTGCCGTACCTCGACGGCGTCTCTTTCAAGTACAACATGGACGTCACCGTGAGCCTGATCGACCTGCGGGCGGGCCAGTTGGACCTCGTCTCGGATGTGCCGCTGGACCAGGTGCCGCTGTTGAAGACACAGCCCAATCTGGCGCTCTACGCCAACCCCTGGTCGGGCCGCAACTACAATCTGGCCATCCACACCTCGAACGGTCCCTTCGCGCAGAACAAGAAGCTACGCGACGCCGTCTTCTATGCCATCGATCGCGATGGCGTCGGCAAGGCAATTGCCGGAGACCTGGGCGTCGGCTCGTACTATTTCTGGAGCAAGTACCAGATTGGCTACAATGACAAGCTGCCGCGGTACACGTACGATCCGAACAAGGCCAAGCAGTTGCTGGCCGAGGCAGGATATCCGAACGGGATCGATATGAAATTCATCGTCATCGCCCGTAAGCCGGATGACCGCACAGCGGAAGCTGTCGACCAGATGATGCGGAACGTGGGTATCCGCAGCAAGCTCAGCCTGATGGAGCGAGTGGCCTGGGTAGGCATCGTCAGCTCGAAGCCACCGGGAGACTACGATATGACACAATTTATGGGCAACCTGGACCCCGATCCAGACCTCCTGTCGAAGCAATTCGTGACCAATGCAGTATGGAACTGGAACGGATGGAGCAACAAAGACATGGATGCCTGCATGGAAGAGAGCCGCAGCACCTACGACAAGGACCAGCGCCAGAAGATATACGAGCGCTGCCAGCAGATCGTGTATGAAAATGCCTATTTCACCACCACGTGGTACGGTATGCGTTACGATGCGGTCCAGAAATCAGTCAAGGGCTACCAGTGGGGATGGAAGTACCCCTGGCTGCGGGGGGCGTGGCTCGACAGATAGCCGCCGGCCTGCCGGTGCTGCAGGTGTGTAGTTGACACTGGCGGGCGACGCAGGGGCGTTTGCCCGCTGGAGTGCGACGACAGGCAAGAGGGATCGGTCGCACGGGCCGCCGAATGCGCCATCTCAGGCGACCTGGGAGGTCTGAGCTGGTATTCGGCGGCCCAAATATAAGACTGTTCATTGGGCAACTGGTGCGACCAGTGGAATACGCAAGCAACAACTAACAACGAGGTCTGCCCGGGCCGACGGGCAGGCCTTGGTCGACTATGGAGGATCGAAGAATGCCGAAGTGTTTGGAAGGCGTGCGCGTGCTGGAGCTGGCACGCGTCCACGCCGGCCCTTTTGGTGGGATGCTGATGAGCGACCTGGGGGCCGAAGTGATCAAGGTCGAAGGCCTGCACGGTGATGATACGCGCAACATAAACCCGCAGATCAATGGGGAGAGCGTGTACTTCACCTCATACAACCGCGGCAAAGAGTCAATCACGCTGAACCTGCGCACTGAGCGCGGCAAGCAGCTCTTCCGTGAGCTGGTGAAGAAGGTCGATGTAATAACCGAGAACTACCGTCCCGGGACGTTGGCGAAGATCGGCATCGACTACCCGGCCCTCAGGAAGATCAATCCCCGCATCATCGTGGCCTCGCTGACAGGATACGGCCAGGATGGTCCCTATGCCCCGCGCCCCGGCTTCGATATGGTGGTCCAGGCTGTGGGCGGTATGATGGACCTCACCGGTTTCCCCGGCAACCCGCCGGTCAAGGTAGGTGTCGCCATCGGCGACTACATCGGGGGCTTCTATCTTGCTGTCGGAGTGCTGGGTGCTCTCCGCAGGCGAGATACGACAGGTGACGGCGAGCACATCGACGTCTCTTTGTTGGACGGCATGGTCTCCATGCTCGAGTACTTCGTGCCGATCTACCTGCACACCGGCAAGGTGTTAAGCCATGTGGGCAACACTCGCGTCGACAGCGTCCCTTGCGACACGTATAAAGCCAAGGATGGCTATGTGCAAATATCGGGCCAGCGCGGCGTCATCTTTGACCGGTTTATGAAGGCCATCGGCCATCCGGAGGTGCTGGTGGACCCCCGGTTCAGTGACCGGAAGACTCGCCACCTGCACCGGGAAGAACTGGATGCTATCATCAACGAGTGGGTCGGCAGCCGGACGCGCGCAGAAGTCGTGGAGACATTGAGCGAGTCGGAGGTGGCGTGTGGGCCAGTACAGAACATTGCCGAGATGGTGGAGGACCCGCAGGTCAAGCATCGTGAGATGTTCATCCAGGTTGATCACTCGAAGGCGGGCAAGCTGTGGGCACCCGGCGTGACCCTGAAGATGGAGCGGGCGGCGAAGACAAAGCCGGGACCGCCCCCAATGCTCGGCGAGCACAACGAGAAGATCTATGGAGGTCTGTTGGGGCTGAGCGCAGATGAGATAGCAGAGCTCAAGGCGCAGAAAGTCATCTGAGGCTGCTTCTACCCCCCACGCCCAGGCGAGGCGGGAGCGCCGGACCGATCGACTTTGTTTTAGATGGAGGATATAGGCAGTGGCTAAGGCCAGCGGCAACATATTGGAGACCGATGTCCTGGTGGTGGGCGGCGGGGGAGCCGGGGCCGCGACGGCTTGGGCGGCCTATCAGGCAGGCGCCCGGGTTCTGATGGCGGTCAAGGGCCGCTTCGCCTCTATCGGGACTAGAGGCGGAGGCGCTACCGGCAGCGCCAACTCGGAATCGGGCGGCTTCCGCGCCCCGGGCGTCTCGCCCCGCTTCGCGAAATATACGGCCCAGCAGATGTACGAGGACATCGTGCAGGCCGGCCTCGGCATGGCCGACCCCAGGCTCGCCCGCATCTTGGCGGAGGAGGCGGAGGACGCCCGCCTCGGTATGGACAAGCTGGGGCTCACCCACAATTGGGACAGCGGAATGGGGGTGAAGTCCCACGGCATACCGATGATGATCGTGCTGGAAAATGCCATCCGCCACTCAGACATCGTCCTCAAGGAGAGGACGATGGTTACCGACCTGCTCACCCGCGACGGGGCCTGCGTGGGCGCCGTGGCGGTCGACGAGAGCGGGGAGACCTGGACGATCAAAGCCCCGGCCGTCATCCTCGCCACCGGCGGGCACGGCAATCTCTACATGCACACGCTCGATCCCTCGTGCGTGACGGGCGACGGCTACGCGATGGGCTACCGGGCGGGGGCCGAGCTTATGAATATGGAGTTCGGACAGAGCTACATCTCTTCGGTCTATCCGGGCAAGACCTTCCTGAGCGGCGCGTTCGCCCGCTACCTGAAGACCGTCACCAACCGTGAGGGCCGCCACTTCATCCAGGACTACCTGCCTGCCGGCGCCACTATGGAAGAGCTCATCGTGCAGCACCTCCGCCACGGCCCCTTCAGCACCAGGGACAGCCTATCGCGCTACGCCTCGATAGCTATGGTCAAGGAGACTATCGCAGGGCGGGCCAACACGAACATGGCTTTCGGGATGGACGTCAGCGACCGTGACGACCTCGGCCCCGATTCCCTGGAGTTCTTCTGGTATCGTTGTCTGGACCCCCGCCGGGAGCCATTTCAGGTGAACTGTGCGGAGCAATGCTCGCACGGCGGCCTACGGCTTGATGAGAATGCCCAGACCGCGGTGCGCGGCCTTTACGCTGCGGGGGAGACGGGGTCCGGCTACCACGGCGTCGACCGGCTGAGTGGGTGTATGCTGGCCTGCACCCTGGTCTTTGGGGCCAGGGCCGGGAAGCACGCGGCTATGACGGCCCGCGGAAGCGGCCGGCAGGAGCCACTCGCCGACCAGGTGTCGGCCTACCTTCAGCGAATCGAGGGGTACCGCAGCCGCCGTGACGGACTGCGGCCCTGCGATGTCACGGCCATCCTGCAGCGACGGGCGTGGGAAGACGTCATGATCGCCCGCTCTGCCGATAGCCTCAATCGCTTCCTGGGGACGGTGGGCCAGGTCCGCGAGGAGATGGAGCCGAAGCTCTCCGCTTCCACCCCGCTGGAGGTCCAGCAGGCGGCAGAGCTGCACAACCTCCTTCTGGTGGGCGAGATAGTGGCCAGCGCGGCACTGTTCCGCACCGAGAGCCGGGGCAGCCACTATCGAGAAGACCATCCGGAGCGAGACGACGCTCAATGGCTGAAGGCCGTCACGCTGAAACATGCCGACGGCAAGATGCGCATCGGTACCCTCGTCCTCGATCCGGGGTGGAAGAGCCGGCCCGGAGACCTGGGCCAGGGTAGATGGGGATAGACCGTTAGCTGTGAGGCGAACGGGCCCGACAGCATTCAAGCGGACAGGAAACGCGCAGGAGGAAAGATGCCGGAACAGCCAGTTATCACGGATGAGATGCGGAGCATAATCGGCGTCGAGTCGGAGCCGATCAGCGAGGTAGTTGAGCGGGGGGCTATCCGCCGCTTCGCCGAGGCTATCGAAGACACGAATCCGCTCTATGTAGACGAGGTCTACGCCCGCAAGACGCGGTACGGCGGCATCATTGCCCCGCCCACCTTTCTCTGCTCCATCGGCCACCTGCGAAAGAGCGGTCGCTCCGGGGGTGATCTCTTCGACTTCAAGCGGCCTTACCCCAACGGCAGGAACGCAGGCACCGAATGGGAATTCTTCGAGCCGGTCCGGCTGGGAGACACAATCACCATGACGGCGTCCATCGTCGATTTCTATGAGAAGCAGGGCCGCGAAAAGCCGCTCCTCTTCACCGTGTCCGAGCTGACTTTCCGAAACCAGCTCGGGCAGATGGTGGCCAAGCTGCGGTCGATCGGGGTCAGCTTCCCGGATTGACAATCGCCGGCATCCATCGAGATACCGTAGAGGCAAGCCAAGAGATGGGAGATATGAACATGGGCAAAGCCCTGTACTTTGAGGATATCGTGGATGGAATGGAGGTCCCCACGCTCCGCAAGCAGACTACAGCCGTCCAACTGGTGAGGTATGCAGGAGCCGAGGAGGACTTCTTCGAATTCCACATCAACGAGCCCTATGCCCGCAAGCTGGGTATGCCCCGGCAGATCGACCAGGGGTTCCTGAAAAACGCCTTCCTCGCCCAACTGATGACCGACTGGATAGGAATTGAAGGGAGGCTGAAGAAACTGGCCTGCCAGTATCGGCGGCCAAGCTACCCCGACCAGCCATCGTTATGTAAAGGCAAGGTCACGCGGAAGTACGAGCAGGACGGACAGTTCCTGGTGGACTGCGACGTTTGGATCGAGGACGGTGAAGGGAAAGTTCACACCTCCGGCACGGCCACCGTCGCCCTGCCGTCGAGGGAGGCGCTCATCCGGCGCATCGAGGAGGGCGCACCGGACTAAGGCGCGAGCTGTCTCGGCGCGGGCCTTCCGGTCGAGGACAGCGGTGATCGGCCCGAGTGATGTGTCGACGGCCTCCTGGAGGCCGTCGACAAACGTTCGAACATCTGCTAAGTTTGTAACAGGGGCAACCGCTGCAGATGGGCTGCAAGTCCGTGCTGCGCGGAGCCGTGACCGCTCCAACACTGCCTCGCACCGGCATTCGAGAGCGGCCTGTTCGCCACGGCATCTCAATGTTTGTCTTGGAAGCCACCGATGCGAGACAGCCTGGACGGATGGCGCGATGTCTGAAATCACACCTGCCGCGGGACCGGACGACGCCGCAAAAGCTATGCCGCCGTGCTTCGTGGTTGACCAGATGCTGGGGCAACTGGCGAAGTGGCTGCGGCTCCTCGGCTACGACACCATCTACTCGACCAGCCTGGACGACGCCGATCTCGCTCGTCTGGCCGTGGCCGAGAACCGGGTGCTGCTCACCCGAGACACCCAGTTGGCCCGGCGGCGGGGGGTGCGCGCTCTGCTCGTGAGCAGCGATTCCCCTCCGGAACAGCTCAAGCAGGTTACGACTGAGCTCGACCTCCTGCCCGCCGATGCGCTCTCTCGCTGCTTGCGCTGCAACGCCCCCTTGCAGTCCATCGATAGATCGGTCGTGTGCGGGCTGGTCCCGCCCTATGTCTGGCGGACGCAGGAGCATTTCTCTGTGTGCCCCGTCTGCGGACGCCTGTACTGGCGGGGCACTCACTGGCAGCGAATGCAGGAGACCCTGCGCCATCTCCGGAGTGAGGGCCTGGCCCAGAGGTAAGCACAGGATACTCCGCCGGTCCCGAGGGCGCCGGGCCGCCCTTGCCCGGCGTGGCTCCGGCCGGGGCCGGCAGCCTTATCGGCCAATGATGCGCGCGATCTCCGTCTGGATGCCTGTCGTGACCGTCGGCCCATCCTCGCCGATGTAGACGTCTACTTCCGAGCGCACGCCGAACTCCGGCAGATACAGCCCGGGCTCCACCGAGAAGGCCAGCCCTTGAATCAGAGGGCGGGTATCCAAGGTCTCATAGCTGTCCAGGTTGGCCCCGAAGCCGTGCGTCATGCGACCCAGGCTGTGCCCCAGGCGGTGAGTGAAGTACCGACCCAAGTGGGAGGCCGACAGATAATCGCGCGCCGCCTCATCCACCTGCCAGCCCTCCAATCGCACGCCCGCGGCCCAAGCCTGTTGCAGTAGCTCTACGGCCAGGTCCCTCGCCCTGACGACCAGATCGAAGCATTCTTGCTGCGGCGCGGGAGGCCGCGCGCCGAAGAAACCCACCCAGGTGATATCCGCGTACGGCCCGTCCTCTTCCTTCGCCCAGAGGTCCAGCAGCACCCAATCGCCGGGCCCGATTGACCGCACGTCGGAAGGCTGCGGCTCGTGGTGCGGGTTGCTGCTATTCCGGTTGGCAGCGACGACCGGCCCGCTGTCGGTGGACAGCCCTTCCTGCCGGAAGCGCCGCAGGATGAACTGGGCCGCCTCGAACTCGGTCGGCTGATGGTGGCCGATGTAGGCGAAGGCTTCCTGTGCGATGCGGCCGAGCTTGCGGGCGGCCCGCAGATGCGCCTGAAGGTCTCCCTCATCCCAGCGGGCCAGGGCGAACTGCAGGAGGTCGGCGGAGGACACCACTTCCACGCCCAGCTCGCGCACCATCTCCACGGTGCCGGCATCCACGTAAGAGACCATGGGCAGCAGGCCCTGAGGCGAGTACTCCATCGCCACGCGTGCCGCGCCATCCAGGAGCGCAGAAAGCACCTCGAGCAAGTCGGCGCGGCTGGTGTAGGGCTGGACGTCGAAAGGCACATCGACGAAGTTGCCCGCATCCACCTGGTGGGCCAGCAGGCGAGGCGGCCCCAGCGGCGGGACAAAGAGGAACGTGCGGCGGGTCGTAGGCGGGCAGCGCCCGAGTACCTGGGCCAGCAGCGGGTTGTGGCCGCGGAAATCGGCCAGCAGCCAGCCGTCCAGCCCGTTCTCGGCCAGGTAGCCATGTGCCGCTTCTAACCATTCCACGCGTGCCCTCGGCATAGCAGGGCGGCTCGTGCAACCGCCCGGCGAATACGGTCCAGCGTCGTACGCTGATATGCTACTTGACCTGAATGCTTATCTTGTTGATGTGCACATCGGTTGTCGGGACCGAAGGCTCGCCCGTCGCGCTCGCCGTGACCGGCACGCTGGCGATCTTGTCCAGCACGTCCAGCCCGCCGGTGAGCTTGCCGAAGATGGTGTAGTTCTTCGGCAGGCGCGAGGTCAGATCGGCGTGCACGATGAAGAACTGGCTCCCGTTGGTGTTCGGCCCTGAATTGGCCATCGCCAGCGTGCCCCGCTCGTAGTTGCGCCCGTTCTTCTCGTCCTCGAACTTGTAGCCCGGCCCTCCGGTGCCCGTGCCCGTGGGGTCGCCTGTCTGGACCATAAACCCTTTGATGATCCGGTGAAACTTGACGCCGTTGTAGAAGCCTTCATTCGCCAGGAAAACGAAATTGTTCACCGTCTTCGGCGCATCCTTGACATACAGCTCCGCCGTCATCGTGCCCATATTCGTCTCAATGGTGGCCGTGTACTGCTTGTTCTGGTCCACCGTCATCGCGGGCGGGCTGCTGTAAGTCTTCTTCGGGCCCGATCCACTGGCGGCATCCCCGCTCTGGCACGCCACCCCCACCATGGCTATCAGTGCCAACACTACCGGAACTATCACTCGTCTATGCATTCCTTCCTCTCGCTCGGCTCTCCTGGTCTGGCTCTCGGCCAGCGCAAATCTCTCTCATTTTACATCAACCAAGGTAGGTGGGAAAGGCAACGGCCCAGGGCCTTTTCAAAGTCCACCGATCCGCCTGCTCGCGGGGTTTACCTCACCCCCTGACCCCCTTGTATCTTTAGGTGGTTGGTTGTATGTATAGACAACCGGCAGGTTGGGACGAGGTAGGCCGAGGTCCCCTTGGTCTAACAGTCCGGCGGAGAGCGTGGTCGCCTCGTCCCTTGTCCGATAG
>JAMCTB010000033.1 GCA_023380955.1 Chloroflexota bacterium | reverse complement strand
TTGAGCCAGGAGATCAGGGGGCCGAAGAGGCCGGCCATGGCGCTGGCCCCGGCGGCGGCGATGTTGGAGAGGCCGTAGAAGCGGGCCTCCTGGCCACCGGGTATGAAATCGCTCAGCTGGGCCCAGCTGACCGCCTGGAAGGTGCCGAGGCCGATCGCCATCACCACGCCGGGGGCAAGCAGCACCAGCAGGGTGGGAGAGTAGGCAACCCCGAACAGCCCGACCACGCTGAACCCTATGCCCAACCGCAGGGTGTTCAAACGTCCTACTCGATCCGAGAGAGCCCCGGTCCCCGCAGCCGCCACCACGCCCACCAGGATGAGGATCACGAAGTAGTAGGAGGTGATTTCACCGGTGCCCTGCAGGCCGTACCGCTGCTGGGCAAAGTAGAGAAAGAACCTCTGAACGGGATACATGCCGAAGAGGAAGAGAAACCGGCAGGCAGTCGCCAGGGCGAAGGCGCTGTGGGCTCGGAAATCGAGCCGAAAAGCCTCCGGAACGGCCCTGGGATCCACCAACTCTGGAAGGTCGCGGGCCCGCTCTTCGGGGGGTAGGGGAGAGACCCGGGGGACGCAGGGGATGCTGACGCCGGCCCCCAGGATCAACATGCCGGCGATGAAGGCCAGGGCTGCCCCCTCGCCCAGCCCCGACCCCAACAGCGCCCCAACACCCGCCAACCCGATGATGGAGCCCAACAGATCGTAGCCGTTCTTGACCCCCGAGGCCAACCCTCGCTCCTGAGCTCTGACGAGGTCGGGGATCAACGCCTGGAAGGCCGCCTGGGCCACGTTGGAGGAGAGCTGAAGGAGGATGTAGGCCGCGAAGAGCCAGCCGTAGCTGGGAGCCCACCAGAAACCGAGCAGGAAAAGCAGATCCAGCAGGGTGGCGCCCACGATGAAGGGCCGGCGGCGATCGGGCAGCGGTGCGCGGTCGCTGATCCGCCCGGCGATGGGCTCGGTAAGGGCCGCGATGCCGATGCCTACGAAGGTCATGATGCCGAGGGCCGTGTCTCGAAAGGCGTGGGGCGTGATGCCGCCCACCCGCTGCTGCAGCAGTACCGTGCCGAGCGGGGTCCAGAGCGCCGCCAGGGAGATGGCGTAGAGGTTGAATCTTGCGGCGAAAGCCAGGGTAGGGTTCCGCAGCCAGGACTGGAGCCGGTGCATCGCCCTTACACCACCGGCAGCGTGAAGGAGAAGGTGCTTCCCTTGCCCGTCTCGCTCTCGACCCAGATCCGGCCTCCGTGGGCCTCCACCAGCATGCGGGTAATGTACAGCCCCAGCCCCAGCCCCTCGGTCTTGCGGGCGCCTTTGGCTCGATAGAAGCGCTCGAAAATGTGGGGCAGGTCCTCCGGCAGTATCCCCATCCCCCGGTCCTGCACCCAGATTCTCACCTGCTGGGCTTCCCTTTCTGCCCCGACTCGCACCTCGGTCCCCCCAGGGGAGTACTTGAGGGCGTTGCTGAGCAGGTTCACCAGGATCCTCTCCAGCCGGTTGGGATCCGCGTCCAGGGGCGGGAGGTCTGCCGGGATCTCCGCCGCCACCCTGCTCACTTCCAGGACGACAGCGGAGCGCTGAAGCAGATCCAAGACGAAGGGCCTCAATTCCGTCGGATGTCTCTCCAGCCGCAGCTGCCCGGCCTCCAGCCGCGTGGAGTCCACCAGGTCCTGGATCATCGCCCCCATCCGCTTGGCACCGACGACGATGGCCCGAACGCTGCGCTGCGCCCGGCCGTCGAAGCCGGCGCTCACCAACATCTGCTGCAGCAGTTGAGACTGACCTTGAACCGCCGTGAGGGGGTTCCGTAGGTCGTGGGAGATGGCTCGCACCAGGTCGTTGCGTTGCTCATCCACCCGCCACTGGGCGGTAATGTCGCGTGACGTCAGCACCGACAGAAAGATATCCCCAGCAGCAGTACGAACAGGCCTGCCGTTGTAGCTGCCTACCCACTCTTCCCCACTCTCCACGTTCTTCACGAAGGCGGTCAGGTCGGTGAAGGACTCGCCTCGAAGCATCCGCTCCAGGGGCGCTTTCCCGGGCGACAGCGGTTGGCCTGCGGGGTCGCGCCACTCGAATCCCCTGACCACCTCCCGGAGGTCCCGCCCGATGACCTCCTCGGGGGCCCGAAACCCCAGCATGCGCAGGGCCATCGGGTTCAGGCTGACGGCCCTTCCCTGGGGATCGGCGATGATCACCCCTTCTGCCATGCTCTCCACGACGGCACGAAGCTGGGCCAGGTTGGATTGCGCCTCGAATCTCAACGCAGCCTCGACCTGGGTCTTTCGCGCCAGGGCCGTAGCCAGGTAGCCGATGAAAAGCAGGCCAGCCTCGTCCAGGGCCGCCCTCCAGGCTACCGCCCCCTCAGACACCGCTGAAGCCAGCAGCAGGGCCATGACCCACGCCGTGACGCCGGCCACCTGATATGGAGGGAGGAGGTAAGCCGCGATGAGAATGGACACCGCGTAGGGCGCGATGGGCAGAAGCACGCCCGACACGGCGAACAGGTCGATGAGGAAGACAGCTGTGGCCAGGAGCAGGATAGCCGCCAGGATCAGCCGATTTCTCGTCACTGCCTCCATCCCCCACCCCGCCGGAATCCGCGCACCCGACCCCGCCGCGACTCGACCGCACGTCCCCTCCGGCGCTTCCCTCGAGCCACGCCGGCAACTATGCCATCTGCAGATTCCAAGCCCTTTACTCGAGCCTCTCCTGGGATGAAAACCGCCGGCCGGGAAGCCGTCCGATTCCCACACCGGGCGCAGCGAAGGGTCTCGCTCTTCGGTCCGTGAAGACGCTTCGCTTCGCGCACAACGACTTCGGCACAGCCCAGGACGACAGGGTCTCCGAAAACGGGTAGCTTTCGGAGACCCTGTTCAAGAAGCTCCGATCGGGCCAGGCCGGCCGAGCTAGGCCAGACCGGCGTCTCTGGGGGAAACGAAGGAGAGCCTATTGTCTCCTGTTGCCGTGCGGATCGGTGCCGTGGCAGGGGGTGCAGTCCTGGAGCACGCTGTTCCGCACGTTCTCCATCCCCATCTTGCCGTGGCAGCTGAGGCAGTCGACCACCGCCTGCCTGGGTCCGATCGCGGGCGTGAACTGCCCGTCTGCCTGGGCGTTCAGCAGGAGAGCGGCCTTCTTGGCCACCTCGCCGGTCAGCCGGGCGCAGCGGTCCTTGCGCTCTTGGGAGTCCACCTTAACTCCGTTCCGCTTGGCCCACTCCGTCACGGAGATGTGGCACAAGGGGGAGCCGGAGCCAAGCTCCTCGGTGTACCAGAGGGTGAGCTCGTTGATCAGCTTGCCGTAGACCGCGGAATCCTTGTGGACCAGCCCGATGGCGGCGCTCGACCCAATGAGGGCGCCGCAGTGGGAGCCCCACCCCGACACACCGCCCTCGCCGAACTTCAACATGCCGACGGGGACGGTGGTGAAGGGATACCCCAACTCGCCGATCAACGCCGAGAAGGCTCCCTGGGCGCAGGCGTTCTTGTAGTAGCCATCCACGCCCCTCCAGTATACCTTCTCGGGATCCAGCTTCTTGTAGGGCCAGGGCCACTCTGGGACGTCCGCGGCCGCCGCCGCGGTACCTTGGGAGCCGGCAACCAGGCTCAATCCCGCGGCACCAGCCGCGGCTCCGGCCGCCAGCTTCCCCGCGTTGGCCAGGAAGATCCTCCGAGATTGCTTGTCGCCACTCGCCATCGAATTCCTCCCCCTCCTGACTCAGTTGCTTGCCCCGTCTGGATTCGTGAGCCTCCGAGGCATGCCGCAACTTCTATCACGATCTTCTACGGAAAGTAATAGGGCGTTCGCCCTAAGCCAGCGGGGGTGTTTTGAGGTTCTTTTCAAACCAACCTCGGGGGGCCGGCCCTCCTGTTGGGCGGCTGGCTGCTCCTCGGTGGCTGGGCTCTGAGGATCTACGAGACGGCCAAGTGATGGCCGGGGCAAATTGCCGGAGGGCTTCAGCCTCGGGCCCCAATTCGGGAGGGCCCTGGCCCTCCCGAATTGGGGCCAGGACCTATCCCGATTGCTTCGAGTCGAAGCCGCCCTTGTTGAAGCGATTGCTGGGATCCCAGAAGAGCCAGCCCTGGACCCCATTATCGTAGGTGGCTTTCTTCTGGACCTCGACGTCGTCGGCCGTGTAGGCTTTTCCCGTCAGATAATCGTTGTAATACTGGAGCCACGGCCGAAGCTTATCGGCACCGATCCGCTTGACGGCGACCTTCATGCTCTCGTTGACGATGTCGTAGGGATAGAGCCCCGCCTGCTGGTTGCCGTACTTCGCCCCACCCTCCACGGCTATGCCATCCCAGAAGAGGTTTGGATAGAGCATGGGCGAGACGTAGTCCACGTGTTGGGCCACGTTCTCCAGGTGCTGGCCGATCCCCATGTCGTCATCCCGCCACACCACGTAGCCAAATATGTCCGCCGAGATGATCCCGCCGTGGGCGTGAATAGCCTGCTTGGCCTTCTCCAGGAAGCCGTCGATGGCGGCCGTCCGGTTCGCCATGGTGTTGGCCTCGGAGAAGCTGACGGTGTCCAGGTCGTTCCCCGCGCTGGCGTCGGTAGGGAACCGGACGTAGTCGAACTGCACCTCGTCGAAGCCGTTGTCGATGGCCTCGGTCGCCAGGGCGATGTCGTAGTCCCAGACCTCCTGGCGGGTGGGATCCACCCAGCGAAGCCCCTCCTGGTCCACCCAGGGCTGGCCGGTTGCGGAGTTCATCACCGCCAGGTCGGGCCTGGCAGTGGCCAGGGGGTTATCCTTGAAGACGACGATCCGGGCGATGGTGTAGATGCCCCTCTTCTTCAGATCGGCCAGGAACGTCTTTGCATCCTTGATCATGATCTCCTGCTGGGCACCGACCTCCTGCACCATGGGGACGTCGCTCTTGTAGGCGATCCAACCACGATCGCCCTTCACGTCGATGACCACGGCGTTGATCTCGGTGGTATCGGCCAGTTGCAGGATGTGATTGGTCAGGTCCTGGTCTCCGACTCCGTAGAAGGTGAGGTAGGTGGCCCTGACGGAGAAGGGCTTCAAGGTGATGTCCAGGTTGGCCTGGTCTCCCACCTGGATTCTCTGGTGTCCGTAGCCCGGGGCGTTGACGACCAGGGTCGCGTTGTCCGGGACCCCGGAGATCTTGAAGTTGCCCTGCCCATCGGTGGTGACGGTGGTCGGACCGTCGGAGACCATGGCGTTGGCCAGCGGCTGCCCCTTGGGGTCCTTGACCACACCGGTCACCGCGTCCGGCCGCAGAAGAACGTCGGCGGTATCCTGGCCGCTGAAGGTCACTTTGTAGGGGGTGAAGCCCTCCAGCTTCACGGTGATCTCGGTGCCTTCGGGCAGGTACTGGAGCCGGACCTGGCCCTGCTTGTCGGTGCGGACGGTGCTATGTCCGTCGGAAGCCTCTGCACCCTCCAGCGGCTGCTTGGTGAACCTGTTGACCGCCTTGAGGGTGAGCGAGTTGGGTTTCAGGGCCAGCTGCTCCGTCGACTGGCCATCGTACTTCAGGGTGAAACGGCCGAAGCCGTTGGCCTTGGCCTCGATCTCGGTGCCCGGATCGATTCCCTCCAGCCTGAACCGGCCCTGGTCGTCGGTCTGGACCGACTTCCCCCCCGCAGCTACCTGCACCCCCTTCACCGGCTTCCCGGCGGAGGCATCCACGACCACGCCCTCCAGGGTTCGGGGGTCCAGCGTCAGCCGCAGCTGATCGCCCAGGATGACCACGCTGGAGGCCGGCTGGTGTCCCTTCGCCTCTGCCACGACGTTGCTGCCGGGGCGAAGGCCTGGTATGCTGAAGCTGCCGTCCTCGCCGACCTGGAACTCCTTGTCCCCGGCCTTAACCACCGCACCCACCAACGGTTCGCCGGTAGCAGAATCGAGAACCCAGCCGCTGAGAGTCCTTGCGGGCGCCAGGAAGAAGACCGCCGCCGCGGCCGCCAGCACCGCTATCGCGGCGCTCGCCGCAATGATGATGGTACCTCGTTGAGAGCGGAACATCGCTGCCAAGGTCGTCCCCTTCAGCTAAGACTGATATAAGATCGCCAGTTCCCACTTAACCCAATGGGGCTGGAAAAGGAGCAGAAAGCGTTCCCACTCGATCGCGGACAGGGAAGTAAGGGGCACGGAACGGGGCGAGGGAACGCTGCGGTACGATAGCTCAGTGAGGGAATGGGGGCAATCCCCCGCCCCAGGTTAGCCGGCGTGACCCGCCGCCAGCGCCAGCTCCCCGGCCAGGAAGTCCACGAACTGGCGGGCGGTCCTGCCCGAAAGGCCGCCCTGGTGGACGGCCCACTGGAGGGAGCGGCTGCGCAGGGTCGCGCCGTCGATCTCCAGCCCCCGCTGTCGGGCCAGGCTTTCCACGATCCGCAGGTACCGGGGCTGGTCGGGCGAGGAGAAGACCAGGGTGATGCCGAACCGGTCGGCCAGGGACAGCTTCTCCTGGTGGCTGTCCTGGGTCCGGATCTCACCGTCGCCCCCCGTCCGGTCCGAGAAGCGCTCCTGCACCAGGTGGCGGCGGTTGGAGGTGGCGTACACCACCACGTTCCCCGGCCGTGCCTCCAGACTGCCCTCCAGGGCGGCCTTCAACTCCTTGTAGGCCGTTTCCCTCTCGTCGAAGGAGAGGTCGTCCACGAAGAGGATGAACCGCTCCGGCCTGCGGCGCAGGGTGGCCAGGATGCGGGGGAAGTCGCCAAGCAGCCCCTTGGGCACCTCCACCAGCCGCAGCCCCCGGTCGCCATATCGATGGAGCAGCGCCTTGATGGTCGAGGATTTCCCCGTCCCCCGGTCGCCGTACAGCAGGGCGTTGTTGGCGGGGAAGCCGGCGACGAACTGCTCGGTGTTCTGGAGGAGCAGAGCCCGCTCCAGGTCGTACTCCACCAGCTCGTCCAGGCAGATCGGATCGGGGCAGGCAACCCCCTCCAGTCGCCCCCCACGCTCGCTGCGCATCCAGCGGAAGGCACGGAATCGGGCGAAGTCGCCTACTCCCGAGGTGGAGTAGTGCCGTGCCAGTTCCCCCAGGAGGGAAGACCAGCCTCGCTCGGAAGCCAGCCGGAGCTTGATGGCCGGCGGCCTGGCGCTCGCCGATTCAGGCTGCAGAGGTCTCAGCTCCTCCCAGGGCACCAGTCTCTCGTGGTCCTCCCCCAGCCTGGCCCTCACCCGCGAGAAGAGTCCTTCGCCACCCACCAGGAATAGATCTTCCAGAAGGCCCAGGTCGTTCCCCGCGGCTGCCAGCAGAGCGGGCCCCATGGTCTCCAGGGGCTCTCGCTCGGCCTTTCGGCTGAAGGGGTTGTCGTCGGCGAGGAGGCGATCCAGCAGGTGGTTCTGCAAGGCGTTGCCCGCCAGGGGAGCGCCGCTCAGCTCGGCCTCGGCCGCAAGCAGGGAGAAGAGGTGGGCATAGGCCTCCAGGACGGCGCCCCGGTCGGCCTTCGGATTCTCCGCCGCCACCGCCCGCAGCAGTCCCAGGAACCCCCTCCCGATGTCGTCCTCCAGGACGCCTCGGAAGAGGTGCAGTCCCCTGACCCGCTGCAGCAATGAGGCCAGGCTATCGAGTTCGCTACCAACTGTATGCAAAGTCCACCTCGCCCTTCGTGGGGGCGAACCTCGCGTTCGCCCTTGATATGGGCGATCCTTCCGATCGCCCTACCTGCCCTGGTCTCTGCCCCCTGCCTTGCGCCTGTCCTCCACCAGCGACCGGAGCTGTTCCACCGAGACCCGCTCCAGGCTGTCCACCACCAGATCGGCACCCGACAGCCGTTCCCGGGGCCACCACCTG
>JAMCTB010000032.1 GCA_023380955.1 Chloroflexota bacterium | reverse complement strand
TCGGCGCCCCGCACGAAGCACGAGGTCCCCTGGCATACGGAGATGACGTGTTTCCCCCTGGGCTTCAGGCTGAAGAGGGCATAGAAGGTGGCGACCCGCAGGATGTGGGCCAGCGGGATATCCAGGCGGCGGCTGACGTAATACAGGATATTCTCGGGGAGATAATTGAACTCGGCATTGATGGCCTGAAGCACGGGGATCAGCGGGGCCCGGCGGTGCAGGTAACGATTGAGGATGGTGTTCACCTTCTCCCAGTCTTCATGCATCAGCTCGGGCTCGACTACATCCAGGGATGGATAGTATGCCTCGTACCGCACCGGACAGTGCAGGGTGCATTCGCCGCAGCCGGTACACTTCTCGGGGTCGACCGAGCGCGCCTTTTTCCTTATCGTCACCTCGAAGCGGCCGGGCTCGCCGTGGGCAGCCACGACTTCCGAGTACGTCAGCCGCTCGATGTTTATGTGCCTCCCGACGTCCACCATCCGGGGGGCCAGGGTGCACATGGCGCAGTCGTTGGTCGGGAAAGTCTTGTCAAGCTGGGCCATATGCCCGCCGATGGAGGGGCTCTTCTCTACGATGTAGACCTTGAACCCGGACTCGGCCAGGTCGATGGCGCTCTGCATGCCGGCGATGCCGCCGCCGACCACCAGTACGGAGCCTACCTTACGCTCGGAGACCATAGCGGCCCTACCTTTTCCAACAGCCCTCGCGGGTCGACGAAGTGCCTCTCCAGCATGAGGTCCTGGCTCGGCACCCCGATGGCGTAGCCGAGGAGCTGGGTGAAGTAATAGATGGGAAGGTTGTAACGGACGCCGTACTCTTTCTCGATGTCCCTTTGGCGGGCATCCAGGTTCAGGTGGCACAGCGGGCAGGCGACGACGATGGCGTCGGCCCCCACCTCTCTCGCGCCCTCCAGGATGTCGTGACTCAGCCGGCGCACGATGTCGGTCCTCGTCAGGGAGAAGGAGGCACCACAGCAGTCGGTCCGATACCCCCAGTCCAGCACCGAAGCCCCCAGGAGCCCCAGCATCCGGTCCATGCTCTGCGGGTACTCGCCGCTGTCGAAGCGAGTCACCTTGGGGGGACGGCTGAGCAGGCAGCCGTAGTAGCACACAACCTTCAGCCCGGAGAGATTCCCTTCCCCCAAGGAGGCCAACTGGCGGCGCACGGACGAGCTATCGAGAACCTCCAGGGGGTGAACGATGCCGATTTCTTCCCGGAATTGGTGCTCCAGGATGGCTTCCACTTCTCCTCGCAGCGCCGGCTGGCGCTCCACCTCGTGCCAGGCAAGCTTGAAGCGGGAGTAACAGGCGGCGCAAGGAACCAGCACCTCCCCCAGCCCCTGCCGTTCTGCCTCTGCCAGGTTGTGCAGCGGCAGGGCCACGCCGAGGTGCTTGGAGGCGGCGTGAGTCGCCGAGGAGCCGCAACATACCCAGCCCGTGATCTCGGCCAGCTCGATGTCCAGCCGCCGGCACACTGCCCTTAGGGACGCGTCGTACTCTCTGGCCGTGGAATGAAGCGAGCAGCCGGGATAATAGCCGTACCTCATCTTCGCTCCAGCTTTCGGGCACGGGAGAAGATCCCGCTGGCTTTGCCCAGGCTGGCGAAATCCGGCAGCATCTTGAGCTTCCGCTTTTTGAACATCTCCAGTCCCAACCTCACGTCCTTATCGAGCTCTCGGGTGGCCAGCTTCAACTGGCCGATGAGCCCCAGCTCGTACATGCGCCCGAAGACCCTGATGTTCCTCAAAGAGGCGCGATAGAACGAGGCGACCTCCGGGACCTGGGGCTTGACCCCCGCCTGCAGGGCCATCGCCCGCAGCGCGTCCATCACCTTGACGATGTCCACCTCTTGCGGGCAGCGGGCAACGCACGTCTCGCAGGCGAGGCAGAGCCAGATGGCTTTGCTGCTGAGGACAAGGTCCTTCAGCCCGAGGCGGGCCGCGTGAAGGAGCTGAACGGGGGTGTAGTCGACGGCGTAGGCGATGGGGCAGCCGCTGGCGCATTTCTTGCACTGGTAGCAGACGTTGATGTCCACGCCGCTGGCTTCCGCCAGTTGATCGGCAAACTGCGAGACCGACGTCGAAGAAATCTGCCAGCTCACGACAACCTCCCGCTGATTGGCGAGGCCACGCCCCTGGTGTGCCTGGTACAAGCGTAATACGGTGCCAGTTAACGCGTCAGTAAATCAAAAGTTACAATTGGTATAAATGTCTGGAGGAAGCGCTCAGGGGGTGGCCAGCCGGTACCCCTGGCCCCATTCGGTGAGGATGTAGCGAGGTCGGGATGCATCGTCCTCGATCTTGTCGCGGAGACGCTTCACGTAAATCTTGACGAATTCCCTCTCCCCCAGGAACTCGCTGCCCCATACGCGGACCAGAAGTGCCTGATGAGACAGGACCTGGTTGGGGGAAGCGGCCAGAGCGCAGAGGAGCCGATATTCGGTGGGGGTGAGCTTCACGGGCTTACCACGGACGGTGACCCTGCGCGAGCTGTAGTCTATGCTGAGCGCTCCGGCATGGAAGCTAGGCTTGGAGCTGTCGGGTGTGGGCGTCTCGGTGCGCCGTAGCACTGCTCTCACCCTGGCCATCAGCTCCATCGAGCCGAAGGGCTTGGTCACGTAGTCGTCGGCCCCCTGCTCCAGGGCCCGGACCTTGTCCAGCTCCTCTCCCTTGACCGTCAGCATTATTACGGGGACATCGGAGACCTCTCGCACGCGCCGCAATACCTCGAAGCCGTTCATCTTCGGCATGGCGATGTCCAGGATGATGATGCCGGGATGCTCCTTCGCGAACAGCTCCAGCGCCCGCTTCCCATCGTCTGCCACTAAGGTCTGCCACTCGGGCCACTGAAGCTTGAATCCCAGCCGGAGGGCCTCCGCCAGGTCCGGATCATCGTCAACGATCAAAATCTTCATTCAAAGACGCCTTAGGTAGAGAGAAGCAGAATATGCTGCCCTTTGCTCGGCCGCTCTCCACCCAGATTCTCCCGCCGTGAAGCTCCACCAGCCCCTTGGCGATGGCCAGCCCCAGTCCCAGGCCGGAGGGAACACCATCGCTGGCACCCCGGTAGAATCGCTCGAACAGCCGCACCTTGTCCCGGGGGGCGATCCCCGGGCCGGTGTCGGCGATCGAGACAACGAACTCCTCGCTCTGGTCCTGGACGCTGATGGTGATGTGTCCCCCTTGAGGGGTGTACTGGTGCGCGTTCATAAGGAGGTTGCCCAGGACTTGCTCGACGCGGCGCGGGTCGGCGACGACCAGCGAGGCAGCTTCCGGGCTGAACAGCTTCAAGGTCTGGCCCTTTTTGTCCGTGAGCGGCTCGAACTTGCACACCGCCTGCTGCAGGACGTCTCGCAGGTCGATGACGTCCAGATCGAGCTTCAAGTGAAGGTTCTGCAGCCGCGCCACATCGATCAGGTCGCCCACGAGCCGCTGCAGACGGTCTGCGCTGCGCCGCGCGTTCTCCACCAGAGCGGCGCGGGCCTCCACATCATCGCTGGAGAAGGCCGGGGGGAGCAAGTCCAGAGAAGCCTTCAGGGAGGCAAGCGGTGTCTGCAGCTCGTGTGAGGTGTTTGAGAAGAACTCGGTCTTGATCTGGTCCGCCCGGCGCAGGGCTTCGGCCTGGCTGGTCTCGTGGAGCAGGCGAAAATTCTCTTGAAGGGCAGACACGATCCGGGCGAAGGTGCATGCCAGCTCGAGGTTGGAACGAGATAGCTGCGTGCCGTCCTGGAACCCGGCAAGGAATATGTCGCCCAGGACCTGGCCTCGGTTTTCGACGGGGACGCATATGAAGGACCGCGGCTCGTTCCCGCCCCTAGCCCAGAGCAGGTAGCGGCGGTTCTCGGCCGAGAGGTCACCCAGTAGTCGCTCCACTTCGGCAGCGTTGTCGGACATCGCGGGCTTGCCCCTCTTGAACACCTTGCCGGCGATGCCCTCCCCCGGCTGGAGGGCAACCTGGGCGAGGGCCTGGGTGTCATATCCCGTGGAGGCCCTGGCGACCAGGCCCCCACGCTGGGCATCCCACAGGAAGAGGACCGCCGCGTCGGCGTGAAAGGTCTGGGCGGCGATCCTGACGACGAAGCCCAGCAGCGTGTCGGGCCCGCCGGCCGAGACGAGCGACTCGGATGCTCTGACGATGGACCCCAGCTCAATGGTCTTCGCGTCTACCCGCTGCTGCAGCTCCCGGTTGGACCGCTCCAGCTCCTGCCACGAAGCCTGTAGCTCCTGCCGGGTCTGTTCCAGCGTGTTCGCCAGTTGGATCATCTCGGCGCCACGTGGCGGCGGGATGGGGGTCTCCAGGTCGCCCCGCGCCAGGCCGCTGGCCCGTTCCTGTAGCTGTCTCGCCGATTGGGCCAGCCGGCGCGATGCCCTCCACGACACGACTACGATGCCGCACAGGGAAGCGAGGCCGAGGAAGAAGAAGCGCATCTGTACCGCCCTTACCGGGGCCAGGGCTTCCTCCTCCGGCTGGCGGATGGCCACGCCCCACGCTGCCCGCTGCAAGGGAGCGAATGCCAGTACCTCTTGCTCCTTCTTCACCTCGCCGCCCGTGCTGTCGTGACAGCGATGGCACGTGCCCACGCTCGACCTGCGGTCCTGGATGAGCGTGGCAAACTGGTCGGCGTGGTCGCCCTTCTGAAACAGACCGGCGCGCTGGGTGGTGGCCAGAACGAAGCCCTTCTCGTCCACCAGCTCGGCGAAGCCGGTCGCGCCCAGCGAGAAAGACTGGAGGAATTCGTCCAGGTTGGAGTTAGCCGGATCGATCGCCGCCAGTATCAGACCCAACGTCGCTCCGGTCTCGTTCCTTATCGGGAAGAGCAGGTAAACCGCCCGCCCCTTGCCCCTGAGGTCCGGCAGCAAGCCGGTAACAGTCGGGGTGCCGCGTTCCAGCGCATCTCGGATCGGAAGGGCGTCGATCTCCTGGAGATGAAGCGAGGGGGGCTCGGTGTCCCGTAGCACGCCTTGCCTATCGTACACGGCAACGTAGGCCGGCGAGAGCAGGAGTTCGGGATATACTCGCCTGGCTATGCCTGGTCCGGTCCCAGGGTTTGTGGAGAAGGAGAAACCCGGCGGAACGCGCCGCTGCACCAGCAGAAACGATTGCTCGAGCACCAGATCGAGCCGGTGGGCGGTCTGCTCGGCGGCAAGGCGTCGCTCGGTCAGGATTTCCCGGGTGCTCGAGCTGATGGCGTCGTTGCTGAGAAGGATGAACGCGACGAATAGCAGCGCAAAGATGAAGCCTGCCTGAAGCAAGAACCAGGCCTGCAAAGATAGTTGATTCCAAAAGCGTGCCACGGCCCACTCCGCGCTCCGCGGGAGCTGCAGCGCCCCCGCTCTCCGCCCAGTCCCCACGCTCTCCCAGGTCAGCAGGGCTCGGGTATTCGCTGGCCACGCAAAGACTGGTCTCACGCCACAGACGATTCCAAAGACTGATGCCACTATTCTTTGAGTTGATGATATGACCGCTCTGGCTCGGTGTCAAGCAACGGCGAGGATGTGGCTGTGGCGATGGCCGAGCGGCAGCAACTGGAGAAGGCGCGCCGGCTGGTGCGAGCGGCCTAAGTCTTACCCCGGGCTCCAAAGGGTGGACAAGGGTATGAAGCCTAAACCGTGACCCGAGTTCTGAAACGCTACCTGGCCGGCGGCCTGGATGCTGTGCCCCGCTCACCAGAGTCGCCATCGACACCAGTCGTTCTTCAGGGCGAGCCTGGCGACCGCACCGCGCCAGGCAAGTCTCGGACTGTTACTGCCGAGTGGGAGGCCGAACTCTTGCGGGTGATGGTCGCCCTCGAGGGCGACCATTGGCAGACCCAATGTTCTTGAATAGCCTTTGAGAAGCCGCAAGCACGACCCTCAAGTATTGCCCAGCAAAGTCGAATATATGAATAGGGGGAATAGGCCGGCACCAGGTTCACGCTAGCACAAGTAACCTGGCGACACGAGCCGTGGCTCTTGAACAGAATCGTCGACAAAGGCAAAGCCGCTGAAAAGCGGCGGCGCAAAGCTGCAGGGTCTAACGCAGTTTCGACGGCCATGACAGCCAGTTGCCGAGAACTAGCATCCCGTTTTCATAGTC